>JAJCYU010000142.1 GCA_029262755.1 Anaerolineae bacterium
GAAGGATGCGCCCTAGGGTCGCGGGGAGGGTACGCCCGGGCACTCTGGGTGCACCGGGGGGGCGAAGTGGTTGAAGATCGGGAAGGACTCGTAGGCCTTGGACTCGTCGCCGGGGACGTCGGGCTCGTTGAGGGAGCGGCCGATGCGTTCGACGGCGGTGCCGCCTAGGCCGACCAGGTTGCGTTGGTGCTGGCCCTGGTCGTCGAAGACGTGGTGCTCCCAGAACATGGCGGAGACGACGGCGGAGCCGAGGTAGCCCTGTGGCATCCAGCCCCACGAGTTGAGGTCGATGTACTCGACTTGGCGATCGGAGAGCTTCTCGCAGATGACGTCTAGGAAGCCGTTCTGGTCGAAGAAGAAGATGGCCAGGTCGGTGAAGCCGGGCTTGGGGACGAGGTTGGTGATGGCGAGTTCGGAGGTGGTGCCCTGGAAGCCCTTGGCCAAGAAGGGGACGGCGAAGACCGCAGAGCCGGTGGTCAGGCCGCCCTTGCCGGAGCCGATCTGCCAGTCGAAGAGGAGGCACTCGGTGTGGGCGTTGTAGGCGACTGCCTCGCGGCGGCTGGTGCGCGCGGGATCGACCCAGCGGTCCATGGAGACCACGGACAGGACCTTGGGCGGTTGGACCAGCGGCGTGCCGGGGGCCCACCACTCCTGGCTCTCGACACGGGCCGATCCGACCCAGTTGCCGGGCAGGGATTCGATGACGGGGAGGAAGAAGGTCTGGGAGCCGCGGGGGCAGACCCAGTCGACGAGGGTGGTGATGACGTCGCCGGAGCGGTCGAGGAAGTAGACCTTGACCTTGGCGGCGGTGACACCGGAGAGGTTCATGACCTGGATGGCGGAGTCCCAGCCCTGGTACTCGGAGTAGATGAGCGGGGCGTAGTTGATCTGGTTGCCGATGGTGAGGTCGAGGTCGAAGACGTCGGCGGCCTGACCGATGTAGGAGGTGAAGTGGTTGTCGCCGATGTTGTCGACGACGACGCCGAGGGGCTGCGAGGAGCGCAGCCACGCGGTGCCGAGCCAGCCGGGACCCACGACGGTGTTGGGATCGTAGGAGAGGGTCTCGCCGGGCGAGAGGGAGAGGACGGTGCCGAGGATGGGGCGTAGGCAGTTGTCCTGCGCCTTGAACCACAGCTCGAGGGAGGTGCATTCGTCGCCGGAGTTCTGGATGTGGATGGTGGAGCTCAGGCCGGCGAGGTCGGCGTAGACGAGGGGCGCGTAGGTGCCGAAGCCGCCGAAGACGGGATCGCGCGCGCCCTCGATGTCGGAAGAGATGCCGATGTAGGCGGCGTAGTCGATGATGTTGGGATCGTTGGGCGAGGGGCAGCCGCGGTTGACGGAGATGGCGATGGGCTCGCCGGCGTGGGCGCCGAAGTCGAGCTCAAGGCGGTTGATGCCGGCCTGGTCGTAGGGGCCGTAGAAGAGGCCGCGGCTACGGTAGGCGATGTCGAACTCGGCCCAGACGTCGTGGCTGCCGACCATGAGGTTGAAGAGGCCGCCGCAGACGACATCGGCGAAGGGGCGCGGGTTGCCGCGCTCGGACGGGATGAGGTCGGAGGCGTTGAGCGAGTAGACGACGGCCGAGGTGGCGCCGGCGGGAATCTGGTTGCCGGTGAAGGTCCACGCGGCGCCGGGCGCGAGCAGGCCGGTGCACTCGAGCTTGAGCGGGCCTGCGGCCTGCGGTGGGCACGAGCCGTAGTCGCCCCAGGCGACGAGCATGGCCTTGGTTTCCTTGTCGCCGACGTTCTGAACCTGGACGAGGGTTTCGCAGGTGCCGTCGGGGTTGTTGAGGATGGGCAGCTGTACGCGCCAGTCGACGCCGGCGCAGGGGATCTCGATGATGGCCTCGTCCTCGTCGAAGACATCGTCGAGGCAGGGGAGGTCGGTGCGGCCGGAGTTGACCGGGTTGGCGGAGACCTCGACGGTGTCGGTGGAGATGCCGCAGACCTTGGTCAGGTGCGGGATGGTGACCTGGCGCAGGACGGTGGCGCCGGGCGGCACGGGGACCTTGGGATCGTCGGCGAAGGTGATGGTATCGGTGTAGACGATGGTGCCCCAGGGCTCCACGCGGGTGACGAGGGTGTCGGTGATGCGGATGGTGTCGAGGTAGGTGGTGCCGTCATTGGTGATCTCGAAGCAGAAGGTGACGGGTTGTCCGGTCAGGTTGTAGACGGGAACGTCCTGGCCGGGACAGAGGCCGTTGAAGGAGATCGTCTTGTCGATGGTGATGGACGGGCACTCGATGGTGGTGGTCTCGACGGCGGCGTTGTTGGCGAGGTCGGGATCGAGGGTGGGGGTGCGCGGCGTGGTGGGCGGCGCGAGCGGCGCGCCCTCGGGCGGACCCGTGATTACGGGCGGCCATTCGAGGTCGTTGCGCCGCGTCTCGACGAGAGCGCGGTTGACGGCCTGAGCGCCGCAGGGGGCGTCGAGGCGGACCATGACGTTGATGGTGACGCGCTCGGCGCCGCCGACGTTGATGCGGCCCAGCTCCGGGACGCCCTCGTTGTTGGGATCGTTGCCGAGGCGGACGGTGATGCGGCCGTCGTCGCGGATCTCGATGACGGTGCCGTTGGTGACGTCGACCATGACCTGCGCGGGATCGACGGCGACGAAGGCCTCGGGGAGCCAGTCGACGAGGTAGACGTCGGCGGCGTCGGAGGGGCCGTCGTTGGTGACGTCGAGGAGGTAGGTGATCATGCCGCCCGGCTGGACGGGGTCACATTCGAGGAAGGCGTTGTCTGGGTTGAGGGCGGGATCGCCGAAGATATCGGTCTTGGTGAGGGTGAGGTCGGCCTCGGCGATGATGCGGGTGCGGTGGGTATCGCGGTTGTTGAAGGGGCGGAAGTCAGTTGTGGTGGAGCTGATGAAGACCGTGTTGCGCGCGATGACGCCGGGCTCGGAGTTGAAGGGGGTCGCGGCCGGAGCGTTGTCGGCGTCGAGGACGTAGCCGGGGTCGACCAGGGTGATGAGGTAGAAGCCGTAGCCGACGCCGGGCTCGAGGGTGCCGAGGCCCGGGGCGGGGATGACGGCCTCGTTCTGAACGAGGAAGCGGTCGACGGAGACGATGTTGGTGACGGGGTCGTAGGAGCAGGTGACCAGATCGTCGGGATCGAGGGGCTCGCAGCGCAGGAAGGACTCACCGGGAATGCCGGTCTGCTTGAAGTCGAGGGTGTCGGTGATGGCGACGTTGACGGCGAAGGAGGGGCCGGCGGTTCCGAAGGTGACGAGGTAGCGGTGCTCGTTGCCGGCGACGGCGTAGTCGGGCTCGAAGGGTCGATCGAGACGCGGCTCGGCCGGGATGTCGCGCTTGCGGATGGTGTCGGAGTCGGGGGCGCCGATGAGGCCACCGCCGACGGCGCCGCCGCCCGGGCCGCCGATGTCGGAGACGGCGTTGACGATCACGTCGACGAAGTCGATGTTGTTGGGATCGAAGGGGTCGGGCGTGAGGGGTAGACGGGGTGGATCGGCCTGGAGGAGCGCCTGGATCCGCGCGTCGAAGGTGCGCTCGTCGCCGGTGAGCGGCGGATCGAGCGGCGGGGGTTGGGTGGGCGGGGTGGAGGCGTGCTCGAGCAGCTCGGCCTCGTTGCGGATCACGCTCAGGTCCGGTACGGCGGCGTCGACCAAGACGTAGATGTCGAAGGTCTCGCGTGCACCGGCGGGGATGGACCCAAGATCGCAGTACAGAACGTTGTTCTGCACGTCATCCGGCCGGCAGTCGGCGCGCTCGGCGCGCAGGAAGGTCACGAGCGTCGTGTCGGGTAGCGTGTCACGAACCGTGACGTTGCGCGCGTCGGAGGGCCCGTTGTTCTGCACGGTGATCTCGTAGCGCAGCATCATCCCGGCGGTGACCGCGTCGGGCAGATCCACGGTGATAAAGCGGCCGAGGATCGCGTCGTAGGCGACGACGTTCTCGCCGACGGAGGTCTTGAGCAGCTCCATGTCCGCCCACGTGTCCACCACGGTCTGGGTGAACGCGTGATTGTTGCTGTTGAAGGGATCGAAGATGTCCGACGTCACGAAGGCGTCGTTCTCCAGTACCGCACCCGGCGCGATCGCGCTGTCGACGATGACCTGGAACGAAACGCTCTTGCTCTGGGCCGGGAA
>JAJCYU010000143.1 GCA_029262755.1 Anaerolineae bacterium
GCCAGCGATGGCGACGCGTTCGACGAGTCCGTCCAGGGGCCGGGAGGACGCGACGAGCGTGATCGAATCGTCGCCCAGCTGGAGGCGCGAGACGCGGACCCCGTGGCCCACGATCGCGTGTGCGTCCGTTGCGGCGACGTCGGTCGACACGCCGCCAATCGCGCCGGCGATGAGGTCGGTGGGCTGTGCCCGTACGGGGAGCGGTGCGCTTGGCCCGCGCAATCGAGGCGCCCGTTCAGCGCCAACGGCGAGCAGGAGCGATATCGACAGGATTCGCATGAGAGCGCGCATCGAGCAAGCCCTTTCGGCGGAACGAGGCGGGCGAGCATCCCGCGTGTCGAGAGGTACAGACACTCGAGGGCTGCGAAGGGGATCGGGGACCGGTGCGATCGACAGGAATGGCGGCACGAACCGCACTGAGCGCGACATTCTTGCAACGCTCGTCGCCTAGGATGTCAGCGTCTGCAGATGCTTGAACGTTTGGCTGGTTTTCGTCGTCCGTACTGGACGACTCTTGGAGCACTACCTAGGAGGCTGTTGTGTTTGACTTGGCGAATGGGATTGGACGGCGCTGGGCTCGTTTGATGGTTGTGTTTGGCATGTTGGGAGTGCTTGGGTTGGCAATGGGGATCGGATCGACAACGCCGAAGGTGATGGCGCAGGGGAGTGGTGCCGGGGAGCCGATCTGTAGCGTCGTGTTCGATCCTGAGCTGGCGTGTTCGGGTGCGGACGTCGAGTTCCTTTCGGTGGCGTTGGTGCCGGAGATCAACATCGACTGCGTCGACAGCGAGGGCTACAAAGTCCGAATCGAGGGTGACCGCTGTGGTGGATCGCCATCGAATGCGCCGGCGGGGGTCACCGTGACGTGCGGGGATGGATCCAAGGTGCCGATGAACGTACCGGCGGGATCCCACTTCGATTTCCTCGTGGCGGATTCGTCCGGAGAAACGTGCCTGTGCCAAGAAGCGGGTGGCATCGCATCCGTCAAGGTCTTGCCGATCCTCGGCACGCAGCTTGAGAATCTGAAGGCGACGATCGAATGCTGCGAGTGCGACTTGGGGGAGCCGACGCCCACGCCGACACCGGATCCCGCCTGCGTACAAGGTCACACGCTTGACCCGGACTGCGCGCGGATTCACTTCATCGGCGGCGGTCTCGAGCCGAGCACGTGCACCGACGCAGCGGGCTACGACGTGAAGGTAAGCGGCATCGGCTGCGGCACGAGCACCAACCAGATGCAGATTCGGGTGACGTGCGATGATGGCTCGATCGAGCCGAGCGACGTGACGGTGTCCCCGGGCACGGCGTTCTCGAAGACCCTGCCCTGCGCCTGCGCGGGTACGGGTGGCGTAGAGTCGGTGCGGCTATCCGGCAGCGGCAATGCGAAGGCCGAGAACGTCGAGGTCGAGGTGACCTGCTGCGACTGCTAACGGATAGCTGGACGTCGGATGCACGGGGCGTTCCCCCGCAGAGCAATAGGGACGGGAGCCCGCAACGCAGATAGGGCGCCCAGCTCGGAAACGGAGTCCAACACGGTTGAGAGGGGGTGGCGGGAGCCACCCTCTCCGCCGTCTTGTTACAACGGCCGGCTATCTGCTGTCTCCGCCGCGGGACGATGGTGCAACGCAGGGACGTTACGCTGTTGATGCGAACGCGGGATGCCGTAACCAATGCGGTGATGAGGTGTCCATGGTTGCTGGTACTGTGCGCGCTTCGTGGGATAGCAGGTCCGGAGGCCATCGAGCGCGAGGGTGACACGGATCAATCCGTCGAGCGTACTTCGTGCTCGGCGGGACGTGCCCGCGAACGAGTTTGGGGCTTGCGCGTCCCGTACATCGAGATCGAACCGTCAGGAGCTGCGATGACGTTGCCGGCGCGCCACTACGCGGTATCCACCCACTGGTCGCGAATGCACACGAAGCGTTCGCGACGCGGGTGGGCGTTGCTCGTTCGCCTTGCAAGCGCTTCTGCTGCGCTGTTCGCCTTCGCCGCGATCGGTGTTGCGACGCAGTCCGCCGCGATTCAGGGCGTGGCGGCCGCACCTCGCGCCGACGAGGCGGGGCCTGCCGAGCCGCCCCTCGAGAAGGACATGGCGTCGTGGCGGACGGGGCGATTCACGGCGATCGGGCATACGGGCGGGGTCGTGCATTCGCCCACGTACGAACCGCTCCGGTCCATCGCGTGGCTGGCGGTCGGGCCGCGATTGGTCGCGATGGACGTGAGCGACGTAGCGCCGGGTCTGCGTCCGCTCGGGCGAACGCCGGCGCTGCCGGGCCCCGTGTTCCGTATTGCCGTCGGTCACCAGTTTGTGTTGACGACAGATCGATCCGAGCGACCTTCCGCCTGGTTGATCGACGGCAGGGATCCCGCGTGGCCCCGCGGCGTGCGACGCCTCGAGCTGGGGGCGCCGCCCCGCGCGGTTGCGGCGGATGGGCGCAATGCGGTCGTGATTGCCGGCAACGACATCGTGCTCCTGAACGTAGAGAATCCTTCCGCACCCTGCATCGTCGAACGTCGCACGCTACCGGGCATCGAACCCGGCGCCCGAGCATTGCATGCGGTGCTCGACGGCCTGCGGCTGGCCGTGGCGACGGACGACGGAAGAGTCTTGGTCGTCGACTTGGGTCTGCCGGAAGAAGGAGCGGTCCCCGCCGTGATCGAGGAAGGGCAAACGGTGGAGATGCATCTCGACGGGGACCGGCTATTCGTATTGAACGAATTCGGATTCCTCTTCCTGTACCGAGTACGACCGGTGCTCACACGGGTTTGGGCCATGGCGCGAGATGAGGACAACCGCATCATCCTCGATTTCGGCGTGGCAGGCGATGCGTTGGCGCTCCTCAAGGGAGTCGGCGGGGAGGCGAGCCTGACGCTGGAAGTCCGCTCGCTCGCCGGACCGGAAGGGGAGCGCCGTGAGCCCCCATTGCTGGCGCCCGCGGTGGCCATTGCCCAGCCGCACCCTTCGATTCCCCTGTACATATCGCAGGGATTGGGTGCACGCTCGGGTCAGCCCTTGGCGCTGCTGCATGACGGCCGCGTCGAAACCGTGCCCGTCGCAGAGATCAGCGCGCCACGCGGTGCAGGGGCGGTCCCGGCATGGGAGCCCTCCGCCACCGCATGGGCACCGGTCGCCGATACGGTGATTGCGATGGCGCGGAGCCACGACCTGATTGCGGTCGCGGGGCGGAACGGGCGCGTGGACCTACTCGATCCACGTCATCCGGACGCGCCACGCTTGATCGGTACGTGGCGGGAGGAGATTGCGGGCGATTGGGCGCCGCATGTGCAAGACCTGCAGTTCGTGGAGAATGTGTTGTGGGTCGCGTTGAACTCCCGTGTCGTCGCGTTGGACGTCAGAAAGCCGGAGTCGCCCCGGCCTGTGTATAGCAAGGCCGTCGGAAGCGGTGCGCGGATGATCATTGCGGGCCACAGGGTCATCGTGTTTTCGTCACACGGGCTTTACAGCGCAGATGGGCTCCGGCCAGACGAAGGGCTCCGGCTTCTCAATCGAAGAAGTCTCTCGATCACGGCCCTCGCGATGCACGACCAGCAGCTCTGGGCGGCCGGCCACGGTCCTACAGGCACGAGCAACCTCTATGCGTTCGACGTTTCTGGTCCCGAGATCCGCGTGAATGCGGAGCACACGCTGGGCGTAACCATTCATGCTCTCGCCAGTGCAGGACGCAACCTTGTCGCGTTGTCCAGCGCCGGCGACGGTATCAGCCCTGACGCGTTGCAAGTACTCGACGTGGCGGATTGGTCGAATGTTCGTGGGCTCGGCCAACTCGACCTCGCGCCTCCAGCGGCCGACGGGCGCGTCGGGATCGCCGGGACCCGTGGCGCCTTGCTGGCATGGGACGGCAGCGTGATCGTGGCGCACCCTTCGGTCGGGTTGATCGAGGTGGACTTGAGCGTGCCGTCGTTCCCCGACGAGCTGGGCCGCTTCCCGGTGACCGCCGGCGCAGACACGCTGCTGCGCGATGTCGGGGGCGACGTATTGTGGGTGGGTAGTGTGCTGGGCGGACTGACAGCGTTGCGCAAGACCGCACCGGAGGCTCGGCCGGTCCAGCTGTGGCTACCGATCGCGACCGCGTGGGGTCCAGCGGGGCCCTGAGGGCCGACGGCAATCGACCGCTTCGAGCTAGCCGCCGCCCTCGGCGATCTCGGATAGTTCGAGCCAGCGCATGGTCGCGTCATCGAGCTGCTCTTCCAGCGCGGCGAGCTCGTCGGCGAGGGCGGACATGCGCGCGAAGTCGGCGCCGGCGCCGTTGATCGCGGCTTCGAGCTCGGCCTTGCGCGCTTCCTGCGTTGCGATCGATGCCGTGACGGCTTCCAGCTCGCGGGCTTCCTTGAAGCTGAGCTTGCGCGGACGCACGGTGCCGCGCTGCGTCGCGTCGGCGGTGGCGGTGGCGTGGGAGGTGGAGGTTGCGTTGGACTCGCCCGGTTGATCAGGGCCGGCGGAAGAATCGCGAATGCCGCTCGCGCTATTCGCGCTTCCCGCGGCGTTCTCGGCGTCGGGGCCGGTGCCGTTGGCGCGTTGCTCGCCGCGAATCCGCAGGTAGCTCTCGAAGGGAACGGGATAGCCCGCGTGCAAGCGTCCGCCTTGGACGACCGCGAGCTGATCGACCGTGCGGTCCAAGAAGTAGCGGTCGTGGCTGACCACGATCAGGGTGCCGGTGAAGCGATCGAGGAAGTCCTCCAAGACGCCCAAGGTCTCGATGTCGACATCGTTGGTCGGCTCGTCGAGCAGGAGCACGTTGGGTTGGTGGATGAGCGTGCGCAGCAGGTACAGGCGGCGGCGCTCGCCGCCGGACAGGCTGCCGATGTAGGCCTGTTGCTGCTTGCGGGAGAAGAGCAGCCACTCGAGCATGAGTGCGGAAGTGACGCGGCCGCCGTCCGGCGTTTGGATCAGGGGCGCCTCTTGGTCGATGTAGTCGATCAGGCGCAGGTCGTCCCGTAGCTCCGCGCTGCGCTGGTCGAAGTAGCCGAGCTTCACCGTATCGCCCCACGAGACGGTGCCCGAGTCGGGTTCTGTTCGACCCGCGAGGATGTCGAGCAAGGTGCTCTTGCCCGCGCCGTTGGGGCCGAGGATGCCGATACGGTCGCCGGGGCCAAGATGCAGGCTCACGTCGTCGAGCACCGTCTGGTCGCCGTAGGCCTTGCTCAGGTGGTCGGCTTCCAGCGCGCGCTTGCCGAGCCTGCGGGAGGCCAGGGCGAAGGCGACGCGGTCTTCGCGCCGGTCGTAGCGCAGGGTCTGCAGCTCGTCGATCCGCTGCTTGCGCGCCTTCTGCTTGGTGCTGCGTGCTTTCGCTCCGCGCCGGAGCCACTCGAGCTCGCGTGCAAGGTGGCGTCGCCGCACTTCTTCGGACTTGGTGAGGCGTTCGTGGCGTTGGGCGCGTTTCTCGATGTAGTGCCCGTAGTTGCCGGGGTAGCTGACGAGCGCGCGACGGTCCAGCTCCACGATGCGGTTGGCCACGCGGTCCAGGAAATAGCGATCATGGGTGACCATCAGCAAGGAACGGTTGCCGCGCACCAGGAAGGCCTCCAGCCACGCGACCGTGTCGGCATCGATATGGTTGGTCGGCTCGTCGAGCACAAGCAGGTCCGCGGGGTCGATGAGCGCCCGCGCGAGGGCGACGCGCTTGTGCTGGCCGCCGGAGAGCGTGGCAACACGCGTGTCCATATCCGTGATGCCCAGTCGTGTCAGCACGGCCTTCGCCTCGGCCTCCGCGTTCCAACCGCCCTCCGCGTCGAGCGCCGCGACGGTCGCGTGGAGCCGTTGCTGGGTGGCTCCGTCGTCGGGTGCGGCGTCGAGCGCGCGTACCGCGGCGGCGTGATCGCGAAGGCGCCGTAGGATGGGCGCTTCGCCGTGGTAGACGGCTTCCAGGACCGTGTGCTCCGGGTCGAGGACGGGCTCCTGCGGCAGGTACGTCACCCGCACGTTGCCCCACACCGTGACGCTGCCGGCGTCCGGTGTAGCCAGGTCGGCGACAAGACGCAGCAGCGTGGTCTTGCCGCTGCCGTTGACGCCGATCAAGCCGATGCGCTCGCCGGACTCGATGCGCAGATCGACGCCTTCGAGCAGGACGCGTTCGGAGTACTGCTTGCCGACGCCTTCCAGGGTGACGAGATTCATGGGGGTTCGAGTTCCTGAGGTCGGTCGATGGCTGGATGGGAACGCGGCGCCGCTCGAAGTGGGAGCGATGGTGACGTTTGCGCCGCGCCGATCGCGTTCGCGAGCACGTAGGCGAGTAGGTATGCGAGTACTGCGCGACCTATTCGCACAGGATACCGTAGCGCAAGGGGCGTGACCTTCCCGGCTCGCTGCCCTATCGTCTCCGGCATGCGACGAATTCTTACCAGCGGCATCACGCCGCGTTGGCGCAAGGTCGTGCGCGATCTGGTCCAAGACCGGACCCGAACCGCGCTCGCGGTCGGGGCGGTCGCGGTCGGGGTGTTCGCCGTGGGCATGATCGCGAGCACGCGCATCCTCCTGCTCGCCGAGCTCAACGACGGTTGGGAAACCACCGAACCGGCCGACGCCACGCTCTACATGGAAGGCTTCGGCGACGACCTGGTGGCGATGGCGGAGCGCGTCCCTGGTGTTCGCGCCGCCGAGGGCCGTCGCGGCGTGTGGCTGCGCTTCGCGTTCGAAGAAGATCCGGCGGCGACCGGCGAGCGGGTCGCGCTGGCCGCCGGGCGAGACGAGCGGGGAAACGAACGGCCGGCGGGTCGCGACGCGGGAGCCGAGGCGGACGGCAGCGGGGCTGTCGGGCGCGAGGGAGGGGCCGGATCGGCGCAGGCCAGAGGCGCGGAGGACGCTGCCGCGCCTCGCTCCGAGCACGAGACCGTTTGGCGCGACATCAACCTGCAGGCGATCGGCGACTTCGCCGCGATGCGGGTTTCGCGAATCGAGCTTGTATCCGGCGCGTGGCCGCCGCAGGACGGCGACGTGTTGCTGGAGCGCGCCGCGTTGGAACACGCGGGTGTGCGGGTCGGAGACGAGCTGCGCGTGGAAGCCGCGGGCGGCAAGCTGCGTGTGCTGCGCGTGTCGGGCGTCGTGCACGATCGGCGGCGCGCCAACGCGCTGCTCGAGCAGAGCGCGGCCGGCTACGTGACGCGCGAAACCATGGATGCGCTCGGCTACGGGGTCGCCTACACCGAACTGCATTTGGCCGTGGCGCCGGGTGCGGAGCGTGCGGAGGTCGAAGGCGTTGCGGAGAGCGTGAAGCAGCGCGTTGAGCGCGGCGGGCTGCCCGTCGGTTGGGTTCAGATTCCGGAGCCGGGTGAACACCCGATGGACGACACGGTGAGCCCCGTGTTCCTGATCCTCGGCGTGCTGGGCGGCTTGGCGACGGCCCTTTCGGCCCTGTTGGTGGTGAACACGATCATGGCCTTGCTCGCGCGCCAGGTGCGCCAGATCGGGATCATGAAGGCCGTGGGTGCACGCAGCGAGCAGCTGGCGGCGATGTATGCGGGTACGGTCTTCGCCTTCGGCTTGCTCTCGCTCGCGATCGCTGTGCCGCTCGGTGTCATCGGCACGCGGGCTTTCAGCGCCTGGTTGGCCGGGCTCTTGAACGTGAACGCGCCACCGTGGGCCTTGCCGCTGCCCGTGCTCGCAGCGCAGATCGCGGTCGCGCTGCTGGTACCGGTGGCGGCGGCGGCCTGGCCGCTCGCGCTCGGCGCACGCATGCCCGTGCGGCGCGCGCTGTCGGAGCACGGGCACGGTGACCGGAGCGTGGGGAGCGGGCGGATGGATCGGGCCCTACGCCGCGTGCCGTGGCTGTCGCGGCCGCAGCGTCTGGCGCTACGCAACGCATTTCGGCGCAAGGGGCGGCTGGCATTGACGCTGCTGACCCTCGCGCTCGCGGGTGCGATCGTGATCTCCGTGTTCACGGTGCGTAGCTCGCTGCTCAACACGCTCGACGGCATCTTGGCCTACTGGGGCCACGACGTGCGGGTTGGCTTTCGCGATTCACATCGTGCGGATGCGCTCGTGAGCGAGGCGCTTGGGGTGCCGGGTGTGGAAGCCGCGGAGGCCTGGGCATTCCACGGATCGCGGCGACTCCGGCCGGACGGTGAAGAGAGCGGCGACATCCTTATCGTGGGGCCCGCGGAAGGCACGGTGTTGATCGCGCCGCGGCTGCGGGCCGGGCGTTGGCTGTTGCCGGCGGATGAGCGCGGGGTGGTGATCAATCACGAGCTCGTGTCCGAAGAGCCGGACGCGCTGGGCGTCGGCGACGAGATCGTGCTTGTGGTGGGGCCGCGCGAGATTGCGTTTCGGGTGGTCGGCGTCCTCGAGACGACGCGGTCGGGTCCGCGCGCCTATCTCAACTACGAGGCGCTTGGGCGACTGACGGGTGAGGTTGGACGCGCAGGGAGCGTTCGTGTTGTGACGTCGCGCCACGACGCGGCCTTTCAACAGGGGGTAGGGCAGGCGCTGGAGCAGCACTTCAACGCCATCGGGCTCGGTGTCGACGACATGGACGTGATGGCCTCGACGCGCGAATCGACCGAGTACCAGTTCAACATCTTGGTGAGCATTCTGCTGGTCATGGCCGCCTTACTCGGGGTCGTGGGGGCGCTGGGCCTCGCGAGCACGATGAGCATGAACGTCTTGGAGCGAACACGGGAGCTGGGCGTGCTGCGCTCGTTGGGCGCGGGCCATCGCACTGTGTTCGGGCTCGTCGTGCTCGAGGGATTGGTCATTGGGGCGATGAGCGGGCTGCTGGGATGGATCGCATCGGTGCCCCTAGGGCGGGTCTTTTCCGCGGCCGTCGGGGTCGCCTTCCTCGAGGGGCCGTTGGACCACCGATTTTCGTGGGGCGGTGCGGCGCTGTGGATCGGGTCTTCGTTGACGTTGGCGGCCTTGGCCTCCCTCGCACCAGCGGCGAGCGCGATGCGGATGAGCGTGCGCGAGGCCTTGCAATACGAATGAGGTGTGCAATGGATGGATGGAGAGAGGACCGAAGCGCTCGCGAGGATCGCCGTCGCTTGCGCGGCGCGCTAGCGCTTGTGGCGGTGGCGATGGCGATGGTTGCGGGCCTGACGGCCGCGTTCGCGATGTCGCTGCGCGCTGCACCGGTTTCGGCCGATGCCGAGGTATGCCGCGGATGGCGGGACGCGCATCCGGAGTGGATCTTCTGCGACGACTTCGAGTCGGACGCGCCGCTACGCGCGCCCGATCGTTACTTCGAGTACGGCGATGCGGGTGGCAACTTCGTGCCGCAGGACGGCGCGGGGGTCGACGGATCGCGCGGGATGCGCGCGCGCTTTCTGGCCGGGGCCGTGGGAGCGGGGGGCATGAAGCTCGCATTCGGGCGCAACCCGAACGGGTACATGAACAGCGCGCTGCGCCCGACCGAGGATTTTCGCGAAGTGTGGTACCGAATGGACCTGCGCATGCAGGAGGGCTGGGTGGGCGACCCCGCCAAGCTATCGCGCGCCACCGTGTTCACCCACCCCTCGGATTGGTCCCAAGCGATGATCGCCCATCTATGGGGCGACGGAAAGAACCATCTGCTTGTGGATCCCGTGCGCTGCGTCGACGGGAACGGGCGCGTGAAGTGCAAGGGCTACAACGATTTTTCGAATATGAGCTGGCTGGGCTACAAGCCGGGTGAGACGCCGATCTTTGACACGGATCGGGCAGGTTCCTGGCACGCCGTGGAAACACATGTCCGGCTCAACGATCCGGGTCGCGCGAACGGGGTCCAAGAATTTTGGATCGACGGTCGGTTGGAGGCGCGGCGAGAGGGTCTCGATTTCGTCGGCACGTACACCGACTATGCGCTGAACGCGATCTTCTTCGAGAACTACTGGAACGACGGCTCACCGGTGGAGCAAGAGCGCTACTTCGACAACATCGTGGTGTCGGCGGCGCCGATCGGGGCGTTGGGGGACGGGGCCGAACCGACAGTGACGGCGGCCGTGGAAGCAACTGTGGCGGCAAGCGCGACGGCGACCGGAATAGCGACCAGCGCGGCCGGCGCGACTGCGACCGCCGCCGCCACGGCGCGCGCGACCGCCCCGGCGACCGCGACGCGAAACGTGGTGCCGACGGCCTCGCCGACGTCGATCGCGCCGACGTCGAATCCGCCCGCACGATCGGTCCTCGCGCTCCCGCGGGTATTGCGAGGACGGTGAGGCGTATCGCCCGCACGCCCTACGCGCGCATCAGGCCCCACATGGCCATCGTGGTGGCGGGGCCGACCGGCAGCCACAGAACGAACTGTGCGATATCCATCGCCGCTTCTACGCCCTCTCCGAGGAATGCGCCCACGATGGGACTCGCCATTCCGAGCATGCCGTTGAGGGCGCCGAAGATCAGGCTGATGAGGAACATCGTGAAAACATGGCCCTTGGTAATGGACCAACTGCGATCCAGGGCTGCGAAGGGGTTGTCTTCGCCCATGATCACCACGGGCCCCGCGAGGCTCAGCCGGATGGTCATGAACCAGATTGGCGGCAACGTTAGGAGCAGGATCATGAGTGCGCCGAATCCGGGCATCAGGCGGAAGAGAAGGAAGAACGCCCCGATCACGATACCGCCCATCAGCATGTAGGTCATCAACAAGCCGAGCATGGGAACGATCCTGCCGTGTGCCGCCTCGACTTCCTCAAAGGTGTCCCCGACCGGCTGGCCGTTGACGTGCGTTTCAGCGTCGCCGAAGAGCACGGCGCCGGCGATGCGGTAGCTGGCGACGGAGGCGGCCGTGAAGGATACGACGATGCCGATGACCGCGATGAGCAGCGCGGGCACCAGCAGCACGCTTTCAGCCGGCACCACGAGTCCGCCGAGCATCAAGACGGCGGTCACGGCGCCGCCGACGAGCAGGAAGGGCAGCAGCATGGGAACGTAGCGGCGACTCAAGATCGCCCAGGTCGTGTCCAAAATGGTGGATACGGAAACGGAACGGCTACGGGTAAGGGGCAGGGCGACCATGCAACGTCTCCTTCGATGCGTGCGACGGTGTGAACATCGATGCGGCATGCTTCTCTACCCTATCGTACGAGAAAAGGCTGGTTCGTGTTGTGGCGTTTGTCACAGAACGAGCGGTTGTGGCGCCTCCAGGTCGGCGCAGAACCTTAAGCCGCTTCCTTGCCGCCGCGGCGCCCGCTGCCGTATCATCCGACGTGGCTGCGCCTCGCCCCGGCGTGTGCCCATAGACCCCGCACACTCTGGAGAGCCGGATGACCAACGAGCCCACCCTCATCGCGCCCATCGACGTCTCACAGTGGGAGAGCCTGGCGCCGCGCTATGCGGCGCTCGCAAGCGCAGATCTGAACGACGAAACGGCGGAAGACTGGCTCGGGGCGTGGTCCTCGTTGGCCGAGGAAGTCGCGGAGGGAGCATCGACGCTATCCATTCGGTATAGCCAAAACACAGCGGATCCCGAGCGGGAGGCGGCGTGGTTCGGCTATTTGCGCGCCGTGGCGCCGCATGTACGGGAGGCCGAGCATCAGCTCAAGACCCGGTGGTCGCAGGCCGGGTGGCGGGGTGGGAACGGGCAGCTGGGCACCGTGCGCCGGCGCTTCGCCTCCGACGTCGAGTTGTTTCGGGACGAGAGCCAGACCCTGATCTCCACGGCACAGACGCGCTCCGCGCGCTACGGGCAGATCATTGGCGGATTGGAGATCGAGTTCGACGGCGAGGGCAAGACGCTGCCGCAGATGATGCCGTACCTCTCGGAGACGGATCGCACCGTCCGTGAGGGGGCGTGGCGGGCGATGATGGAGGCGCGCGAGGACGTGCGTGGGGAGCTGAACGAACTCTTCGACGAGTTGCTAGGCCTCCGAGTAGAGATCGCGCGCAACGCCGGATTCGACAACTTTCGCGACTACCAATGGCGCGTCATGGGGCGTTTCGACTACAGCCCTGAAGACGCGTTCGCGTTTCACGATGCGATTCTCAAGGTCGTGGTGCCGGCGCTGGCACGGCAGCGGGAGCGCCGCGCGGCGGACCTTGGATTGTCGACGATCATGCCCTGGGACACCCAGGTCGACCCGCTCGGTACGGAGCCGCTACGGCCATTCGAGAGCGGCGAGGAACTGACCGAGCGCAGCGCGGCCGTCTTCGATCAAGTAGACGCCCAATTGGGCGGCTATGTGCGGCGGATGCGCGACGAGGGCCTGCTCGACCTTGAGAATCGCAAGGGCAAGGCGCCCGGTGGCTACTGTGCGACGCTGGCACAACGGCGCCTGCCGTTCATCTTCATGAACGCGGTCGGCAGCGAGCAGAACGTGCGCACGATGCTGCACGAAGCCGGGCATGCCTTTCACGTCTTCGAGGCGCGCGCGCTGCCGTTCATGTGGCAACGCCGCAGCCCGATGGAGTTCGCCGAGGTCGCCTCGATGACCATGGAGCTCCTCACGGCGCCCTACGTCGAGCGCGAGAGCGGCGGTTTCTTCGCCGGCGCGGACGCACTTCGGGCGCGGATCTCGCATCTGGAGCGGATCATCAGCTTCCTGCCGTACATGGCGGTTGTGGACGCGTTCCAGATGTGGGTCTACGCCAACCCGAAGCACAGCGTGGCCGAGCGGGACGCGGCGTGGCTTGCCTTGCACGAACGCTTCGTGGTCGGAGAGGACTGGACCGGTCTGGAGGACATTCGCTCGGGCATGTGGCAGCACAAGCTGCACATCTTCCAAGTTCCGTTTTACTACATCGAGTATGGCATCGCCCAGCTCGGCGCCCTGCAGGTGTGGCGCAACAGCCTGGGCGATCCGGCCGCAGCGCTTGCGAGCTACCGGCATGCGCTTTCGCTCGGGGGAACGCGTACGCTGCCCGAGTTGTTCGAGGCGGCCGGCGCGAAGCTCGCCTTTGACGCAGAGACGATCGGCGAGTTGGTGAGCCTGATCGAGACGACGGTCGAAGGGTTGCGCGAGCAACTCGGCGAGGCTACCTAATCATTGCTATCAACCGGTCGCCTGTGGCGACCCGCGCGCCGAAATGGCGCCAGGAGGGGAGCATGAGCGCGTTACGACAAGTGTCGCTTGCGCTGGCTGTTGTGTTGCTGTTCGGCACGGCAGGGTGCAGCGGTTTCGGAGCGGACGGAAGCCCCAATGACGGCGAGACCGCGGCCGCTCGCGAGTCCGAGAGTGACGGGACCGGGGGCCATGCGGTGCCGCACGGCACGGAGGACGCCCACGATGGCACGGCGTCCGACGATCGTGACGACGCCGCGGAGGAAGGCGAAGACGACGACGCGGCGGATGCGGCCGACGACCGCGAGGCCGATGGCGGCGAAGACGACAACGACGATGAAGGCGAGCCGGACGAGGACGCGAGCGCGGAGCTGGCCGCCGCCGGCTCGGCGAACGCCGCGCCGGGACCCGCGGACCCGCTGTCCGCCGCGGAAGCGGAGCGCGCGCTGCAGTTGGCGCTGGCTGGCCCCGAGGTCGGGGCGCTTGCCGCGGCGGCCGTGGACCGCGACGCGGTGCTCTACGGCAGCACGGACACGGAGTTGGATGCGGCCAGCGAA
>JAJCYU010000144.1 GCA_029262755.1 Anaerolineae bacterium
AGTTCGTGAAACACCTAGAAAACAAGGCGCCCGCTCCGAATCTCTCGGAGCGGGCACCTTGTTCTCAGCGCTACGTGGCCATGTCAGCCCGCGAGCAGCCAGCCCACCGCGGCGCCCGCGAGCACGAGCGCCCAGCCTGGGACGCGCCATCGCAGGCCGGCCAGCAGCGCGGCGCCGGCCAACGCCCATGACCAGGGGTGGATCAAGGCGGTGCGGCTCAGGTCGAGAAGGACAGCGACGATTAGGGCGACCACGGCGGCGTTGACGGTGGCGAGCACCGCGCGCGCGGAGCTGCTGCGGCGTAGGCGCGGCATGAGCGGGCCCATCGCGAGCACGATGAGGAACGAGGGCAGGAAGATGCCCACGGTTGCGACCGCCGCACCGGGCACGCCGCGCAGCAGGTAGCCGACGAAAGCTGCCGTGGCCAGCACCGGGCCCGGCGTGATCTGCCCGGAGGCAATCGCGTCGAGCAGCGTTTGGGCGTCCAGCCAGCCTCGCTGCGCGACGATGGCACGGTCTAGATAGGCGATCAGCACGTAGCCGCTGCCGAAGAGCAGCGCCCCGATGCGCAGGAAGACCAGAAAGATGGCCAGGAGGGCCGGCGATGCCGCGGTGGCGGCGCCGAGTACGGCCGCGCCGAGGGAGGCCGTCGTCGCGGCCGAGGCGGCCGAGGCGGAACCTAGCCCCGATAGAGATGCGGTGGTGGTGGTGGTGGTGGCTGCTTCCGGCGCGGACGTGGTGGATAGCGAAGCGAACGCGAGTAGCAGGGGTGAGACGCCCTGGGCGCTCGTGGGCTCATCGATCTCCGACGGTGCAGGTTCGGAGGCGCGTGTGTGGTTCGCAGTGGGTGTGGAATCTGGGGAGCGTTCCGGTGGCGGTGGGGGCCTTCGCCCAGCGAGCGTTGCACCCGCGAGGCCGGCCAGGGCCGCGCCGGCGAGCAGCCAGACTTCGCCCATGGGAGTGGCCATCGCCAACGCGAAGACGGCTAGCGCGACGGCGCGCGGGAGCGTGCCGGCCAACGCGATGCGGCCCAGACGCCAGGCGGCGCCCGCGATGATCGCGACGACGACCGGGGTCACGCCGGCCAAGATGCCGCCCGCGGCGGGGAGGTGGCCGTAGCGGACGTAGGCGGACGCCACGGCAAGCACGGCCAGGAAGGCCGGTGTGATGAAGCCGACGCCCGCGACGATCGCGCCCGCGACGCCGGCGCGGACGTAGCCGACGTGGATGGCCATCTCGGTGGAGTTGGGGCCCGGCACCAAGTGGGTTGCACCGAGCAGGTCGAGAAAGTGTTCGCGGGTCAGCCACTGGCGGCGCGTGACGAAGGCTTCTTCGAACAGCGCGATGTGTGCCGCCGGGCCGCCGAACGCGGTCAGGCCGAGGCGGGTGAAGGACACCCCGATCTCGACCAAGGGGCTCACCGGGCGCTGTCCTCCGGCTCGAGCTCCAGCTTGTAGCCGATACCGCGCACGGTAATCAGATGCCGCGGCTTGGCGGCATCGGCCTCCAGCTTGAGACGTAGATGGCGCACGTGCACGTCGACCGTGCGCTCGCTACCGACGTCGCTCTCGTAGCCCCACACGGCTTCGATGAGCTGGTCGCGTGAGAAGGGCCGACCGGGATGGCGGGCAAGGTATCGCAGCAGGCGAAACTCGATCGGTGTCAGATCGAGCGTGCGGCCGTCCCGTCGTGCTTGCAGCCGCTCGAGGTCCAACTCGATGTCGCCGATCATGATTCGCCGCGGTTCGTCGTCATCGGCGGAGAGCTCGCCGTATGCACGACGTAGGCTGGCCCGGATGCGAGAGATCAGCTCGCGCAGGCCGTAGGGCTTGACGATGTAGTCGTCAGCGCCGAGCTCGAGGCCGAGAACTTTGTCGAGCTCTTCGTCACGCGCGGTGAGCATCAGGATCGGTAGGCGCTTGCCCTCCGAGCGAATCGTTCGGCATACGTCGAAGCCGCTCTGGTCGGGTAGGCGCACGTCGAGCAGGACGAGGGCGGGGTCGTCGTTGCGCACCGCGGCAAGCGCCGCTTCGCCCGTCTCCGCCAGGAGCACGCGGAAACCCTCCCGCTCCAGGGCATAGGCCAAGCCACGCGCCACCGCGCGCTCATCTTCCACCACCAGGATCCGCTCGCCGCCCACCGCCAGCCTCCACGTTGCAGGTATGGCGTCGATGATGCCCCAGCCCGGTATCGCGGCCCAACGTCGATGGGGCGTCGTCGGGCACGTCGGTCGCATCGGCAGGGGGTCGTTGCGCGTCTCAACATCACGCGCACTTCGGGTTGGGTGCGTGATCGTGGACGGCATACCCCGGCGTACGGCATCATCTTGGGCCGCGCGGGCCGTTTGGCTCGCGCGGACGGTCCGCGTCGCGCTAGGCGAGGGAGGCTGCATCGATGGGCTGGCGGGAGGAACGTCGCGTCGCGATGGATGCGTTGCGCATGGCCGCTCGGCTGTGCGAACTCGTGCGCACACGAGAGGCGGCAAAGCCACGGATCAAGGCCGACCGCAGCCCGGTCACGGTCGCGGATTTCGGCGCGCAGGCGTTGGTTTGTCGCGCCATCGCGGCGGCCTTCCCCGGCGACCGCATGGTGGCCGAGGAAGAAGCCTCCGATTTGGACGGCGACGAGGGTCGGGCCTTGCTCGGGCGAGCGACCGCGCTCGTGAACGAGGTGTTGGGTACCCAGATGGGCGCAGCATCATCGGGCGGTACGCCGGCAACGCGTGCATCCGACGTCCGCGACTGGATCGCGTGGCGTGGTGGGACGGCGAACACCTCTCGCTGCTGGACTCTCGATCCGATCGACGGCACGAAGGGCTTTCTGCGCGGGGATCACTACGCGATCGCGTTGGCCCTGCTCGAGGATGGGGAGCCGGTGCTCGGCGTGTTAGCCTGTCCGGCGCTCGGCCCGCAGCGCGATGGCGCCGGGCGACGCGGCGCGCTGGTCGAGGCGATCGCCGGCGGCGGCACGCGTCTGCACGCACTCTTCCCCGAATCGGATCGGGGTGCACTGGATACGGGTGTGGACGAGTACGAGGACGAGTACGAGGACTTGGGCGGGCGCACCATGCACGTCGCGTCCGCGAACGAGCCCGCCGCGCGACGGTTTGTGGAGAGCGTCGAGGGCGGGCACGGGGACGCGGCGCGACAGGAGGCAGTCGCCCGGGCAGCGGGCATCGACCAGCCCGCGCTGCGTCTCGACAGCCAGGTGAAGTACGCGGCCGTGGCCGATGGGCGCGCGGGTCTCTATCTGCGGCTGCCGAACCCGCGGACACCTGATTACCGCGAGAAGATCTGGGACCACGCCGCGGGCGCGATCGTGGTGCGCGAGGCAGGCGGGTGCGTGACCGACATCGCTGGACGCCCGTTGGCCTTCGGCCACGGCGCGCGCCTGGAGCACAATCGCGGCATCGTTGCCGGCATGCCCGAGGCGCATGAAGCGGCGATCGCCGCCTTGGCTGCGGAAGGATCGGAGACCGACATCGCAGGGAAGGACGGGCGGGCCGGCACCGCGCGGCAGTCTTCGAATCCGGTCGGGTCCGACTTGCTGTCGCGCGAGTCCGGAAAGAGCACGCAACAGGCCATCTCGCAGAGCGCCGAAGCCGCGGGACACGCGAACGATCGTGCCCGCGGGCGGGACATCTCCCATGAGCAGGGACCGGCGGGCGATCGTGGCTGAACGTCAGCGCCGCTCGGGCGACGTGAGCGGTCGCGCGAAGTCGTTTCGCGCCGGCCGCGTGCCGCCTCGCGCCTCGGTGTCGCGACGAGCGGGAGCACGCAGGGAGCCCCGCTCGGGCGGCGCGCGCGGACGATGGGTCCGCGCGATCGCGCTGTGCTCGGGCGCCATGGGCCTGCTGGCCGCGCTGTGGTCGGTACCCGCGTCGCGGCTTCCCACCGCTGCGCCCCAGCAAGGCGGGCAGGCGTCCGTCCGATTCGTCCATGCCGCACCGCACGGTGCGCTGACGGACGTTAACTTCGACGGGTCACCGGCCTTTGACGACGTCGATTACAAGATGATCGAAGCACCGATCGACGTTGCACCGGGCACCTTTGAGGTCGACGTGCGCCGCGCCTTGGGCCAACGTCTGCGCTACTTCTCCCGTTACGACCTGACGGTGGCAGCGGACGAGCGCTGGACGATCGTGCTCACCGATCGCAGCGGCACGTACTACCACGCGGACATCGAGGACGACCCGCCCGCCCCGCCCGCCGGCCGCGCCGCGGTCCGCCTCGTACACGTCTCCGGCGATGCGGGGCTCGTGAAGCTGCGGGCGCAAGCCGGTGGCCAGACCCCCTCGGTCAGCTACCGCTCCGCATCATC
>JAJCYU010000145.1 GCA_029262755.1 Anaerolineae bacterium
CGCACCCGGCGCGTCCGGATCCAGCGGTAGAAGCGCCACGAGCCCGCCGCCGCGTGTGCCGATCCACAGGTCGTTCCCGTCGCGCGCCAGCGCGCCGACGCCGTGCCCCGCGAGGCCGCCGCCGGCGGGAGCGACGCGCAGCCAGCTACCGTCCGGGACCCGCACCCTGGCGCCGTCGCCGGCCGTCCCGGCCCACAGAAGGCCGTCCGAATCTTCGACGAGGTCCGTCACGGGACCGGCGTCCGGGAGGCGCACGCCTTCCCCTTCGATGCCGTCCACGCCCTCGATGATGCCGCCTGGATCGCGATCCGGATCGAAGCGGCCGTCCGGGTAGGCCAGACCACCCGTCCACGCACCTCCCGCACTACCCGCGTGAATCGCTCGCAGATCCAATAGCGGCCGGCCGTCCCGCCCACGCAGCGCGGGCGAAAGCCCGTCTTCGCTCGTGAATCCGCGCCACGTGCCGGCGGCGATGTCCAGCACGCTCACGCCACCGCCCGTCGTCATGCGTACACCGCCTGGACGCGTGTCGACATAGAAGAAGTACGCTGTGGACACCCACAGTCGGCCATCGCGCACGTGCAGATCGGTGACGTTGTTGGAGGCAAGCTGTGGCGTCGTGTACGTACGAGCCCACGCCCCTGTGCGTGCATCGAGCGCGGCGAGGCCGGAGCCGCGGTATGCGTGCTCTTTCGGGCCGCGGTCCGTGGCGCCCGTCCCGACCCACAGCGTGCCCCTTCCGTCGAGCGCCAACGCCGACAAGTGATTGCTCGGTAGACCGTCTGCGGTGGTGAACCGGCGCCAGGCGCCGTCGAGATAGCGGCTCAGACCACCGTCGGTCCACGTTCGGCGCTCGGCATCGTAGGTGATCTGCCGCGTGGCCACCCACAGCGAACCATCGGGTCCCACCTCGAGATCCGCGATGCTGTTGGAACCCAAGCCGCCGCCGGTCGACCCGTGGCTGTGATGACGCCACGTCCCGTTCGATTGCAGTTCCCCGAGCCCATCACGCGCCGTGCCGACCCAGAGGCTGCCGGTGCCGGGATGGCGCAGAACCGCGGTCATGTCGTTGCCCGGAGGCGCACCGGCCCCCGTGGTGGCGTGATGCAATGGAACCAGGGTCTGTCTGTCGTCCAGCAGCCGGGCAAGCCCGCGTCCGTGAAGCAAGCCTTCGGGATCGCGCGCCGCGGCCCCGAACCACACGCCGGCATCCGTATCCGGCAGGATGGCATGGACGAGGTCGCCTGGTGGGGCGCTTGCACCGCGGAGCACGAACCAAGCATCGTCCGCCTCATCCGTCGGCGTGCCTCGTGGGTCGAGGACGGCCACGCCCGTGCCCTGACCGTTGAATCGTTCCGTGGCCACCCAGACCGCACCATCCGGCCCTTCGGCGACGGCAGTCACGTAGTTGTCCTGAATACAGCGTGACTCGTTGCCGCAATCGCGCAGCCCAGACCAGGATGCACCGTTCCAAGCCGCGAGGCCGCGTCCGCCCGTCGCCAACCAAAGAACGTCGGCGCCCGGCGCCAGCGCGCGGGCGTCATCGGAGAGGTTGCTGCTCTGCTCCCCGCCCATCGCGGTCCAACGCTGTCCGTCCAGGCGGGCGACGCCACCACCGGTGGGCTCCCACCGTCCGGGCACCTGGTTGCCGTCCGGATCTTCGCCGGGTTCACGCCATGCGCGAAACGGTCGTGAAGCGAGCCATAGCTCGTCCCGCCAGGCCTCGATGTCCCGCACGTCCAGGGAGCTCAGTCCCTCGGCCAAGCCGTACCTTACAAAGTGGCCGCCGTCCTCCGTCACGGCGACACCGCCGCCGTGCCATCCGCCGGCCGTCTCCCGACCGGGCAGACGCAGGCCGGCATCCCATACCGGTTCGCTTGCCACCCAGAGTCGGTCCTGCGCATCGACGGCCAGAGCGGTCAGGGACGGCGAAGGTAGACCGACCGTCACCGAGGCCATGCGCTCCTCGCCGGGCATCCAGGTGGCCAGCCCGTCGCAGGTAGCGAAGAACCACGTGCCGCGCCAGCGCAACACGTCGCGCACATCGTTGCACGGAAGCCCGTCCCGCGGCGCCAACAACTGGCGCGCGCTCGAACCGTCCGCATTCCATCGCACGACGCCGCCGCCGCGCGTCGCGGCCCAAAGGACGTCGCCGTCCCGTGCGAGGGCGCGAACGTCGTCGGCGTTGGCGTGTACGTCCCACGTGCCACGGACCTGCCACTCGCTGGCCGACCCATCGGCGGACACCGCGGGGATTCGGCGAGACGCGCCAAGGAGGAGCAAGATGATGGGTATGAGAACGAGTACAGCGCGCAGACGGGGGGTGATCGCGCGGGTCATGGGCAGGACTCCTGATCGGGGCCGAAGCGGCTCGCGCATCACAACGTGACGCGATGGGCATGCGTTACCCCGAGTCCCTGCGAAGGCTCGCCTATCCAAGATTCTCCGTGGTTGCCGTGGGTGATCGCCTTGGTACGACCATTTGTCAGCGCCCGTACACGTAGCTTACCCGAGCGCTTCCAGCCGCCTTCCGGAGGCGTGGGTTCATGGCGAACGTGCGGGCTCCGGCACCAGCTCGTGCAAGGACACCATGAGCTCGAGCCGCGTCCAGCGGGGGGGCAACCCGCCCCCTGGGGCGGGAATATCGCCCAGAATGCCCTCGCGTGTCAGGGTCTCGGCACGGATTCCCGGCCAGCGAGGAACGTCACCACCACCGGCCCACACGACGCGGCGACCCTGCTCGTGCCACGTGCGGACCGCGCTCGCGAGGGCCTCCGGCGATTCGTCCAGCCCGCCGATCGGAGCAACGTTGAGACCCTCGACGGCCCAGAGCGCGGCGCCCAGTCGGCCCGCGGGATCTTCTCCGAGCGGACTCGGCAGGATGAGGATATCCTCGGGGCCGACGTGCCGTGCGATGCGCGTCATGAGCGTACGCGATCCGGACATCTCCCTTCCGGGCGTCCATGGGACGGCGCGTTCCGCGATCCCGAAGAGGACCAACGCCAGCGCGGCGGTCGCGGCCAGACCGGCGCCGCGTCCGCGTCGCGTGCCCTCGGACCACGCGATCCCTCCGAGGACGGCGACGACGGGCAGCGCGATCGGCACCAGCCGGCGCGCCACGTATAGCGCCGAGAGATCACGCGTCACGAGCGGCGCGACGAGCGGCACGGCAGCGAGCAGGAGGACGGGCACCCCGATGCCGTGTTTCCATGGGCCCCGCTCTCGCTCCGCCATCAACGCCAACCCTGCCGCCGCGCCCCAGGCGCCCAAGGGCGTGACCAGCCAGGCCAGCAAGGTGATCATCGAAGGCGCTGCGTCGCTCGGGTTCCAGAGCGACCATCCGGTCACGCCCGCCGCGAAGAGCAACGCTAGCGGTGCGACGAAGGAGCGTAGCGGCCGCTGCCTCTGCGTAGCCATCCGCGGCTGCGCTGCGCGCCAGGCGATTGCGACCAGCGCGAACCCCACGGCGGCAATCGCCAACCAGGGCACGTGTCTCGAGACGGCTTGCGCAACCCCCCATCCGTTGATGCGCATGTATGCGCGCGACGGGCCGAATGCCAGCGCTACAAGGTGCAACCAAGGCAACGAAAGGCCGGCCAACAAGCCGTGGGTAGCGGCGGAAGCACGATCGCCGCGCAGATCACGCCAAACGGTCCAGCCAAGCGCCACAATCCCGGCGGGCAACAGATCGACCTTGGCCAGCCCGGCTAGGCCGAGGAGCAATCCCGCAAGCAAAGCGGGGGCCAAGGGGGACGCGCCGGACATCGTGGTCTCGGCGGCTCGGTCGATCCACGAGCCGCGATCGACCGGGGTGCTCCCGACGCGCGCATTCGTACGACCGCTCACTCCATTAACGGCGCGGGTGCGGGGGACCGTTTGCGTTCGGTCATCCGCCGATCCGCCACCCTGCGCGTTTCCGCCCTCCACGCCCTCCACGGCTTCTGGGCGTTCAGCCCGTAGCGCGTGCGCGAGCGCGAGGAAGCCGCCGATCGCCAGTGCGCCGGCCGGAAGCTCGGCGTAGGGCGCCGCCCCGTACCACGCGAAGGCGGGCCCGATACCCGCCACGAGCACCGCGGGCACGGTTGCGCGCGCTCCCCCTAGCCGCTCGGCCATCCCGCCGACCGCCAGGAGCCATGCCAACGCCCACGGCCACATCGCGGCACCCGGCGCTCCCATGCCGAACCACGACGTCCACAGTGCAATCCACGTGGCCAACAGCGGAGGATGCCAAGGCTGCGTCGCAAAGGGCTCCGCTTCGATCGACGAGACAGCCAGCGCAGCGCCGAAGCGGCCCATGGTGGCGTCACCCGGCACGCCGAGGCCGGCCGCCCGCTGCTCGGCGAAATCGGCAACGAAAGCGGATGGTTCGGCCAGGGCGGCCAGCGCGGGCGGGTGAAAGGAGAGGCCGCCCTCCCGTGCGATAAGGTGGCCAGTCGCGGCGTACCAACCTCCATCCAGCAACGCGGGCCACGACGCACCAGGCGGCACCACCAACGCCAGACGCGCCCCGAGCACGAACACGATTGCGAGCGCCGCCACGCTCCATCGCGAAGGCCGAAGCCATGCGGCGTTGTACCGCGAAAAAAGGCCAAGCAGAGCGGCGGCGGCTAGCGTTTCCGCAGCCCACGCAGCGCCTGCCAACGTCGGCGAGAACCGGCCCAGATGGGCGCTTCCCAGACCAACCCACGCCGCGGAAGCCAGCGCCGGCAGGACGAGCAGCAAGGCGGCTTCCCACACGGTCAAGGATGGCAGGATGGGAGCGAACCACGAGGTCCGGCTGGACTGGTGCGCCGGTGCGGCGACCGCAGGTTCGGTGCCGAATTGCGCCGGTTCTTCTGCGCGGCCCAGTACTCGGGCGCATTGAATGTGCAAGGCAGCAGGGCGCCGATGCGTCATCGATGTGCTTCGCGGCATTGAGGGAATAGCAGCGCTATTGCCGAAGAGCGGCGGAGCGCAGCGGAGGATGCAGCGATGACCGAGCCCTGAAGATTCAGTGCGCCCGCGCACGATCACCGGCATCGAACGATCCGAAACGGGAGCCACCACAGCTGCGGGCTCCGAGCCCACCCTCCTTCGAGTATCCATCGCGCAACGGACCGAAGGTGTGGCCCCCGCAACGCTACGCCCGGTAGCACGTCGCACGCGCAAAGACCGGAGGTATCCGGCGTGCGATCATGCCTGTCCGAATCGCGTCGCGCCGCACTCTGTACTGTAGCGAGCACCATGGATGCGCGGTACGAAGAGAGCCTGCGCCCGAGCACGCGCAGCTCCGGGATCACGTCCCGTGGATCAAGGTGCGACGTATCGCAAGATCGTGCCGTCGACGCCGACCGCCCATCCACGTCGACCGTCGTCGCTGAACCAGAGCGCGTTCAGGTCGCGGCTGACACCCGAGACGGTTCCCGTACTCCACTCCGTCCCGTTCCACAGCCACAGCCCGCCACGCTCGCCCGCGACCCACATCATGTCGTCCGCAATCATGTGAACGGCCTTCAGATCGCGGCCGGCTGTCTGCGGACGGCTGGACATCTGCCGCCATTCACCGTCCGGGCCCACAACCCATATCCGCCCCGATGCGCCGACCGCGGCACCGACGGTGGCGGATCGCATGTGGATGTCATGAAGGGAGCCGGTCACGGGTCCGGGCGACCATGTCGTGCCGTTCCACGTGTGGATGCGCGCCCCGGTCAGTGCCGAAGAGACCGCGACGGCGTGGGTCTCGCTGACCATCGCGATCGCGCTGTACTCGTGCGACGTGTTGTTGAGGTCCGCGCCGCTCTGGTTGTCCCACAACGCCCCGTCGTAGAACAAACGCGATCCTCGGTCCCTGCCGAGCAAGAGGCCGCGCGTACCCTGCCCGCCACGCACGGCGGACACGGCCACCCAGTCGTCCAGGTGACTCGTGTTGTTGATACGCCATTGCTGGCCGCCCGTCGTCGTGGAGAGCATGGTGCCGTTCTGCCCGATGCGATCGCCGCCGATGAAGCCGAAGCGTGAGTCAAGCATGAACACGGTGTTGAGCGTGCGGCCGCCGACAGCGGATCCGCTGGTCATCTCGACCCCGTCCCAGATGAGCACGGTGCTGCTGTTGCCCACCATCACCACTTGCTGCGCCGATGGGCCGTGTACGTCGTTCAGCGTTTCACGCGTCAACGATCGAGCCGAGTTGAAGTTGGACCATGTGCCGATCGGCGGGCGTTCGGGCGTCATCGTCGCGGTGGGCGTCATCGTGGGCGGCGCGGTCGTTGCCGTAGGGCTCGCCGTTGCGGTTGCCGGCGTCGAGCCGAGCGTCGGCGTGGGCGGCACGGGGGTCGCACTCGGCGGCGGCGTGCGCGTCGGCGTCGGCGAGATCCGCGGGGTCGCGGATGGCGCTAAGGTCGCCGAGGGCCGTGGCGTGTTTGTCGGGGTTGCGGTGGGCAAGACGCGCAGCGGCGTCGCCTGAGCCGGCCGGATGATCTTACCCGGCTCGCGGAGTTGGCCGAAGGGCAGATACACATCGCACCAGCCCGGCCAGCGAGGCGAGTAGCACGCGGCGAAGGGCGTCTTGTTCGGATCGCGCGTCGGCGGCGGGCGGCGGGTCGGCGTCGGTGGCGTCACGCCCGGCGGGAAGGTCGGCGTGACCGTCGGCGGCCGCATGGTCTCCGTGGGCTCGATGGTGTTGCGCGGGGTCGCGGTCGGCGTCTTCGAAGGCGTCGGGCTGTTGAGGGGCGTGGGCGTCGCGCGCGGCTCGAAGTCGTAGTACGCGGCGCCGTCTTGCAAGGTGCCGACCCACATGCCGTCGCCGTCGCGCGAAACCGACTGGATCTCGTTGCTGACCAGGCCGGAGTTTTCCTTCGTGTGAACGTACCATGCCGTGTCGTCGTAGACGCGCAAGCCGGCCTCCGGCGGGATCTGACCGAAGCCGCGTCGATGCAAGCCGACCCAGAGGTTGCCAAAGGGATCCAGGGCCATGTCGCGAACCTCGCCTTGGCCATCCCACGTGCGATGCTTCCAACTCTCGTTGGTACAGGCGTCGAGCGGGCACCAATTCAAGGTGGCGTTCACGCCGAATCCGTTCAGCCAGTGGAAGCCCCGATCTCCGTCCCAACCACCAAGCCACAACAGGTTGCGCTGGCGATCGGCCAACACGGACTCAAAGGTGCCGTCCTTGTACGCGCGAAGCAACGCGCCCTTGTCCTTGCGCCAGAAGGACCACTCGGATCCGTTCCACCGCGAGACGCCGCCACCAAAGAAGACTTGCGACAACGTACCATCCGGCGCGCTGTTGAGCTTCTTGGCCGGGAAGTGCGCAGCGTACATATCGCCCGTGCCTGAATCGAGCGACAAGTCGCCGATGCCGTTGCCGCCGAGCTTCAAACCGCTGCCACCCTGCGGTGGCAGATAGTGATAGATGAAGGTCTCCGTCGCGGGATCGAAGACGGACATGCCGTCGCCCGACGAACTGCTCGGGCTGCCCGTACCGGTCCAGATCCGCCCTTGCGCGTCGGCGGCGACGGTCTTGACCTCTTGATCGATGACACCCGTGCCGTCGAGCGCGTCAACCGGCCGTGTCTGGTCCCAGACGCTCCAGTTGGTACCGTCCCAACGGCCCAAACCGCCGTCAAGCCAGCACTCGGGCGGCTCACTACACTCGTTGCGCGGCAACCAGATAGACTCGCGTCCACCCACGTAGACCCGTCCCTCCGCGTCGAAAGCAATCTGGCTTGCGTGGTCGGAAGCGGGTCCGCGATCGGTCAGGAAGATCGGCGTACCGCCGAGCACATTTCGTCCGAGGTCGGGCCGGATGTCGATGAAGGGTCCGAGGCCGTTGGTCTTCGGCCGAAAGCGGACGACCCGGTAGCGAATCGGGTCTTCGCCGATCTTGATGTAGTTGACCCGTTGATTGAAGACCTGGTCGTAGGTATCGCGGTCGGGGATGTCGATCGCGATGCGTCCGAGACCGGAACGCGCCGGACCTGTCACCTGGGCTACCTGGCTACCCGCACCGAACGCGCGCCACCAATGCCACCGCTCCCCGTCGAACATCGAAACGCCGTGCCGTTCGAGCGCGAACCAGACTTCGTTGCGTGTGGGGTGTGCCTGCACATCACGCAGCTGGTTGCTCGCGAGGCCGTTGTCCGCCGTGCGCAGCGGCACCCATCGTTCCTCGGCTTCGATGTAGCGTCGGATGCCGTAGCCATCGCCGAAGCGGTCGCTCCGGGTGCCCATATATACCTGCCCGTCGCGCGAAACATCGAGGGCGGTGACCAATTTGTCGGAGCCCCCGTCTTCCACGCCATCGAGCGTAAGGAAGCGCCACTGATCATCGGAGGTCCAGGGCGTCTTCGAGGCCGACGAATCTTCGAAGGTGCCGTTGTGCGTCAATACGGCGACACCCTCGCCTTCGTCCCGCCCTGCGCCGTGCGCGATCCATACGCGGTTCTGACTATCGATATCGACGGCGTACACATGCCGTCCGCGCAGCCCTTCGGCCGAAACGGGGCCGCCGCTATTGACCGGCCGATAGTAGGGCAGACCCGAACAGCCGATGCGCTGAAGCCCGAACTGGAATAGCAGCAGGCCACGATCGTGGGTGCCGACCCACATGCGCCCGTCGACATCCGGCTCGAGATCGCTGACGTTGTCCGAGAAGCAAGCACCGCTGGCGCTGCCTTCATTGTCCGCAGGCCGGTAGATAACGAACACCGCATCTTCCGGCGGCAGATCCGCAGCGACCACCGAATCCAAGTCGGTCACGATCAGCCCGCCGCCGCCGAGGACCCAGCCCTCGGTGCAGTTGCCCGGCTCGTGGCAGGTCTGCTCAAACTGCAGGTATTGCTCGGAGGCAATCCATAGGTTGCCATCGCTGTCGTAAGCCAGGTCCGTGATGTTCTCGGACGAGATGGTCGTGTAATTGCCACGATCGGTGCGAGGATTCATCCGATGCGACCACGTCTCCGCGACCGGATCGAAGAGCGCAACGCCACCGGGCCGATACGCTCCGAGGCCGTCTACCCGCGGATGCGGGTTCTCCATCGTGTCGTCCCACTCCTGCCCGAACCCGACCCACAGCCGCCCGTCATTCCGCTCGAGGACCACGCGAACGGGCCGTGCCGGCATGCCGTTCGGATTGTCGCGGTCCGCGGGGTCCGGAGCGTAGGTGGTCATGTCTCCGGAATCGGTATCAAAGCGCACGAGGCCGCGCTGGGTGGCAAGCCAAAGCAGGCCGTCCGAGGACCGCACGATGTCATTGATCCGATTGGAAGGCAGGCCGTCTTGCGGCGATAGAAACTGCCGGTAGGAATCGCCTGCGAGGCTCGGGTCGGCGGACAAGGACCACCGTACGAGGCCCCCACCGTCGGTCGCGGACCACACGACGTCGTCGACGCGCAGGATCGCATTCACGCGATCGCCGTTGGCGAAGGTCGTGAAATGGCCATCCGCCAAGGGCCCGCCGGTCGCGAGATCAGGACCATCTGCGCTCTGTGCGCCACCCGGAAGGGCGGGGCCGATGGTCAGCAATGCGGCGGCCAGCAGACCGGCGGCCCATAGGGGGCGAAGCGCAAGACCGGACAGTAGAGAAGTCGGGGGGGACTCGAGAAGAGGTTGCGGCATCAGGGGGAATCCTCGAACGCGGCTGGTGGCTCCCAAGGCAGGGGAGCGCGAGTCGAGCGGCGCGCGGAGATGGGACGTTAGACGCGGGGGAAGCGCCTTCACATCCCTCCGCACCACGCGGGGGTCGACTGTATAGACGTTGCGGACAGCCTCGGGATACGAGGCCTTATGAAATGGGCTTGACGCGCTCTGCCGGTACCCCCTGGCTAGCGACGCTAGGGTACACCACACCTGGGACACGGCAAAGCAATCGAGGACTACCGTTTGCCCCGATTCGTAGGGTGACGCACCGGGATCCGCGACGTGCAAAGTACGGCCGATCCACGTACGAACCATCGGGTGAAATCGACCGGCGGGCCGCCCGTAAGGCGGGGGGGGCGCCGGTGGGGTGTGCCCCGCCTCAGGGGGGGCGGCCAAATATGATATTTACGAACAAAGGGTGG
>JAJCYU010000146.1 GCA_029262755.1 Anaerolineae bacterium
CACGAGGACGCCCCGCCCGACGTCATCGGGAGCATCGATCTGCCGCCCGCGATGCCACCTCGAGCGCGAATCTCCACGGTGCCGGGCACCGATCTCGCGCCCTTCGGCACGGGACTCCTGATGCAAGGGGGTATCGCATGGGTGGCGCAGGGAGACGCGGGCGTCTTCGCCGTCGACGTGCGCGTACCGGAGTTGCCCAGCGAGATCGCGCGCTTCGAGACGCGGGGCACCGCCCGCCGCATCGCGGTCGCGGGCGACCGCGTCTACGTCGCCGACGGGGAAGGCGGGCTGCTCGTGCTACGGTGGACGGATTGGGAGCCAAGCAGCCGGCTGTGGTTGCCGGCGCTGCAAGGGACACGGTGAGCAACGCGATGCGGGGGATGACGGCGCGGACCCCAGCCGTGGAGTGCACGCGCCCCGTGGCCGCGCGCATCGCGACCGCTGCGTTTGCGGCCGCTGCCCTGTGCGCGGTCGTTGCTAGCGCGCCCGGCACGGTCGCCGCGCAGGGTGATCGCAGCGTCTCCGTCGCCGGAGCTGTCGCCGGCCCCGGCGCAGCGCTCCCCGCGTACGGGCTCGTCGAGCTTGGCCGCTACGGCGGCGCGACGCGCGCCGTGAGCACGGACGGCGATCGCGTGATCGTGGGTGTGGGTACTACCGTGCACATCTACACCATGGACGAGTCCGGCGGGACGCGTTCGCTCGGCGCGGCCGTGCGGATGCCCGGTCCCGTGACGGCGCTGGATGCCGCCGACGGACGGGTGCTCGTGGAGCTGGCGGGGCAGGCGGTGTACGCCATCGATCTGCGGGGTCCGGGCCCGGCGCGCATCGGGCGCCCGCTCGTCGGATCCGTGGCGGTCGGTCAGCAAGGCTCGCGCATGGTGCTCATGGCGCAGGGTGTCGCGTTGATCGCAGCGCGTGACTCGTGGCAGGCGGTCGACGTGTCCGATGTCTCGCGGCCGCGCATCCTCTCTGAGGTGGCGCTGCCGGGTCCATCGCTGGGCATGGCATTGGACGGGGATCGCCTCTTCCTCCTGGCGCGCGTTTCGCAGGCCCCGCCGACTCCCGCCGATGACGCGAGCCTGCTCGCGTGGAATGTTGCCGCTCCCGCGTCGCCGGTCGCCCATGGCCCGTCGGAGGGTTTGAGGTTCGACGTCGTCACCACCCTCGTCGCGGTTGCGCAGGACGAAGCGCTTTTGCTGAACCGTGGCCGCCTCGAGGTGATTCCCGTCCCCGTGGCCGGAGACTGGGAAGCGCAGGCCCTCCTCACGGTGACGGGCCCAAGCCATGTGGTGGCCGGGTCCGCGATCTACGTTGCCATGCAGTCGCCGCGGGGTCTGGCCCGAATCGACGGCCCCACGTACACCGTGGCGATGTTCAGCGAAGTCGATCGCCGAATCGAGCACCCGCCCGATGTTCGTGCCATGCACCTGGACGAGGATCGCCTGTTCGTGGCGTACGCGAACGGCGGCGTGCAGGCCTTCGACCTAGCGAACCCTGAATTCCCAGTGCCGCGCGGCGAGCCCTTCGCAGCGTTCGGGGTCGTCGCGGACATCGCGTTGGACCGGAACACGGCGTGGCTCGCTACGAGCCAAGGATTGCGTGTGCTGGAACACGGTCGTGGCGGCCCGGTCCGATCCGTTGGGGAATGGCCATTGGCTAGCCCTTTGTTGGCCGTCGATGTGCAAGACGGAAGGGGCGTTGTGGCCGGCTCGCGCAGGCGACCAGACGACCATCAGGGCGAGGACGTCGTCCAATCCGGCTACGAGAGCCTCCTGCACGTGATCGACGGTCGCGATGTGCAGAGCCCCGTCTTGGTACGGACGATCCCGCGCGATGGGATTCCGCGCGACGCGTTGGTCGAAGGCGACCGCGCCTACGTACTACACCGGCCGGGCGCAATCGTCGCGCTGGCGCTCGACGCGCCGACGCGGGATGCGCCGAGCGGGGAGCGGCCGCGCGCCCTGGCCAAGCTTGTCCGGGCCGCTGTCGGCCTCGAGCAGCTGAGCTTGGAGGGGGAGCGCTTGTGGGCCACCTGGCACAACGACACGTTCGGGGTGGGATTCGGTGACTTCGGGCTGGCGTTTTGGGATGTCTCCGATCTCAGCGTGACCCCATATGGGTCAAGGCTCTCGCGTAGCGTCCCGCTGGGGTTCAGACCGCCAGCCGGCGCGGCGCGCGGCGCGGCGTTCGGCATCGTGGGGCCCAGCGGGCTTACGTCAGGACCGGGTCCCGCTACGGAGGATAACGGGAACAGCACGCGTGTGGAGCCCATGGTGGGCGCCATGGTCGACATGGAGGGGATGCACCTGGTTCGCGTAGAGGCGAGCCTTTCGCTGCAGGGCGGGCCGATAGATCGCATCGCCTCGCTCGATCTCCCGCTGCGCACCGTGGCGCCGGGGATCAGAACACCTGCCTTCACCCCCCAACGCTCCGACCTCGTCGTGCAGGACGGATTCGCGTGGATCGCCGCGGCAGACGCAGGGCTGCGCGCCATGGATGTCCGGATCCCCGATCAGCCCGACGAGGTCGCGTGGCTGACCGGCCCCGAATCGATCGTCGGCGTGGACGTCGCGGGACCCATCGTCGCTGTTGCGGCGGGCGAGGACGGCGCGGTGTTGCTGCGGTGGACGGGTTGGGCGCCTGCGGCACGACTGTGGCTGCCTTGGGCGGGCGCCGGAGGTGCGCAGCGGAGGTAGCTGCGGGGGAGGTGGTTCATCGTAGGCTGACTACCTGTTTGCACTCGGGCCACAACTCGGAGCTACAACTCGAAGCCCTCAACTTCGTGACCCCGCAACCCCGCGACCCGTCCCCTCTCCGTCGCGAGGGTGTCCAAACGGGCACGACGGCCAGGCTGTTCGAGCGTGGTCGTCATTCGCCGGAGGTGCGCCGTCCATCCGTCCGTCCCCGTTGCGTGCTCCACGCAGTCGTCGAGCGAGTCGCGCTCGTCGCGTGACCCGCGCGAGTTGCCGACACCGCGCGAGTCGCGGATGGCGCGATTGCGGGGCTCGCTGGCCCGTACGGGTGTCGTGGGCTGGATCCCGATGCTGCTCGCGGTAGGTGCGACGCTTCCGGCGGACGCGCAGGCGGATATCACAGCGATCCACGTGGGCTTCTCGTCCAGCGTGACCCGGGCGGATGATCGCGGAACGATGGCCGGCATCAGTGCCGGCCCGAGTGCCGACCCCAGTGCCGCCATCAATACCGGCTTCGGCCCCGGCCCCGGTGCGCCGCTCCCTGCGCGTGGTCTTGTCGAGCTGGGCCGCTACGGCGGCGCCACCCGCGCCGTGAGCGCGGACGGTGATCGCGTGCTCGTGGGCGTCGGCACGACCATCCATGTGTTTCGACTCGATGCCGATGGTGTCGCGCGCCTTCAGGGCGCCCCGATCCGCATGCCGGGTCCGGTCACAGGGCTCGAGGCGGCGGGGGGACGCGTTCTTGTGGAGCTGGGCGGCGAGGCCGTCGTCGCGGCGGATCTGCGCGGTCCCGGGCCGCCGCGGGTCGGAAGGGCCATCGTGGGGCGCAGGGACCCGCGCGAGGCAGGGCCGCGCATGGTGCTTGGCGCGGGAGGCACTGGCTTCGTGGCGCGCGGGGAGGCGTGGTTGGCCATCGATCTCGGCGATGTCCTGCGGCCGCGCGTGCTGGCCGACACCGCGGTGGAGGGGATACCGCTCGGCATCGCGCTCGACGGGGATCGGCTGTTCGTGGCCGTTGAGCGGGTCGACGCTGCAACGGGTTTGCCGCAGAACGCCGCCCACCTGTTCGCCTGGGACGTCTCGCGGCCACAGGACCCGCACCCAGCGGGGCCGGCTACGGGACTGGATGTAGGTCGAATCGACGCGATGTTGGATGTCGGCGCGGAGCGGGCACTCCTGCTCGATCGGGGCCGGCTCTCCGTCCTGCCCGTACCGACCGACTCAACCTGGGCGTCCGCGCCATTGAAGAGCGTATCGTTCGTGAGCGTTGCGGTCGCCGGAGAGGCGCTCTTCGCAGCACGGGTAAATCCCTTCGATGTCGTACGGATCGACGGTCCTCAGATAGGGGCGCGCTCGATCGTGGATTCCGTCCATCCTTCGGCCCCGCACCCGCCCGTCGTACGCGCGATGGAGCTGCAGGACGACCGCCTGTTCGTCGCGTACGGTGACCACGGCGTGCAGGCCTTCGACGTCTCCGACCCCGAGTCGCCCAGGATGCTCGGCGAGCCCTTTGCCGCCTACGGTGGCCTTGTGGCTGATATCGCGCTGGACGCGGACCTTGCCTGGTTGGCGACGGCCTCTGGGCTGCGCATCGCGGACCTGGCGCGCGGAAGACCGGCCGCGATCGGCGGGCTGGACGCCGAGGCGCCCATGCTCACGGTTGGCGTCGATGGCGGTCGCGTGGTGGTCGCGGGCCCGCGTCCACCCGAGGTCATCCGCCATGCCACCGCAACCCCAGGCGAACGATGGCAACAGCCGGCGGATGAGGGAGTGCTTTGGGTCGTCGACGCGCGCAGTCCTTCCCACCCGAGCCTGGTGCGTTCGATCGAGCGTGAGGGAATCCCGCGCGACGTGATCGTCGATGGCGCGCGGGCCTACGTCGCCCAGAGTCCTGGTGCGGTTCTCGTGCTCGACCTAGGTGCCAGCCCCGCGAACCCGCCTCAAGTAGTCGCGAAACTCGCACGGAGCGGCTTGAACATCGCCCATCTCAGCAAGGACGGCGATCGCATTTGGGCAACGTGGCACGACCGTAACTATGCGGCCTCCCTCCCGGGCTTCATGCCCAGCGCGTTCGGGTTGGTGCTCTGGAGCGTCCCGGACCTCGACGCGCCCTTGTACGGCAGCCTCATGCGGCGGACGACCATTCCGGGCTTCCCGGTGCCAGGAGTCGCCGGACGCTCGAACGCCTTCGTGGTGCTGCGCACACGCGACGGCACGCTGGTCGAGGGCGAAGGGACGCCGGACGCCGGCACAACGGTGCTGGGCGCCATGATCGATCGCGAAGGCATGCACGTGGTGTCCAGTCCGTCGAGCGAGTCGTTGCAACAGCGGCCACTCGTACGTCGCGCCACGATCGATCTGCCTTTGCGCGTGGTCGAGCCACGGCTTAACGTGCGCGGATTCACTGCTCAGCGGACCGAGATCGACGTGCAGGGTGACATCGCGTGGATCGCCGCGGCGGACGCAGGGCTGCGCGCCATGGACGCCCGGATTCCCGAGCAGCCCGACGAGGTCGCGTGGCTGATCGGTCCCGAGTCGATCGTCGGCGTGGACGTCGAGGGCCCTATGGTTGCCATTGCGGCCGGGGAGGACGGGGCGATGTTGCTGCGCTGGACGGGCTGGGTGGCTGCGTCGCAGGTGTGGTTGCCGTGGGCGGGGAGTGCACGTTGAGGTCATCGACGGCAGGCCCGAGGCGCCGGTCGCAGCGGTCGCGACGGGCACAACGGGCACAACGGGCACAACGGCCACGCCTGGTCCCGCCCGTCGTGCGATCGGGGGGAGCGCTGCTCTGCGCAATCGTGGTGGTCTGGATCCTGACGCTGCTCACGGTTGGCGGGTCGCTTCCGGCGGACGCGCAGGACGACGCGCTGGAGATCGGGGCTCACGTGGGCCCCTCGTCCACGGTGACGCAGGCGGATGATCGCGGCCCCGATACCGGCTTCGGCCCCGGCCCCGGCGCGCCGTTCCCGTCGCGTGGCCTCGTCGAGCTTGGCCGCTACGGCGGCGCCACCCGCGCCGTGAGCGCGGACGGCGATCGCGTGCTCGTGGGCGTCGGCACGACCATCCAGGTGTTTCGACTCGATGCCGATGGTGTCGCGCGCCTTCAGGGTGCCCCGATCCGCATGCCGGGTCCGGTCACAGGGCTCGAGGCGGCGGGGGGACGCGTTCTTGTGGAGCTGGGCGGCGAGGCCGTCGTCGCAGCGGATCTGCGCGGGCCTGGGCCGCCGCGGGTCGGAAGGCGCATCGCAGGGCGCAGGGAAGCGGGACATACGGGGCCGCGCATGGCGCTGAGCGCAGATGGCGTGGCGTTCGTCGCCCGGATCGCGTTGTGGTCGGCGTTCGACGTAGGCGATGTCCTCCGTCCGCGCGTGCTGGCCCAGACGAAGGTCGAAAGCGTGATTCGCGGCATCGTGCTCGACGAGGATCGCCTGTTTGTGGCCGCCGATCGAATCAGCGCGTCGACCGGCACCTTGGAGGGCGCCACCCGACTCTACGCCTGGGACGTCGCGCGGCCCCAAGACGTACGTCCTTCAGGGCCGGCGATGGGGCTGCTCGTTGGTCGAGTCGACGCGCTGTTGGATGTCGGGGAGGGGCTGGCTCTCATTGTCGACGCGGGAACGCTGACATTCCTGCCCGTGCCCATCGACGCTGCATGGGATTCGGAACCAGTGCGCAGCGTTGCGCACGTGAGCCATGCCGTGGCCGGGGCCGCGGTGTTCGTGGCGCGCATCAAGCCCTACGAAGTTCTTAGTGTCTACGGTGTCTGGTACAAGGCCCGCCGCATCGTAGAGCCCGTCGATCTGTCGTCCCCGCACCCGCCGGTCGTGCGCGCGATGGAGCTAGCCGGCGACCGCCTGTTCGTCGCGTACAACGACCATGGCGTGCGGGCTTTCGACGTCTCCGACCCCGGGTCTCCCTTGCCGCTCGGCGAGCCCTTCGCCGACTACGGTGGTCTCGTGGCCGACATCGCGCTGGACGAAGAGCTTGCCTGGTTGGCGACCGCCGAGGGTCTGCGCATCGTGGACCTGGCGGGAGGACGGGAAATCGGCGGTCTGGCCGCCGACGCGCCGCTGCTCGCGGTGGACGTGGACAACGGCCGCGGCGTGGTCGCGGGCCCTCTGGCGCCCGGTCTCGTGGAGTACGGCACCGCGACCCCGCGCGATGTGTGGCGACTACCCTCCGACGAAAGCGAGCTCCAGGTCGTTGACGCGCGGGAGCCGTCCCGCCCGATTCTCGTTGGCTCGGTCCACGGCGGGGGTATCCCGCGCGACGTGCTCGTCGAGGCCGATCGCGCCTATATCGCCCATCGCCCGGGTCCGGTCCTCGTGCTCGACTTGGGTTCGGGTGCCGCCGATCCACCGCATGTGATGACCAATCTCGTGCGCAACGATGTCAAGCTCGCCCATCTCAGCAAGAAAGGCGACCGAGTATGGGCGACGTGGTTCGACAGAACGTATGCCGAAGGCTTCGCACCCGGCAGGTTCGGTCTCACCTTTTGGAACACGGCTGACCGTGACGGGCTCGTGCACGGGGGGCTCGTGGAGCGGACTTCATATCGGAGGGTCTTTGTGCCGACAGGTGCCGGGCGCTCTAGCGCGTTTGTCGTGTTGCGCGGACACGACGGCAGCGCGGGAGAGGACGAAAGCACGGCGGTTTCCCGCGCAACGGTGCTTGGGGCCATGATCGATCGTGAAGGCATGCACCTCGTATCCAGCGACGCGAGCGTGGAGCTTCATCAACGGCCGCTCGTTCGGCTCGCCACCATCGACCTTCCCCTGCGTGCCGTAGAGCCGGGGCTCTCCTCGAGGGGCTTCACCGCACAGCGGACCGACATGGTGGCGCAGCACGGTATCGCGTGGATCGCCGCCGCGGACGCAGGCTTGCGCGGCCTGGACGCCCGGCTGCCCGATCATCCCGACGAAGCCGCCTGGCTGACCGGCCCGGAGTCGATCGTCGGCGTGGACGCCGAGGGCACCGTCGTTGCGGTCGCGGCAGGTGAGGACGGGGCGATGTTGCTGCGCTGGACGGGGTGGGTGTCTGCGTCGCAGGTGTGGTTGCCGTGGGTGGGGCGATAACCGGTCGTCCCGCCGCAGTCGGTGCGTTCGTTTTGGACCGCCCACACGGCTAGAGACAGCGCTCCACACCGGAGGCCCGAGCAACGTTCGTTCCCCTTTCGACCGGCCGTTCGTCTCACCGGCTGATACGCTCTCTGCGGACACCATGGAGAGGATCTCGATGCGCGTCGATGATGTCGCCCAAACGACCGAACTGGCCGTGTCGAATATCGTGCGATCCGCGGACATTGCGCGATCGGCACACATAGAGGCCGGCAATCGACCGCTCCCGCGCGCGTCGAGCTACCGGCGCGTTGCAGCCCGCCTCCAATGCGCCGCGGTCCTCGTGGCCCTCGCGGTCTTCGCGAGCCGTGGCGAGGCCCGCGCGCAACGCGGCCTGCCGATCGAGCGCGGGTTCACCCCGATCGCGCGCGTCAGCGATCACGTGAACGGTGTCGCCCAAGCAGGGGATCGACTCCGCGAACCAACACGACGGCGCTGCAACTCCCTCGGTTGGCGACATTATTTCCGGTCGCGCCCTAGCGCGTGCCCACCGCTATTGGTGACACCACAGGAAGGAAGATCGACGGCCCCTCTCGCGGCACGCGGTCATGGAGCATCAAGAGTCCCTCGCTTCGCAACGTGACGATCGCAGTCCGTTCGACGCCGGATATCTGATGGATGAAGCCCGGCACGTTGGTCCAGCCGAGTTCCGACGGTGCGCGGTCTGAGCGAACCGCTAGAAGGCGCACGGAGGAGGAACCGGCCATGGGCGTGACCGCGACCCAAACGCGCCCTGCCAGGCCGTCCGCGATCCAGTTCACCGTGCCGGGAACATCCAGGTCGCCTAGGTGGCGCGGGCTCTCCGGTCGCTCTATGTTGATGGCGTGCACCCTGCCGCGCTCCCCCACAAGCAAGACCTTCCCGGCGATATGGACCGTCTCAGCAACGGGCAGAGCGGGCAGCAGTGGGCTCAGGTCGGGGAGCGCCGGGGGCCGAAATGCGGCCGCGTACAGGCCTCCGTTTGTGAGCACCGCGACGCGATCCTCGGTCAGCGCAAGGCTTTTCACGGTGCCGGGTACAGTATCCTCAGGCCATGGATCGGAGACGGGTGTCGCGGCCGATGGCTCGAGATCGACGGTGATCAAGCGGCCGTCGATACCGGTGACTGCCCAGCGGCCATTCGTGGCTACGCTGCTGAGGTTCCCATGCCGGGCCGCCCGAGGGGGAAGGGCGACTTGCACCTCGGGCTCTGTGGCACCGCATCGAAAGCGCCGCAGCACCGGCGCGCCGTCGCTCAGGACGACGAAGGTGTTTCGCGCGCCCCATGCATGGAAGAAGGCACCCATTCCAAGCGTGCCGGTTCGCCGGAGACCGCTCGGTGGCTGCACGTCCCACCAAGAAAATCGGTAGTAGGGATAGGGGTCGCTCCCCAAGAGCAACGTGCATTGCTGTTGAACAACCACCGTAGCCACGTGCATTGGCGGCGGAGGGCGCAGGGTTCGCGGCGTGCCCAGTGTCGAGGATTCCGGGCCACCACGGAAGATGAGTATCTCGTCGGCCGTGGTCAAGAACAGTTCTTCGCCGACGGCGCTGATCGACGGCCGGTACAGGGGGAGGGAATCGACCAGCTGCGGCTCCGGGTTGCCGGATTCGTCAATTCGCCAGATCTCACCCTCCGACGTCGTCGCCCAGATCGCCCCGTGCCACCACGTTGCCGCGCTGATCCATTCGACGACGGGGATCGTCCGATCCACGAAGAGCTTGGGCCACGCGGCGGCATCGGGCGATCTCCGTAGCTCCAGCAGCATGAGCTCCTTGCCGAGCAACCAGATCGAATCTCGGATCCGCACCACCCGGAACCATGCCACCCTGTTCCAATCGGTTGCTCCGTTCAAGGCGACCGGACTCAGCTCGCTCTCGTCCGCCAAGGAAAAGGCTGTGAGGCCTCTGCCTTCTGCAATCAGGACCACCAGGTCTCCGATCAACATTTCGCTCGTGGTCCCCTGCGCCATTGCCTCAGCGATAGGCCGCGGACGGCTCGAGTCGCTGATGTCGAACAGGCGGATCCGATTGCCGGGCGACGGCGGCTCCACCCACGAAGGACCGTCCGCTACCAATGCACGATCGCCGTCCACGTGCACGCGCAACGCGTAGCGATGGCCTTGTGTGAACGCTCCGATCGGTGCACCGAAGGGCGCGGCAAGCGAGCTGGCATCGAAGACGAGCAAGCCGGCGAAACCCGCGGTAACCAGGAGCCGATCTCCTTCGACCGCCATGTCCGTCACCGCGTCCGCGAGGAGAGGCGAACGGTCCACCCACCGAGGCTCAGCACCCCGTAGGTCGACCCGCGCGATCCGCGGCCCCACACCGACGTAGAGCCACTCGCCGGATGGATGCACGGCGATCGCGTTGATCGCGCCCTTGTCATGGTGGACGATTTCCACGCCTTCGCCCTGCGGCGCCCAACCCGGACTGATCGTGGCGCCGGGGGCTTGCGCGAGAAGGACCGGCTCGGGGCG
>JAJCYU010000147.1 GCA_029262755.1 Anaerolineae bacterium
GCTCCGGCGGTCGCTGGACGGCGAGTGGGAGCTTTGGATGCCGCAATCACCGTAGCCCTTCCTGGAAACTAGCTCTTCCTTGACGCTGCCCGCGACGCGTCACTAGACTGCGCCGCCGGCCAGTCCCTGCCCACTACTACGTGGCGCAAACGCGCCCGATCGAGGTCTGATGCTCGACTCCAAGCGTGCCCCCCGCAACGCGCCCTCGCCGCCGAGGAAGCGGCCGTGACGTCTGCCGAGGAGACGCCGTTGTCCGCGACGGAGACCGAGCTGCGCAGTGCTCGACTCGGTGCTCGACATGGTTCGCGACCCGGTGCTCGACATGGTTCGCGACCCGGTTCGCCGGTCGATTCGCCCGTGCGGGCGGCCGGCTGGGAGCTGCCGAACGCGGCGGGATGGGCGCTGCTCGCGCTTGGCCTGATCGCCTTCGTCGCCTGGTCGGCGATGCACCTTGGCTTCTTCGCATGGTCGATCGACGAGGGTATGTACCTCCAGCGGGCGCGCATGTGGTCCGCGGGTTTCGCCCTTTACGAAGACATCTGGTTCAACCATCCGCCCGGCATGGTCCTGTTACTGCGGGCGGTGTTTGAGCGCTACGGCGAGTCCGTAGAGACTGGGCGCATGGTGGCCGTCGCGTTCGGCTGCGTTGGGCTCGCGGCGGTCGTGCTGATCGGCCGCGAGCTGGCGGGCTGGACGGCAGGGCTGCTGGCCGGGGTCGCGCTGGTGCTCTCGCCGCTCTTCCTTGGCCTTTCGCGGGCGATCATGACGACGTTGCCCGCCCTGTGCATGGCGACGTTCGCGTTGTGGCTGGCCCTGCGATACCGCGCCACGCGGCGCAAGACATGGTTGCTAGCCAGTGGAGTTGCCTTCGGCCTCGGCCTGACGGTGAAGTTCATCGGGGCGCCGATGATCGTGCCGATCGGGTTGGCGATTGTCTGGCCCAAGGGGGCCGGACGCGGCGGGCCTGGAGCTCGTGTAGGTCGCGGAGAGCAGGGCGCTGGTGCCGATGCCGATGGAAATGCCGGGCCCGGTCCTGGCGCAGCCGACCTTGATCTTGGAAACGACGACCTTGATACCAGAGGGTACGACAGTGCCCCCGGCGAGCCCGAGCGTCGCGCGTCGGAGCGCGAAGCGACGGCAGCGACCGTGTGGCGCAGTATGCTCCAGCCCGCCGCGCTCGGGGCGTTCGTGGGCTGGGGGATCGTCGGCGGCGCCGTGCTCTTGGCGGTGCTCTCGCTGTTTGGGCTGCGCGCCCTGCTGCCGCAGACGGTGGGCAGCGTGGTCGGCGCGCGCGATGCGTTTGCGCTCGACGCCGTGGCCAACATCCAGGACGTATTGGAGTGGTTGAGCGAGGGGCACCTTGGCCTGGCCGCGCTCGGCGTCTACGGCTTGGCGCGCGGGGTGTGGCGTGATGATCGGTGGTGGCTGGTCGTTGCGTGGCTCGCGGCCGCCGGCGTCGCGGTGCTCGCGCAGACGCCGCTGTGGTCGCACCACCTGGTGTTCTTCGCGCTGCCTTTGGCCGTTGGCGCGGGCGCGGGCGCGCGCTGGGCCGTGGGCGATGCGGTCGGCGCCGCGCGTCGGTTGTCGCGGCGGGGCGCGCAAGCGACGATCGGCGCGCGGGACGAGGGGGGCGTCGAGCCGGGTTGGCTGAGCTTCGGGCTCGTCGCGATCCTGGTCTTTCTCTTCGCGCTACCCGTGGCGCTGCGTCGCGACGCGGAGACGACGGAGCGCGGGAGCGAGGATCCATGGACGGCCGTGGCGATGCTGCGCGAAATGCAGGAGCCCTACGACTACGTGGTGACGGACAGCCCGATGATCGCCTTCCGTGCCGGCTTGCGCGTGCCGCCCAACTTGACCGATCCGGGCGCCAAGCGCTTCGCGTCGGGCGATCTGACGCTGTCCGAAGTGACCCGGGACGCGTTGCTCTACGAGTCGGTCGCCCTCGTCACCTGGAACGAACGTCTCGCCAAGGACAGCCGGCAGCGGCTACCGCAATGGCTGGACGACAACGAGTGGACGGTGGTGGCGACCTTGGACGAGGGGCGCGAGCGGCGGATCTGGACGCCGCCGGAGCGGCCGCCCGCGGTCGTGGGGGGCTTCGATCGCCCCGTAGGCTGGGCGGATGGCGTGAGCCTGGTGGGCGTGGACGTCGGCGGTTCGCCGACGAATGCCGGCGAGACCATGCAGGTGACACTGTACTGGAGGGCGCGCGACCCGGCCCCGTTGGAGGCCGGCTGGGCTCGCGTTGACGCGGTGAGCGGTAACTACACGGTCTTCGTCCACCTGCTTGACCCGCAGGGCGAGCGACGCGCTCAGCACGACAACCCGCCGGGTCGCGGCGTGCGCGCGACGAACACCTGGCTGGGCGACGAGCGCATCATCGATCGCTACGAGTTGGACGTACCGACCGACGCGCCGGCGGGCGATTACACGCTGCGGATCGGCCTGTACGATGCGGAGACCGGGGACGCATTGGCGCTGGAGGACGCGGGAGGCCAGGTCGTGGATGGCGATACGCTGGTGGTCGGTCCGGTGGCCGTCGGGAGTCGCTGACGCCGAACGCCCGAGCGACGCTATTGCCGCCGGAGCACCCAAACCCGCGGGTTCACGCGCGACTCCGTCCACGGCGCGACCAGCCAGCGTTCGAGACCGGAGCGGCTGTGCGCGTCGAGGACCACGTCGTAGTCGGCATCGCCTCCCAGCAGCGCGTCGCGCCACGCGCCGGCACTGCCATCAAGGTCACCGACCGTCTTGTCCGAGAGCACGAGCCACATCGGGGGGCCGTCCTCGAGGGCCGCGAAGCCGGATTCGTCAAAGTCCCCGTCGTCGATGCGCTCCGTGTCGAAGCCGTACATGTGCAGGCGCGGTAGATGCGTGCGCGAGCCGAAGACCGCGATGGTCGTGTCGGACGGCACGTGCTCCGTCAGCCATGCCTCCGCCTCGTAGCGCGCATCCACGTGCATCAGGCGTACCGTATGGAGGCTGTAGAGCAGACCGTGGCCGATCGCGAGGAGCACGACTGTCGCGACAACGGGGCGCAGCGTGCGCGCGATGGGTGACGCGGTGCGCGAACTTCTTTGCCAGGCCCCAGCCCAGCCGACGCCGGCGAGTGCGGCCGTCGCCACCACCACCGGCAACGTGAAGCGGGTGTACGCAAAGCGCACCGTCGCGATCGTGAAGAGGTAGTAGCTGAGGGCGGGTAGGGCCAGGAGGCGTGCTCGCGGGTTCCGCATGGCCAACACGCCGCCGGTCGCGGCGACGGCGAGCAGCGGAATGCTCATACCCTCCGCCAACCGGCGGACAAAGGTTGCCGCCAGCCCCACGTGCCCCGCGAAGCCTTCGTTCCACGGGGCGATGCCGGTTCCCGTAGTCCAATACGAGATGTGTTCGCGAAATCCGGCCGGGTTGAGCAGGACGTTGTTGGCGAGACCGTAGATCGACAGCACGGCCGCGCCGGCAGCGATAGGAGCGAGCAGAATTCGGGCAATTGGGGCGCCCGATTCCCCCACATCGCGCGCTCCCTCCCCCGCGTGCTCCTCGCGCGCGAATCGACGAGCCCGCCATAGCGCCTGCACGACGAGGCCCGCGCCTGGCAGCACGTAGGCGCCGTAGATGGCCTCCTTGCACGCCAGCGCGGCGCCTCCGAGCAGGCCGAAGGCTACGTGGTCGCGCAGGCGACCGGACTCGAGCGCCCGCATCCAGGCGACGATGGACCACGCGAAGAAGAACGTCATCGGGATGTCCACGTTGCCGACGTGGCCGTAGAAGACCAGCACTTGGCTGACCGCGACGAAGGCGGCCGCAAGCAGGCCGGCCGTCGCGGCGGACGCGGCAAGTGCGGCGCCGGCGCCGCTCAGCACGGTGGCCGCGAGTACGTAGACCGCCCACACCGTACCTGTGGCCATCACGGCGCGCGCGACCCGCGAAATGCGCATGAGGCGGCCGAGCTGGCCATATACATCCGTGAAGCAGTCGTCGTCCGTCGGGGGACGGCAACCGGGTTCGGTGGAGAGCGAGCCGTCGCGGCGCCAGGCGGCCAGCTGCGGCTCGTAGAGGGCGCGGTCGATCCAAGGTAGGAGGTAGGGGTACTTGTGCCAGCCATCCGTCCAGATCGAGGCGATCTCTAGCGGCACGTCCGGAGTTGGATCGTCGTTGGACCACGATTTCTCATGCGGCAGACCCCAGCCGTTGCCAGCGAGGTTCAGCGCGAGTGAGAGCAGGAGCAAGGTCGGCAGGAGCAGTCGCATCGCGATGCTCATGGATCGTCGCGAAGATGTCACGGAGCCGGGCCCGGACGACGACGAAGTCGCAGGCCCCTCACGCTCAGCGGACACGGCGGTACACGCGGACCGGACCGCGCTCGAGGAAGGCCGGCTCCGGCAACGTGGCGACGAGCTCGAAACCGGGCACGCAGGCCTGTTCCGACGCGAAGCAGTCCGCCAGGTCGGTGCGGTAGAAGCCGTAGTAATAGCGGTGAGACGTCGTGCGTACGGCCCCGCGCCACGTATACACCACGTGGCTGATTCCCATCGAATCCAGCACGTCTATCAACGCTCTCTCGTCTTCGCCCGTCAGCGGAACGCCGGCCGGTCGCGGCGGATCGGGCGCGGGCGAGCCCATGGCGGCGCCGACCTCCGCGAAGGAAACCAGGCGCTCGGGCGGGAGGCCCGCCACGTGCTGCGCGTGTGTTGGGATCGGCATGACGGCGCGGGCATCGTCGGGCAGATTGTCCGCCAGCCATGTGGCGGCGAGCGCGGAACCCTGGTTGTCCCAATAGTCTTCGGCCAGCCCGCGCTGTTTGCCGTGCAGTCCGCCCGTGACGAGGGGGGTCCACAGCCATAGCGCAAGCAGGCCGCCCGCAAGCGCCGGCAGCAGACGGAGGGATTCTGTCCGGGAACCGCGATGGGCGTCGTTCGCAGCAGAAGCAATCACTGCAGCGTCTGAATCATGTACGTTGGCGCGGCTCGTCCTGCGGGCGCTACCGAGCACGGTGCGCCATGTGACCGCGGCGAGCGCTGCGAGGCATAGCAAGGCATACGCGATATCCACGCGCACCGGCACGACGGGCGGTTCGTGCGAAAGAAGCTGGTCGAACCCGCGTTGCAGGCGACCGGCGATGAGGATGGCCACGACCGCAGCGGCCGGTGCGGCGGCCCACCGGATTCGCGCGGGCCAGCGCGCAGCGGCCGCGCGCGCCACGCGCAGCGTGCCGGCGGCGTACAGGAGGAGCCAGATCCAGCTCGTCGTGTACGTGTAGCGCGGCTTGCTGGCGCCGAAGGCGACGATGGCCGCCATCGTCCCGAGGGCGAAGACCATCAATGGCAGCAGCGTCGCCCGCCAGCGCCGCCAGCCTTCGACCAGGCCCGCGGTCAGCGGCAGCGCGATGAGCGCGATGCGCAGTGGATCGGCGCGCCGGTACCAGCCGAGGAAAGGCTCGCGGAAGCTCCGCTCGACGAAGCCGAGATCGATCGTCCAATACGCGGCGCCGAGCATCTCGCCGTAGGTGTCGGCACCCGTGTCGAAGGCGCGGGCGAGCCCCATCCATGCAAGCAACGGCAGCAGGGCAAACGCGGCCGCGATGACCGGTCGCGCGAGCGCCCGCCACGGCAGGTGCGATAGCGGGCGAGCGTCGGCCGTGATCGAGAATGCGGTCGCGGTCGCGGTCGCGGTCGCTGTCGATCTCGAGGGCAGGGGAGAGGTCGCCGGCGTGGCGGGCGGCGATGCAGCCCGCTGCTCAGCGACCGAATCTTCGCTCTCTCGTGGCCGTTGATCCCCGTCTGCCCCGACCGGGCCGCCGTCTTCACGTCGCGGCGGAGCGACGATACGCGCCCAGTCCGCCAGGACGAGCACCGGAAGCAGGAGGCCTGCTTCGGCGCGGGAGAGGGTGGCCGCGGCGGCCGCGACCCAACGCCACCGGCTGCCGCGCACATGCAGGAGCATGGTGGCCGCCACGAAGAATCCGAGGCTCGGTTCTACCAGCTCGTGCAGGGCCATCAAGGGTAACTGGGGCGTCGATGCGAGCAGGATCATCGTGATCCAAGCGCCCGTTGCTCCGAGCAGCGTGCGCGCCAACGCGAAGACCACGACCAGCATCCCAAGGGAAAACACAGCGTTGATCCACAGTGCCGCGTCGAAAAAGGGGTTGGGATCGGACGAGAACGATGCCCCCATGGCCATTAGCGCCGGTAGGATCGGGCCGCGCTTGAACAAGGTCGGCAGCGATCCCGCGCGGAAGGCCTCCGCGATGTGCTCGAAGGACTCATAGTCGTTATTGGGGACTGGGAAGGGTTGGTGCTGTGCCGCGAAGTACAGGCCGGTTGCCAACAGGAAGAAGGCGAGCGCGATGCCTTCGATCCGGCCCAGGGGAGAGGCGTGGTGGCGTCCGGGGAGGGGCGTGCGGGGATCGGCCGCGTTGCGCCGCTCTGGAATCTGCTGTGGCGTGGGATTCCCCGGTACGCGTGGTGTAGCAGAGATGGGACACTTCCTGGGCAGAGGGGAGACTCGAGATCGAGGTACCGAAGGCCGGCCCGCACAGCCGAACACGGCGGAGTCTACGTGGCGAGCGCGGGGCGCTCAAGCGCCGACGTCTAGCACGCATGTTCCGATCCGGTCGCGCCGGACGTCCGGCGCGCGCTACAATTGCGCTGATGTCCCCCACGACGCCCCCCGCGCCGGATCCGCTCGATCCGGACGTCACAGCCACATCCCCGACGCCGGGTACTCCGGCGGCGGAGCGCACGGCTGCGCCCTCAAGGCGCGTTGCGGACGGGGCGACGGCCGTGGATGGTGCGGTCGACGTGGATGGCGGGGTCGACGTGGAGGGTGCGATCGACGCGGGTGACGCGATCGACGCGGATCGTGCAGTCGGCGCCCAGGGCGCGATCGACGTGGCTGGTGCAGTCGACGTGAATGGCGCGATTGACGCGAACCACGTGGTCGATACCATCGACGCGGACCCTGCGGAATCCGCGGACCCCGCTTGCCCGGACGGTGCCGATTCGGTCGGTTCCTCCGATAGTCCTGCAAAGCGCGCGGGTCCGGACGAAGCGTTGCTCGCGCGTCTGGGACGGATGGGCGTGCAGTTAGGCGCGGCGGGCATCGCATCGCAGGCCCCGACGCGCACGGACGTGCGTGCCGGCGAGGGCGGAAAGACGGTGCGCGCCAGACAAGGTGGATCATCGGAGGCGGTGGACGCGCTCTTGGACTCGCCTGGTTCAGCCGCGGACGGCGCGAACGGGGGGCGTAGAGGTCCGGCGAGTTCGGGTACGACCGCGGAACCTCGCGATGGTACGACTCCGGCGCTCGGCACTCGCTCAGCCCCCGTCGGCGTCAACGCGTTGCCGATCGAGGAGGCGGTGCCCGGCCGGGACGAGCAAAATAACTACGGGCGTTGCTACGTCAGCGTCGTTCGCCGCGCGGAAGGTGAGGAACACGCCGGAGAACCCGTGGGTGCGGCGCTGGCAGCTTGCACGTCGAGCCTTGCGGAATTGGCCGGGGATGCGCGGCTTGCGGACATGGACGTGTCACGCGCCGCGTTTGTCGATACGGAGACCACGGGCTTGTCCGGGGCGGCGGGTACGTATGCCTTTCTCATCGGGGCAGGACGCTTCCGCGACGGGGCCTTTCACGTCAAGCAATTCTTCATGCGCCATCCGGGCGAGGAAGCGGCGCAGCTGGAAGCGCTTTCGGACTGGGTGGACGGCTGCGACGGCCTGGTGACCTTCAACGGGAAAGCCTTCGATGCGCCGCTGCTGGCGACGCGCTACGTGATGAACGGGCAGCCGAACCCCTTGGCCGACGTGCGCCACCTCGACCTGCTACCCGCATCGCGACGATTGTGGCGTCGGCGGCTGCCGGATTGCCGGCTCGTTTCGTTGGAATCGCACGTGCTCGGTCTGGACCGCGTGGACGACGTGCCCGGCTGGCTCGTGCCCGAGCGCTATCTGCGCTACCAGCGTGACGGAGACGCACGTCCGCTCGAGGGGATATTCCGGCACAACGCGCTGGATATCCTGGCCATGGTCAGCCTAGTTTCGCGCCTAGCGCGTAGCTGGGCGGAGCCGGATGAGGCGCTGGCGCACGCACGCGACTGGCTGAGCCTCGCGCGGGCCTATGAGCGCGCGGGCCGGTTGGACCGGGCGATGTCCGCGTGCCAGGCGGCGCTTGGCGCGGGGCTCGCGCGACCGGACGAGGTCGACGAGGCGTTCGAGCGGTTGTCCTTGTCCGCGCGGAGGCAGGGCGAGTGGGAGCGCGCGGTGGAGATCTGGGAGAGCCTGGTTCGATCCGAACGTCCCCGCCGGCTCTTTCCCTTCGAGGAGCTGGCCAAGTTCCACGAGCATCGCGCACCGCAGCGGGACCTGGTCGCTGCGCTCGCGCTAACCGAGCGCGGCCACGCGTTGGTCGAGGCCAAGGTGATCCGCCCGCGACGGGGCCGTCGCAAGGCGCTGGAGGAACTCGAACATCGCATGGCGCGATTGCGGCGGAGGGTGGCGGCCGGCTAGCGAAAATGGACGCAAGAAGAAGGGGCGAACCCGTGGGTCCGCCCCTTCGTGCTTCGATATGTCGCGACGTCAGGCTGAACGTCGCTCGATCCTGCTAGCGCTCCACCACACCGTAGGGTAGGTAGACCTTGTTCTTGGGCTCCTCGACCGGCGGTGTCGTCGGCACTGGGTCCGGAGTCGGGCCCGTGGGCGCGCCGCCGAGGGCGGCGGCCATGCCGAGGTAGTTGAAGGTGTGGCCGGGGAAGACCTCGGTCAGCTTGTCGTTGCCGAGGCGCTTGGCGAGGATCTCGGCCAAGATGTCGCGATACTCGGTGGTGCCGCGCAAATCGCCGCGATCGCGGAACTCCGGCGCGAGACCGGGCCAGCGGCCGTAGACCTTGCCACCGTTCATGCCGCGGCCGAAGGCGAACATCGCGTTGCCGTGGCCGTGGTCCGTGCCGAGGTTGCCGTTCTCCGAAGCGCGCCGACCGAACTCGCTCATGACGAGCACTGTCACGCCCTGCTTGTTGCCGGTTTCTCGCGGATCGAAGTGATCCTGGAGATCGTCGATGAAGGCCGTGATGCCGCGCGAAAGGTTGCGCATCAGGTTGGCCATATTGCCTTGCGTCGGGTCGGCCGTGTCGACCTGGTTGGCATGGGTGTCCCAGCCTCCCACGTCGATAGCCGCGACCTCAAGGCCCACGTCCGACTTGATCAGCTGCGCGATCTGCATCATGCCGCGGCCGAAGTTGTCGTTGGCGTAGCTCGCGCCGTTCTCCGGCGTGTACGTGCCGTCGCCGACGGCCTGTTCGAGCATCTCGAGCGCGGCGAAGGTGTTCTGCCCCTCGCCCTCGAGCCATCCGTCACCGCTGTACAGGCGCTGCAAGTGCTGCTGGAAGCGCCCGACCTCGTCTTCGCGGCCTTGGAGATGGAAGTCAGCGATCGATCGCAGCGTGACAGCCGGCACCGTGCCGCGAAGGCTGGCCTGGAGCATCGTGCCCATGCCGACGGCGCGGAACGGCGACTCGTTGGTGCTGCGCATCGTCTGAAGATGGCGGCCGAGCCAGCCGCTCATCAGCCGCTTCTCACCCGGCGTACCGCGTTCCATGAAGTCCATGGCGTCGAAGTGACTGCGGGTCGGGTCGTTCTGGTGAACGGCATGCGCGATCGAAAGGATGCCGTTGTCGAAGTGCTCCTTCCAACGGCCCGAGTCGGGACCGGCGAGCACGGGGTGCATGCCGAAATCGCCGTTCAGATCGTAGGCGCGGTTGGCCGCGGTCGAGTCGGGCGCCGGAATACCGATGTTTGGGCGATCTCCGAAGTAGTAGCCCTCGTCCAGATAGGGGATCACCATGTTGAGACCGTCGTAGCCGCCGCGTGCGAAGACGACGACGAGAACGTCGCTGCCCGGGGCGGATTGCTGGTCGCGGAAGACCATGCGCGGCATCCAGCTTGGCCACGCTGCGGAGCCGGCGGCCAGCAGCGTGCCTCGCTGCAAGAATGTACGTCGCGAGAAGGCCATGGGTCTAGCTCCTTAGCGCCACTGGAAGTAGGGGCTATCGATGATCAAGGCGATCGTCGATCGAACCTGCTTTTCGGGGATACCACCGTAGGGGGTATCGTCGCCGCCGCCATTCGTGAGGTAGTCCACGATGATGGCGCGGTCCTCGTCGAGCATCCCGCGTCCGAGCAGGCGTTCGATCCACCAGTCGGTCGCTTCGCCCGCGGTTGCGAAATCCGTTCGGGCGCCCTCGCCCTTCGTGGGATCCCAGTTGTTGATCAGCTGGCCGGTGATGCCGGCGTTGTTGCCGCTGGCGGCGCCGCACAGCGCGAGGCCGAGGTTCCAGCGCGTCAGCATGTTCGCCGAGGACGACCAAGCCTCCTTGACGTCGGGATACCCGTCCGGCGTCGACCAATAGAAGGGCAGGTGCCCCATGGCACGCAGACCGGAGGTGATGCGGCTGTAGATCTGGTTGGCCTGGCCACCTTGCAACGGGAAGCTCTCGCGCGGCAGTCCCGTGACACGTAGCTGGCGCGCGACGAGATCCATCGGCCGCGACAACCGACCGCCATAGGTCGCAAAGCTGTCCGCGAACTCGCGAGAGCCAAGCACGGTGCGCAACAGCTGCTTGATGTCGCCTTGCGTGTTGGTGAAGGCATCCGCGACGCGGTTGACGAGCTCCGGTGTCTCGGTGGCCGGATCGTCGGTGACGAAGCGGCGCACGAGCTTGGTGGCGATGTACTTCGCCGTGGCCGGGTGGTTCATGAGCAGGTCGATGACCATGTGGCCGTCTTGCTGCTTGAGCCCCGCCGGAATGTACTCTTCGAGCACGTTCTTGGCGCTCTGATCGTGGTCACGGTCGCGGTATTCGTAGCTGCCCCGCTGCGGGCTTCCGTCGGCACGGATCCACGTCCAGCCGGTGAAGCAGCGTGCGACCTCGAAGACATCGTTCTCGGTGTAGGGATAGCCGTCTACTGCCGCGCCGAGCGTATGCAGCTCCATGATCTCACGCGCGTAATTTTCGTTGGGGCGCACCCGGGTGCTGAGGTCGTTGTCCAGGTAGTTGAGCATCGCGGGGCTCTGTGCGGAGGCGGTGAGCAGATCACGGAAGTTGCCCAGCGCGTGCTTGCGGACCACGTCGCGATCGTCGATCGGCTTGAAGTAGCGCGCCTGACCGGTTGGGATCGCGATGTTGAAGTGATCGCTCCAGAACTCGACCATCACCTCGAAGAGCAGCCGCGGGCTGAAGGCCATGCGGTAAACCGTGGCGAGGATCAGCTCCCGTGCCGGGGCGTTGGCGTTGTCACCGCCCTGAAGTGCGAGCAGCTGCGCCGCGGTATTCGACAACGTCGGGAGGGCGTCATGCAACGCATCCTCGACCTCACTGTTGTCGATCGACTCGTAGTCGAGTTGTTCCTCGATCCACTGCCGGGCCCCGACGCTGCGTATGTGCTCCAAATCGCCCGGACGTGGGCCGTACGCGGCGCGGTGTAGAAGCAGGGACTCAATGTCCGGCTCCGGCATGTCCGCGGCCGTACGCGCTGACCAACGCGCAGCGGGACGGGCGGCGACGGGGCCGAGATCGGCCAACTGCGTGGCGGATGCCGCGGCGGCTGCCACCCCGCCTAGCTGGATGAACTGACGCCTGGATCGGTCCACGGCGCACTCCTTTGTGCTGGGGATTCCACGGGGGTTGAACGAACACGGGGTTCGGTCCCGTCCTTCCTTCCGCGCTCTCTGTGTACGCACAACGTCGCGCAGGGGAGGTGGGATAGAACCGCGAATGGGCGAAGAGGAACTGTGCTGTGCACTGGCCTCTAATGGAGAATATACAGGAAGTGCCCCGGAAAGTTACAGGCACCCGCCGATCCGATGACTGGTCCGGCGTGCTGGGGGTTACAAGGCGACGAAAAAACGACGTCCCTCGGGACGTCGTTTTTGCCTATAGGTTAGGGCTCGTCCGTTAACAAGGTCGCCAACCGAGGGCGTTTCTACGCCGCTGTGCTGGTTCGCTGAGACGAAGGAATAGCAGCGCTATTGCTGAGGAACAGCGGGCCGGCACAGCGGATGCAGCGACGGCCGAATTGGTGAGATTGTTGACGGACGAGCCCTTAGGGAAACGGAGCAAATCTATTGGAGGTAGTTCATCAGGCGCGCCCGGCGTTCCGGCTGGCGCAGCTTGTGCAGCGCCTCCTGCTCGATCTGTCGGATGCGCTCGCGTGTGAGGTTGAACTTGCGACCGACTTCCTTGAGCGTATGCGGCTGCCCGTTTTCAAGGCCGAAGCGCAGACGCAAGATCCTCGCCTCGCGCATGGTCAGGCATTCGAGCATGTCGTCGATGTCGGTCTGGAGTAGTTGGAAGGCAGCCTCTTCGAGCGGGTCCGGCGACTGGTTGTCCTCGATGAAGTGGCCCAACTCGCTGTCCTGCTCCTCACCGACCGGCTTCTCCAAGGACAAGGAGCGCCGGGAAACGCGCAACATCTGCCGCACCTTCGCCTCCGGCACCTCCATTCGATCCGCGATCTCTTGCGGTGTCGGTCGGCGACCGAGATCCTGTTCCATGGCCTGCGCGATCGCGAAGAGCTTCCGAATACGGTCCGACATGTGCACGGGCACGCGAATCGTACGGCCTTGGTTGGCCAGCGCACGTGTAATCGCCTGCCGGATCCACCACGTGGCATAGGTCGAAAACTTGAAGCCGCGCGTGTGATCGAATTTATCGGCGGCCTTCATAAGCCCGACGTTGCCTTCTTGGATCAGATCGAGGAAGGGCACGCCCTGTCCGCGATACTTCTTGGCCATGCTGATCACAAGGCGGCTGTTAGCCTTCACGAGGTGGTTCCACGCGGCCTGCCCGTCGTGCCACTGACGGTCTAGGGTTCGGCGGCGCTTGGTGCCTGCCTTACCCTCGCTAATCTCGGTGTCGGCCATCTGGCCGCGTTCGATACGCAGCGCCAACGCTACCTCTTCTTCGCGCGTCAAGAGCGGGACGGAGCCCACCTCGCGGAAGTAGAGGCTGATGGTGTCGTCGCTGTCGATGCCTTCGAGATTGGCTGGGCGCGCGTAGACCAAATCGTCAATCGCGTCGCTGTCGCTGCCGAGCGCGGCATTCTCGCGGATCAACTCGATGTCTTCCGTCTCGAGCCGCGAAATCAACAACTCAGAGAGAACCGCATCATGTTCCGCCTCGGGGAGACGTTCGATGATGTCGGCGTCGGTGACGTATCCACGTTCCCGACCGAGCAACAAGAGATGTTTTATGGCGTCCGCGACGGCCACATCGACGTCCAGATCGAGGGTCAATTCCTCATCCTTTCGTCCGTGCCGGGATTCCGAACGATGCCAAAGGCACTCTATTGTCGGGGGCACGAGGAGGACTAGCGGACCGCAATGGAGATTCGCGCACATAGGGGGTTGGCGCGTCGCGGCCGGGACGAGTATAACACCCGGCCCATGCTCCGTCAAGGAACCTTTAAGGTTTGAAGGGACGCCCGTGATCGCCCAACTGAGCGGCCGCGTTGCCGCCGTAGCACCCGATGCCATCGTTCTCGACGTCTCGGGCGTCGGATATCGCGTACTCGTGCCCTCGACGGTGCTGGATCGCGTGATGGTAGACGACGAGCTGATCCTGCACACCCATCTCCATGTTCGCGAGAGCGAGCTCACGCTCTACGGGGCGCGCGACCCGCAGACGCTGTCCCTGTTCGTCGATCTGCTCTCGGTCAACGGCGTTGGGCCACGGGCTGCACTGTCCATGCTCTCGAGTTTCGACGCCGACAGCCTGGCCGACGCGATCGTGCACGAGGATATCGACGCGCTCACACGGGTTAAGGGTATCGGGAAGAAGACGGCCCAGCGTGTGGTGCTCGATCTGCGCCCCAGGCTGGAGACCGCGCTCGGGGTTGCGCTGGAGGGCGCCGGCCGAGGCGGGAGCCCCGTGCTGGGGGCGACCGGTGACGAGCTGGACGCGATGGCGGCGCTGACCGCGCTGGGCTACACGCCGGCCGAGGCGCGGCGTGCTCTCTCCGTCGCCAGCATCGAGGCGGACGCCACCGTCGCTGAGCGTGTCACGGCCGCGTTGCGTGCGCTGGGGGGGGGCTCGTAGCGGCCGAAGTAACGACCAGGCTGGAGGCGAGGCCATGGGCGGGCTATAATGCCGGCGGATTCCCGGAGGCGGTTGGGCCACGCCGGGACAGACCGTCGCTCCCGAGAGGACGATCATGACTTACACGATCACCGAACTGTGCACGCGCGAAGGCGACTGTGTCGAGGTTTGCCCCGTTGACTGCATCGTGCCTGGGCCCAAGGACAACGCCGATTGGCCGTTGTTCTACATCGACCCTGACGTCTGCATTGACTGCGGTGCCTGCGTACCGGTTTGCCCGCCCGAGGCGATTTTCCCCGAGTTTGAGGTGCCGGACGAGCACGAGCACATGACGCAGATCAACGCGGATTACTTTACCGATGGGCCCGGCTACTTCGACTTCGACCTCGACGAGCAGCGCAATCCGGAACGGGTTAGCTAGGTTCGGCCCATTCGGCCGTTCCAACCGATCCGCAGAGGTCCGTTGCTTCCACTACGTAGTCACACCGATCCGGCAAGTCCGGATCGGTGTGATGGAACCGTATGTGGATACCGGATTCGCGTCTACGACGCCGCTTCGGCCGGAGCGGCGTCTTCGGCTGCCTGACGCGATTCCTGCGGCACGAAGCGATAGCCAAGGCCGCGTTCCGTCCGGATGTATACAGGGTCGCTCGGGTCGGTCTCAAGCTTCTGGCGCAGGCGCCATACGTAGAGCTTTACGTAGTCGGTCTGGCCTTCGTATTCAGGGCCCCACACCTGGCGCAAGATTTGCTCGACGGAAAGTACGCGGCCGGCGTTTTCCGCCAACGCGAACAAGAGTCGACGTTCCGTGGCGGTGAGGTTGAGCGCCTCGCCTTCGATCAGCACTTGGAGCCCCGCCGTTTCGAGGCGCAGGATCCCGTCGTCGTAGAGCAGATCCTCGCCGGATGGCGGCGCCATATGCACCCGCCGCAGCACCGCTTCGATCCGCGCCTCGAGTTCCTTGAGGCTGAAGGGCTTGGCTACGTAATCGTCCGCGCCCATGCGCAGGCCCATGATCTTGTCGGTCTCATTGGCTCGCGCCGTGAGCATGATGATCGGTACGCGCGAGGTCTCTCGCAGTCGGCGGCAGACCTCCCAGCCATCCATGCCGGGCATCATCACGTCCAACACGACCAGATCCGGTCGCAACTGCGAGAACCGCTCCAAACCGCTCGCACCGTCGAAGGCGGTGGATACGGCGTATCCCGCGCGCTCCAGAGACTTCGTGATGGCATCCAGTAGCTGCACGTTGTCGTCAATCAACAACAAACGCGTTTCGCTCTTCCACATAGACACAGGCTCCCTTGCTGTCCCTCGATGGAAGCGCGCTCCAGAGACACGGCCTCCCCGTTCGATTGTATCCTAGGCGATGGGCGCCTGCCAGGGCACGAAGTTGGTCCAGCTTTCCAGCAAGTACGGCTTCGCGTTTTGGAAGGCTCGGGCCTGTTCCTGGATGGCTTCTTCGACCTTCGTCCACGGCTGACCCTCCAGCTCGCGGAGCAACGTCGCCTTGCGCGCGTAATACAGGGGCAGCAAGGACAGCGCGACCTTGTCCGGATCACCTTCGCCGCGGTTGTACACCACCGCGAACTCCAAGACGATGCGGGCCCAGTCGTCGGCGGGAAAGTGCTCGATCTCGCCGGACGCAAGGTCCGCGATCACCGCCTGCTGGTCCGCGCTGAGGATCTGCGAGAGGTTGCGCCGATAGCGCTTCAGTCCCTTTTGGAAGCCGTCCCACAACGTCTGGCGCGTCGTCGGAACCGGTTCCGGGTCCAGATGCTTACGCGAGCCCCATTCCGGCACCGCTTGAACCTGCTCGATCTCAGGCCAGATGCGTCGGTAAAAGGTCATCATGCGGAACAACGTACCCACGATCTGGAGGAACTTGGGCTCGAAGCCTACTGTAGGGTCCTTGTAGTCGTGCGTCTTGGTTCCGAGGGGTGCCTGGTAGAGTCTCCAGCCGCTGTTGATCGCCTGGATCACCATCCACGGATGGATGCCGAACCGTGCGACATCGGTCTCCCAGACGTCCTTCGAGGTGAAGGTTCGCCAGGCCAAGGGGGCCATGGCTACTTCTCCGCCGAGTGGCTGGCGGATGTCCAACCCGTACAACGTGCGCGTCAAGGGGTAGGCGATCATGTCATTGATCGTGACCTCGTGACGGTCGCGCGTGTACACGGGGCATACATAGTCGGCCTCGTTGGCCAGCACGGGACCGACGAGCCGTTCGATCCATGCCGGGGTAATGGAGCGCACGTCCGCATCGACGATCGCGCAGGCGCGAGCGTCGATCATCTCGGCCGCCTCCATGATCGCGCGGATCGCGGTGCCCTTCCCGGTCAGGCCTTGGTACTCTGCGACGCCCAAGGTGATGTTGCCCGGCAACGCGACGGAGCGCGCAACGTCGAGGGTTTCGTCCGTCGAGCCACCATCAGCGATCAAGATATGGGCGCGCCGATCGGGAAAGTGCTTCACGAGCCCGGTCGAAAGAGCCGCGACGACGTTGCCGATGGTGCGGCTGTTCTTGTAGGTGGGCAGACCGATCAAGATGTCGGACTGACCGTTGGCCGATAGGCGACGCCTGGCATGGCGGTCCAGGGCGGAATCGAGAAAGCCGTTCATGGCGATGTCTCCAAGCAATTCATGAGGAGCACGTCTCTGCGGGCCTTAGCGCGCGGAGTCGAGCAGATCGATCGTGGTGGTCAGGGAAGTGCCGTCGACGGCCGTCGCGTTGGCGGCGGCCCATACGGAGCCGAGCCGCGCCAGGCCGGCGGGGCCGCGCGCGCTCTCCAAGCTACGGGTCAAGAAGTCGAGATATGCTTCGGTTGTATCACCGCGGGTCGGATCCAGTACGGCAAGCAAACCGCCGCGGCTGGCGGGGAGCATGCCGATGTCGAGCACCCAGCGGGTTGCTTCCGGAGCCGTCAGTGCTGCGATGAGGCCGATCGCGCGCTCCGTGGCGTCTTCGTCTCGCGGCCGGTCGATGAGCGCAAGCCCCCATCCGGTAGCCACCACCGGCATCGGACCCTCGCGGCCGGGAATGGCCGCCCAGGAGAACTCGGTGGACTCTGGGTCGGCATGCAGGAAGGATCCCGCCGAAACGATCGCCGCGGATGCCGTTCCGTCGCGCAGCGCGTCTAGTGGATCATTGGAAAAACGTAGGCGGCCGGCGGCGTTGGCGTCGGCGATCTCGGATAGCCACCTGCTCGCCGCATCCCGGTCGATGACGGGCAAGGCTGCGGCGTCTCCGCCCTGATCGACGTATAAGCTCAGGGCAACCGCAAGGGCGCCCGGGCCCGAAGCGTTGGGCAATGCGACCGTGCCGCTCTCGAGCAGGGAGTCCCATGTTCGGGTCGACGTGGTCTCGGTATCGACGGACTGCGCACGCGCCTGCACAAGATGCGGCACGGCCAACGCGAGCGGCGCTGCCCACGCACCGCCATCGACAATCACGGCGGCGTCGGTGAAGGGCCAGCCCCCGATGCGTGCCGGAAGGGGGGCGATGATGCCGGATTCGCGGGCTTCGGCAACGGATTCCAGAGGCAGCGCCACAACATCGGGCAACGCGGCCGGCGCCGTGCGACTCATCGCAAGTAGCAAGGGCAGCACGCCGTTCTCGCCGCGGCTCGGCCGCTGGGAGATGCGCAAGGCGAATGCCGGTGACTCGCCGAGCCACAACGCCGCCGATCCCGCCAGGCCACCCTGCTCATCCGCTTCCAGCGCCTCGACGGTCCACAACGTGATCGAAACCGGAACGGGCGGAATCTCAGCGCCGGCGGCCGGTCCATCGGGTAGTTCCGGCACGGGCGCCGCCGTTGCGCCCTCCTGCGTGGCTTCAGCGGGTGGTGCCGCAGGGCCCTCATCGCCCCCACAGGCAATGGCCCAGGGCGTCAAGAGGGCCGCGGCGAGGCTCGCCGCGGCCATGCGTCGGGCCATTCGCCCGAAGTAGTGTGCGTTCACGATGCCGCAAGTATAGGGACGAGCAGGTGATTCCAGCAAATAAGTTGACATAAGAGGAATTGAGCTACTCGGCCCGCTCGCCCAAAAGGGGCCGCGCATGTGTTGCGGCGCTGCCCTCTAGCAGACCGGGCGCCGTCCCGCCTCTATCTGGAGATCGAACCCAGAACCGGCGATCCGGATCCTTCGGATGAGCCTGCTACTGCGTCTCCGAACGGCTATCCATCATCATGCGCGCCGCCCGCCTGCCGATCTCCACGGCGAAGTTCGTACCACGGTCCCATGGGTAAACCTGGCTCATGGAGGCCCAATAGAGACCGGGTATTGGAGTGTCGAGGGACGGGACGTGCTGTGAGAAACCGAGGGGTACCACCGGCTGGGCGTAGGGTGTGCGGAACACCCAATGCGCGCGGACCCACGAAGGATCGAAGTCCGGTTGGATGCGGGAGAGCGCCGGAAGCCACTGGTCCAGGATCGATTGCTCATCCCCGGTGATGAAGGGATGGTCCGGTGGTAGGTAGTCGCCGACATAGATCAGGTGGTCGTCGCCGTAATGCGCGCCGTCGATCAAATTCGTGTGCTCGACCACGGCCAGGAAGGGGAAGTCCCGTTTGTCCATGTTGAGCCAGTACGTGCCTTCCGGCATCAACGAACGGCGCAGTGCAAGGACCAACACCACGGCCCCCATGGAGTCGAGCTCGCGCAGCGTTTCGAGATACTCGTTGGGTAAGCCGGGCGCCAAGCGGGCGAGCAGGCTCGGACCTGTCGTGACAAGGACGGAGTCGTAGTCGGTTCCTTCCAGGCCGGAGTCGGTGTGATTGCCGTCTTCGGCGGTGGGTTCATCGTCTGCAGTAGCGCGGTCCGACGATTCCGACCCCGTGCCGGCTCGGGTCTTCGTGTGATCGATCGTACGCACGCGCAGACGCGTTCGGTCCAACGAAGACTCGGCCGAATCGCCGTCCGAGGCGGCGGCCGGCGCCGCACCATCCGTAATCACCCGCACGTCTTCCACCGCAACGCCGAGGCGTATGGTTCCGCCGCGTTGCCGCACGCCGTCGGCAAAGGCGTCGGCGAGCGCCTGAAAGCCGCCGTCGGGGTATCCGAGGCGGAAGGTGCGTGCGTGAAGTCTGGCCCACAGCCAGCTCATCGGGACCTCGCGGTACAGATCTTCTCCAAACTTACCGATGAGCAGGGGCTCCCACACGGCGACGTAGGCCGGTACGCCCATCCATCGGCGCAGCCAATCGTGTGCCGTGACGCGCTCAAGAGCGCGCCAGTTGCGGGTGATCTTGAGCCAGGCCCCCGCCGCGCCCATCCGAACGCGGTCGAGAAACGGCATAGCCGGAAAGCGGAGTATCTCGATCGGCCCATCGAGCGGCCATGCCCTGCCTTGCCACCAGGAGGCGGAAACCGGGCGCAAGGAGCGGATCGTGTCGCGGACGCCGATCTCTTCGGCCAACCCGAGCATGGCGTCATCGCTCAGGAACATGTGATGGTAGAAGTGCTCCAGCCGCCAGTCCCAGCCTTCGTCGCGGAATCCTGCAGCCAGGCCGCCGACGCGGTCCTGCGGATCGAGCACCGTGACCTCGTGGCCCGCGCCGGCAAGGTCCCATGCGGCCGCGAGGCCTGCGAATCCTGCACCCACGATGGCGATCTTCATGACGTTGGCCCTCCGGCATCGTGCGCGGGAGCGTCCGCAGCGGGATCGTGGTCGCTCTCCTCGTCGGCACGGTCCTCGGCCAAAGCCAGGCGCGCTTGGTCAAGGCTGATATGGGAGCGCCACAGGTACCAGCCGCCGAGGATCGTGATCGGTAGCCACAGCGCCACGTGCAAGACCAGCGTGTAGGCGGCCGCAACCGAACGCTGCACGCCGGCTGCAACCAACACGGCGATGCCGGGGGCATCGAAGGTGCCGACGTGCCCAGGGCCGGCCGGGATGGACGTGGCGAGATTGACGACGCCGTTCATCAACATCAACGTGAAGAAGCTCACCTGTAGATCGGGAAACGCCTGCATGACAAACCAGTACTTCACGGTTTCCGCGAGCCAAACCACGACGCTGGTGGCGAAGATCTGCACTACGTCCCGCGCCCGAGCCAGGCTGTCGAGGCCGTGCATGAATCGGTCGACCACCTCGAGCAACCGCTTGCGCAAGGCCGCCCGGTCGGCTCCCACGGGCCGCGGCGCGCGAGAAGCGAGCCAGAGGCGGGCCGCGAAGTCGGCCGGTGGCGTCGCGAGGCGGCGTACGAAGTGCGGGCGCGGCGCGATGAGAAGGAAGGCAACGAGCGCGAGGCCGAAGAGCACGGTGAACCCAACTATCCACGGTTGATATCGGGCCAGGCCCTCTGCGTCCAACGTGACCAGGGGCAGCGCGAAGAAGACAAATGCGAGCATCGTGAGGCCGTCGAACAGCCGCGCTATGGCCCCGGTGGCCAAGCTGGCGCTCATCCGCACACCGTGCTCTCGCTTCAGCACGTAGCTGCGCAGTACTTCACCGGCCCGAAGCGGGTAGACGTTGTTGCCGAAGTAGCCGATGCACACGATGCGGAACAATTTCCCCATCGGAACATCGGCAAGGTGACGGATCATGGAGTGCCAGCGCCACGTACGCGCCCAAACGCCGACAAAGTAGGCGAGCACGCCGGGGATCAGCCAGCCGAACCGTGCTTCGCGCAACGCGTCCGCAAAGGCGGCGAGCTCCAATCCGGACAACGCCCACCAAAGAAAGAGGACGCTGACGGCGACGCCGAGGAGACGGCGCCAGCGCCTGGGACCGCCACGCGCAGCGGCGTCCGGCGCAGTCGGCGATGCAGTCGGCGGTGCGAGCGGTTCCTTGGCGGGAAACGGCCTCGACTTTGTGATTTGGTGGTCGGTCGACAGCCTACCGGGGGGCCCGCCGGCCGCCGGTCGACTGCACGAGCATGGGAATGGGCGCGCGGATGCGTTCGGGCTCAACCGATGACGGTCTCACCCATGGGGCCGGAGCAACAAGCGACGTTCCGGCCCGCTGCTCCTCCGCGATTCAACCCTGCTTGCTGATTCCGGGCGACCCGCGGACGAGACTGACGTCGCCAGGATACCCGCATTGTTCGTACGTGCTGGTGGAGAGCCCTTAGGCCTGCGCGGTAGCGGGGACGGCTTCCCCGCTGCTCTCCGCGATGGCCAACTCGCCTAGGCGGACCATCTCGCCTAGAACGCGCTCCATCGTCATGGTGTGACCGCAGTAGTTGTTGTGCTCGTAGCCTTCGCAGTCACAGGTCCACAGACCTTCGTCATAGGACACGGTGTGGCTCCGGTGATCCCCTTCGACGGAGACGTCGAAACGCTTGAACACGATGCGGTCATCGCTTTCCTGGGCGTAGCGCATCGACTTCTCGACGTCGGCGATGTGGGTGCTCGGAAGCATGTGTGGCCTTCTCCTGGCAGCGGGAGCCACGTGGCTCCAGAATGAGGACGTCAGCCGTCGCAGACGCCCGGGTGCCGCAGGGGGTCAACAAGAAAGCGCACTCCGCCACGGAGTGCGCTGTCGACCTGAAGAATCGTTCGCCGGGTCATATGATGGCAGTATAGTCCCGGGCCGATAGCTGTCAAGCACCTCGCCTTCGGCATCTCGACGGTCTTTGGATTGACCGTATCTTTTCCGCAAGGCCGCACGTTAATGGTCAATGATTGCGAACACGCCCTTCGTGTCCGTCGCCGGGAACTGCCCCGTGCGCAGCATCCGGCGGGCGCGGATGAGCAGCATTCGATGTCCATTCGGCTACGAAGATCAAGGAGTTTCATCATCATGCGACGTTTCGTTCTGTTGGGTATTGCCCTTTTGACGCTGGCCGCCTTGGGCGCCGGCACGGTGAGCGCCCAGGAGCAGGGCCCGATCGTGCGCGAGGTTATCCCCGTGCCGATCGATCGCGGTTTCTGCTATGACAACCTCGCCCAGTTTGACCTGGACGGCAACGGCTATGTCGGCAAGTCCGACCTCGCCTACTGGTTCAACCAGGCCATCCTGCGTGGTTGCGAGTTCGGCGAGCCGGCCACCGGCAGCTGCGCGGTGCTCGACATCAACAACGACGGCATTCTGGACTTCAACGACGCGCAGCACTTCGCTGACCACTACACCTTGTGTATCGGTCGGACGAATGCTCCCGCGGACATTCCGGTCCGCCCGGGCTCGAACGACCCCCGCCCGTAGTTTCGGGGGACGTACGTAGCTAGCACCGCTGTAGATAGCACCACTGTGAATTGTGAGACCGGCGGCCCTTCGGGGTCGCCGGTCTTCTTTTTCTTTGTTTGACGAGCCCTAGGCGCGTGTCGCCGGGCTAGGCCCGGCTCGCCAAGCGCGCTTTGAGCGCGATGAGCGAAGGGATCGGCGTTGGGTCGACCGCGTGAGCCCGCGCCAGGTGCACGCTCAACAGATCGCCGTACTGCACCAGCCACAGGGCCTCTGCGAGCAGGCCGCCTGCGGCAACGTCTTCCGGCGCCGCGATCGTGGCATGCGCCCACGCCGCCTGGTCGAGGAGTTCCGCGGTGAGCCCCATGCGGCGAACGATACGCGGGTGGGTGGACGGCCCGGTCAGGAACACCGTCCGCGCGATATCGGCAATGGCCGTCGGCCGTCCATAGCCGACTACGCTGTTGTGGTTGAGCTCCGGCAAACAATCCCACACAGCGCTCTGCTTCGCGTTCTCGTTGAGCTGGGCCTTCCAGCGGCGCCCGACGGATGAGAGCGCTTCCGGTGTGATGATCTGAACGAGCTGATCACGCAGCCAGCGAGCGAGCTCGGTAGGCAGCGGAGCGTGCAACGGCGGAACAGCCGTCGCGCCCGTGTCCGCCCGATTGTCCGATTCCGAACGGTGATGCGCATTGGTCTCGGTCGCGGCCTCCGCTTCCGGATCCTCGAGGGCGTCTGCTGTAGCAAGCGCACGCATGGCGGTCGTCGCCAAGGCGAGGCGCCCGCCGATGCCGCCCGCCAAGCCGGCCGCTGAGAGCACGGCGAGCACGCCGGCCAGTGATTGGCCGAATGCAGCCCGCGGAGCGCCCCCCGGAATGAGGCGAACGACCGGCGCCTCGGACGCGCGTGCTCGTTCGGCCAATGCCCCGCCCGTGGTGAGCGCCACACGGTCGGCGCCTCGCCTTCCGGCTTCCGCCCAGGCGGCGAGGGTCTCCTCCGTGTTTCCGGAGAAACTCGACGCGATGAAGAGGCTATCCGGGCCCACCCACGAAGGGAGGCGGTAGTCGCGTACGACCACGACGGGTGCGGGCAACGCATCCGCCAGGCCGGCGGCCGCGATATCACCGCCGATCGCCGAGCCGCCCATGCCCGCGATCACGACCGAACGTGGCGTGCTGAACTCCGGTGGCAGCCGGAGATCGCGGTAGCGTGCCCAAGCATCGGCCAGCTGGTCGGGGAGCCCGTGCACGGCGCCGAGCATGTCTTCCTCGTCCCAGGGCAGTGGTGTCATAGCACGTGTCATTACGTTGGATCCTCGGTGGGGGCCTTCGTCGCGCGATCGTCGTCGATAGCCGTCTCGGCCGTCGATCCAGCGTCCAAGGACGGTTCGCGGTGAACATCGTCGACCGCTGCGGCTGGGCCGCTATATATATCGTCTCGATTCGTATCCGCGGGCGGTTGCTCATGCCAGGCACGGTACAGGTCGCGAGCCGGCCAGCCCGACTCGTCCGCCAGCGAGCGTGACGCCTCGCGCGCACCGACGCCCGCGGCGCGCAAGTCATCGAGTGCCGCACGAACGGCATCGCGCGACCAAGGCTCACGCTCCGCCGGTTCAAGGGCGCCGATCACGAGCGTAAACTCGCCGCGCGGCGCCTCTTCCCGCCAATGCTCGCAGGCCTCAGACAACGATCCGCGCCAAACCGATTCGTAGCGCTTGGTGAGCTCCCGCGCCACCGCGATCGGTCGATCGCCGAGCTCTGCGTGGAGGTCATCCAATGCGGCACGCAAGCGGTGCGGTGTCTCAAACGCGACGAGCGTCATCGGAAGCGCGGACGCGGCGCGCAGCGAAGCGCGGCGCTCTTTCGCCTTGCGGGGCAGGAAGCCGAGAAACGCATAGGGCGCTCCGGACAGTCCAGAAACGGAGAGCGCGGCGGCAACCGCGGAAGGACCGGCGATCGCAACGACCGTGTGGCCACGTGCGGCGGCGGTCGCCACGAGCTCTGCACCGGGATCGCTGACACCCGGTGTACCGGCATCGCTGACCAACGCGAGGTCTTCCGCGTCGAGGCGGTCTAGCAGGCGCAGTCGGCGTGCCGGTGCGGTGTGCGCATGGTAGCTGGCCATGGGTGTGGGTATGCCGAACCGCGCGGTCAACGTGCGGGTTACGCGCGTATCTTCGGCCAGGATCAACCCAACCTCGTTCATCACGCGCACGGCGCGCGGCGAAAGGTCCTCGAGGTTGCCGATCGGAGTTCCGATCACGTAGAGGGTGCCGATGGGAGGGTCCTAGCATGCGTTGGGCGGTTAGGGCGCGCCCTTAGGGTCAGATGCGGAGAGGCGTCGTGTAGCTTCGGCGAGGGTCGACCCCGGTCTAGGACGACGTTCGGTTGCCTGGATGCTCGCCGGAGTCCGGGTCCATATGGCCTGGTGCCGCGCCGACGGCCACCGGTCGAGCGGGATCCGTGATCCACTCCGACCACGAGCCGGCATAAAGCCGTGCCAGGGGCAGGCCCGCATGGACCATGGCCAAGAGGTTGTGCGCGGCCGTGACGCCGGAGCCGCAGTACACGATGAGGTCTTCCGCGGAGGTGCCTTCCAGCGTGCTACGGAATCGGGCCTCGAGCTGCGCAGGGGGCAATACATATCCGTCCGACCCTAGATTGCCCGCGAAGGGGAGGTTGCCGGCACCGGGAATGTGGCCCGCGACCGGGTCGATCGATTCGTTCTCACCGCGGTACCGGTCCGCGCCGCGTGCGTCGAGCACGCGGCCGCCCGCTTGTAGAGCGGCCATGACTGCGTCGGCGTCGACGATCCGGTCGACGAGCGGACGTGGCGTGAAGATGCGCGAAGCGCGCTGCTCCTCTCCCGAAGACGTGCGGCCGCCCGCGGTGGTCCACGCCTGCCAACCACCGTCTAAGACGGCGACCGCCTCATGACCGAGTTGACGAAGCTGCCACCATAGGCGCGCCGCGAACGCTCCGCCGACGTCGTCATAGGCAACGACCTGCGTGTGCTCGTCGATGCCCCATGCGCTGAGCGTCGAAGCAAGGTCCGTGACCGATGGGAGCGGATGGCGGCCCGTCTGTCCTGGGCGAATCGGACCGGACAGGTCCCGATCCAGGTGTGCATAGACCGCCCCAGGCACATGCGAGCTGCGGTAGGCCGCCCCACCAGCCTCCGGATCACCAAGACGAAAGCGAACGTCGACGATTGCCCAATCCGGATTGTCGAGCCCGGATTGCAGGGCCTCCACGTCCAAGAACGAACTGTATGGCTGGGAAGGGCGGGAATCGCTTGGCATAGGGGCCATCCTCTGCACGGATACGACATACTTAAGGTTCGTCCGCTAACAAGGTCGCCAACCGAGGGCGTTGCTGCGCCTCTGTACTGGTTCGCTGTGACGAAGGAATAGCAGCGCTATTGCTGAGGAATAGCGGGGCGGCACAGCGGATGCAGCGACGGCCGAATTGGTGAGATTGTTAGCGGACGAGACATTACGGTCCTGCGGGCAACCCGCCCGCTCGGAGGCGCATTGTAGCCTCGCCGTGCCCCAAACGCGCGTTGTGTGGGCCGAATCTCCAACCGACCGGACCGATTCACACGCCGCGAGATCCGTGCATTTCCGGCCAAAATGCCGATTGGACGGAGATTAATCCACCAATCTCCCAAGATTCATGATCGAGGCCGTATCTTCTTAGATCCGTCTCACGTTCTATAGACTCGATGGGGTGCATGCCCAGCCGCTGTGTGCCGTGCTACACAGCCCTGGCATGGGATCACGGGACGAGCACTCCACCAGCGTTCTGGGCAGCAGCCCAATTTTTTGAATCTTCCGGAACTCAGGGAGGAAGGAAGAACATGATTCAGCGCACGATGCGCACTATTCGGTTGACGTTCTTTACCGCGGCCGTCGTTTTCGGTCTCGCGGTGATGACCGCCAACACCGCCGCAGCACAGTTCATCGGTGCATCAGGCGACGGTATCGCCTGTGGCCCCGGTGACATCGAGACCTTCGCCTACGACACCGGCGCCAACTTTGCCAACTTCACGCAGAACGCAACCTGCACAGGCACATTGTGGTCGGTGAGCTACGAGGCATTCGAGCTGGAGATCAATTCGGCCGTGCCGGGCCCGCACACCGTAATCGCGGAGAATTGCGGTTCCGGCGGTGAGGATTCGGTGATTCAGGCCAACCAGGACCGTACGTCCTCGCCGTCTCCGGCGGGTGGCTTCAACCCGGCCGACACCTGCCAGAATTTCGTCGGCTTTAACGACGATTCCTGCGGTGCGGAGTCGAGCCTGACGATCAACGACATGGACGACGGTTTCTACACCATCGTGGTCAGCCCTTGGTGGGCGACCGGTTTGACCAACATTGATGGCGAGCTTTTGGTCGAGGTACCGACCTGCGTCAACAATGCACCCTTCGTCGAAGAGATCCCGGTTGCCTTCGAGGATCCGATTGAGTTGCCCTGTATCACGGGCGAGGCGATCATCAGCGCGACCGTGTGTAACACGGGCGTGCAGCCGATCACCGACATTCCGGGTCAGCCGGAGTACAGCGTCAACATGTCCTCGACCACCGGTGCGCCGGTCGTCATTCGCTCCGTCACGTCTGGTGTCGGCCCGGGTCAGATTCCCGGCGCCGCTCCCCTCGGTGGCAGCGCCAGCGCGGACCTGAGCATCGCGCCGGGTGCATGTGACGTCATCGAGCACGTCGTCTTCTTCCCGACCGGTGTCGGCAACGTCGGCGGCTTGATCGTCGAGCGCACCGTGTGGGCCGATGGCGCGCTCACCGGCGAGCCGAACGGCGTCGTGGACCAGGG
>JAJCYU010000148.1 GCA_029262755.1 Anaerolineae bacterium
GACGGACGCGCCGTGGGTGGCATTGCTCAACAACGACACGGTGCCCGATCCCGATTGGGTGCACGCGCTCGTCCACGCCGCGGCGGATGACCCGCGGGTCGCAGCCGTCGCGAGCCGGATGTCCTTTATGGATGCGCCGGAGGTGATCAACTCGGCCGGTATCGCGCTCGACCCGACGGGCATCGCGTGGGACCGTCTCGGCGGCGCGCCGGACAATGCGGGCGATGCGCCGGCGGCCGTGTTCGGTGCATCGGCCGGCGCCGCCTTGTACCGGCGCCGTGCGCTAGAGGATGTGGCGGGCATCGGCTGCGGCCCGCCCGATCCCCGTGTCGACGAGGCGCTCGAGCAAGCGAAGGGTCGCCCGGCCGAGCACGGGATCGAGCAAGGGAAGGGTCGCGCGGTCGCACCTGTAGGCGCACCGATAGGCGAGCCCGAAGGCGAACCCGTCGTCGAACCCGCAGGCGTATCTGCAGCCACAGCGGCAGGCTCACCCTCAGTGGAACCGCCTCTCGATCCCGCGGTCGATCCTGCGGTCGAACCACAGCCGGCCACCGAACTCGCGCGGGGAAGGGAGCGCACGCCATTTGCGACGCCCGCGGTGCCGGAGCATCGGCAGCCGGACCCGTACGCGATGGCGTTTGTCCGCCCCGTATTCGATCCGCGCTTCTTCATGTACCTAGAGGACGTGGACCTGGCTTGGCGTTTGCGCCTGGCCGGCTGGCACGCCGTTTACGCGCCTGGCGCGCGCGTGCTGCATGCGGCGAGCGCGACAGCTGGGGAGGGTTCGCCCTTCAAGAACAGGCTGTTAGCGCGCAACAAGGTGTGGACGGTCATCAAGAACTACCCGAGCGTTGGGTTGCTGCGGTGGGGGCCGGCCGTGTTGGGCTACGACATCGCCAGCGCACCGTATCGGCTGCTGCTCGGCGGACAGACGGCGGCGCTGGCCGGCCGCGCGGACGCCTGGCGCGATGCGCGTGGGCCGTGGCGCGCGCGCCGCGAGATCCAGGCCCGCCGCCGCGCATCGTGGCCCGAGATTCGCGCCGCGATGGCGCCCTTCGAGCTGCCGTGGAACGTCGCCGCGCGCTACCGTCATCTGCGGCCTGTGATAGACTGAAGGTCATAGCAATCGTTCTGACGCGCCGGCCATTGCGGCCGGCGTTGCGCGTCCTAGGAGGCCCCACACGATCATGCCTACGACCCTGCCACCCGAGCGGCGATCCCGCGGCGAGCAGCGCCACGACCGGAGCACGACGATCGCGGGATTGTCGCCGGATCGAAGGCGCGAGGTGGATGTTGCCCGTACCGTGGCGACGGAGGCCGGCCAAGTGCTCGTCGCGGCGTCGAAGAACGTGGTTGTCGAGCGCAAGGCGGACGGCACGCCCGTCACGGAAGCCGATCGGCGCGTCGATCTATTGATCCGCGAACGGTTGAGCGTGGCGTTTCCCGGCGACGAGCTGCTGAGCGAAGAGGCGGGCACCAGCTACAAGGGTGGGCGCAGGGTGTGGGTCATCGACCCGCTCGATGGGACCGCGAACTTCGCAGCGGGCGTGCCCTTATGGGGCGTCACGATGGCGTTGGTTTCCGATGGCAGGCCGGTGGTCGGGGTGAGCGTGTTTCCCAAGCTGGGCATGCACTTCAGCGCGGTCGCGGGCAAAGGTGCATGGCTGGGCGAGAGACGCCTGTGGACGCAAGATCGCGGCGATTACGGTGCGGACGATCTGATTGCGCTGTGCTCCCGCACACCGAGCCGCTATGCGTTGGACTTGCAGGCGCGGCGCCGGGTGCTCGGCTCGGCGGCGCTGAACTTCGCGCTCGTGGCGTCGGGCACATTTCGAGCCAGCATCGCTTCGACCGCGCGGCTTTGGGACCTGGCGGCAGGCTGGTTGATCGTCGAAGAAGCGCGCGGTCTGGTGAACGTACTGGACGGGCCCGCCCCGTGGCCGTTGCAGACCGGCGAGTACGGCGCGCTTGGCTACCCGACCCTGGCGGCCGCGACACCGGAGATCTTTGCACAGACCCGCATGCGCGTGCGTTCCCACCCGGGCCGCGCCGTTGTCGACGAGGTCGCGGCGGACTCGGTGCCGGAGCCCATTCGCGAATGGGGATGAGGGTCGGCCGCGAGAATTCGTAGCCGCGGATGCCCACGTGTTCGAAGCCTACAGGCTCCGTGCAGCCGCATAGGATGGTCCGGTTCAGGACCGAGAGTCAGATTCAGGGAACCTCGGGGGCGACGACTACGGTTCGGCGCGCCGCCATTGCTCGCCGCGTAGCTCGTAGTAGCGGACCGTTGTTTGCCCCGGGTTGCCGGGGGTCGAGACGTTGACCGTGGCCTGGATGCGCCGGCCTTTCTCGACGGGCAACAGGTCAATGACGCTTGCTGTCCACGGGCGCGGCGCGTTGGTGATGAAATCGAAGACCTGGGCCGATTTCCATTCAATGGACGAGTAGGGATCGAGCGTGGATTCGTAGATCTCGCGGTCGCCCTCCCGCCAGGCGAGCTCCTCGAGCGCAATTGTCCCTTCCACGCCGTGGACGACGAAGCCACGGGCTTCCGACCACCGGCCGACGTAGAAGCCGATGGCGCCGGCGGCGGCGAGCAAGACGAGGCCGCCGAGCAGTCGCGTGAACAGGCGGCTGCCGGCGTCGCGTCCGGAACGTGATCCCCTGCCGGAGCCATCGTCGTCCGTGCCGGCGCGCCCGCTGAAAACATCCGCGTGAGCCTCGAGTTCCGGATCGGTCGCCGCGCTCAGATCCGAAGCCTTGCCTCCGCTACCGAGTCGCCAGTCGAGACGTGTGGGCACGGTATCAGTCCTTCGCGCGGCGGGAGCCGGCGCCCGCAAAAGACATGCCCGACAAGGCGCGGGAGGCCAAGACACCGATGGCTACGCCGACCAAGAGGAAGAGCAGTCCTCGTCCCCAGTCGGGCAGAAACTGAAGCGTCAGCCAGTAGACGAAGCGCGGAAAGCGGAACGTCTGGTAGATTGCCTGAAGGAAGTAGGCGATAGCCAGCGCGATCGCGGTGCCGGCAAGGACGACGAGGCCGAGGATGCGCCCGAGATCGCCGCGCGTCGGCATAACGACGGTGGCGGTGCCGGGGCTCGCCGTGGGGCCAAAGGGAATCGGACCCAGCTCCTTCGCTTCGTACGCCTCGGCTGCGGCGTAGCGCAGCGCCGTCTCCAGGTCCGCTGCGGCGGGCACGTGCTTGCCCAGCAGGGCAGCACCCGGCTGGGCGCGCAGGCCGGCCAGGCCGTCCGCGTCCACAACCAGCATCGGACGGCATCCGGCCGCGTCCGCAGCCGCGGCCAACGCGGCGTCGCCCGTGACGACGACGATCTGACCGGCCTCGACGCCTTGCTCTCCAGCCCGTTGGACGGCTGCCTGAAGCGCGAGCGGCGTGCTGGTCTCGGAGATCATCGCCACGCTGGTCCAACCCTTGGGCTGAGCCCGCTCGTCATCGGGGCGACCAAGCAAGCGCGTGGTGAGGCCGGCAGCCGTAACGCCGTCCAGCATGGCGGCACGGTCCGTATCGTCTGGGAGCACTCCCACGTCAATCCAGAGCATCTTCATGGCGCGAAGGATACCATGGGCTGAAGGGTGGCGTGGCCTACGACTGCCGACTACACTACCGGATGCGCAGCCCGAACATCGTTAGGGCTTGTCCAAGAAGAACCGAACAACGTCGGGTACCGCTGCCGCCGCAACAGGGGCCTGCAGTTCCTCAGCAATAGCGCTGGAATCACCTCGTCTCAGTTGAGCCTTGACGCGGCGCTTCGGCACCATTGTTCGGTGTCTTTCGAATAGGACGAGCCCTGTGCACAGCCCAGGCGGCCGTCGCTACCGCCGCACCGCTGCACGGTGTTGTAGGACCCCGAGCGCCGCGACGCACGTTGGCTGGAGGCGTGTTGGACACCGAAAACGGACTCCCTCCCCACGGAGTCACCGAAGTGCCCGGCGCCCTTCCCGAAGGGTTGCCAAGGGCTCGCATTGCCCTCGACGGGTACGGCGTGATCGCCTCGAACGGCGCCTTCGCCGAACTCGTCGGCCGCACGACCGACGACGTCCTCGGCCTACCGGTCCACGAGTTGTGGCCGATACGTGAGCGACCCGCCATTGCCGAACGGCTCGAGGACGTCGTGATCCTCGGCTATGACGCAATCGGCGCACTGGCCTTGTCCGCGGTGGACGCCGATCCCGTCTGGGTGGAGATCGAGGCGCGCTATGCCTGGCGCGGCGGCGAGCGCCTTGAGCTTGCACTACGCATTGTGGATCAGCCCCCGGAAGGTAGTCCGCTGATCGGCCGGGCGCGGCCCAACGGCGCCGGCCCGACGATCGACGGCACTATCGATCCCGAGACGGATCAAGACAGCGTGGGCAGCGAAGCGGAAGCGGAGCGTGCGGTCGACGTGGATCGCGGGTCCGACGCCGATGGTTCGACCTGGGTCGATCGCGAACCCGACGTGGACGGCGAGCCCGATGGCGAGGACGCAACCGAGGTTGATCGCGAAACGGTCGTCGGTGCCGACCCAGAGGAGGATTCGGCCGCCGCCGGCGATGCCGCCGGGGCCTTCAGGCCGAGCATGGTCCTCGATCCGGACGGCTTCGACCCGAGCACGATGGTCGATCCCGGCGCCACCGTCGATCCGGCCTTGACCGTCGACGCGACCACCGACGACGGCACCGACGTGCAGGTCGAAGCCGAGCCCTTCGGTGATGGGAGCGCGGACGAAGAACAGAAGCTGGACGAGGTCCCGGAAGCGCAAGAGTATGCGGGAAACGGGTGGGGTGTCGGCGTCGGCAGAGGTCCTGCGATCGCGCCTGCGCAGTCCGCGATGCCTGCGGAATCGACCACGCCTGAGGAACACGATGGCAACCCGGGCTCGGTTGGGCGCGAAGGCGATCCGGATGGGCCGACCTTCGTGCCCGTTCCGAAGACCTGGTTCCTCGACGAGGTGCCGCCCGAGGTGCGCTGCGGCATCAACGTCAGCGACGCGGCCGGCGTGGCCGTACTGGCGTTGACCGCGTCCTGGCGCGTTGAGGCCGCGTCGAGCGAGGCAGTGCGTTTGTGCGGCGTGCAGTGGGCTTCAGAGGAAGGCGACGAGGGGCCCGCGCTCGAGGCGTGGATCGGGATGGCCTCCAGGGCGAAGGAGAGCATGGAGCTCGCGCGACGTGACGGACGGCGTCAGACGGCGCACGCCGTGGCCCGTGTGGACGATCGGGATCTGGTGGTCGAATGGGTGCCGGGCGGTCAACCGGGGCGCGGATGGATGGTGCTCAGCGAGCTGCCGGGCGAAGACCCGACCACGGCGCGCATCCTTCTTGCGGAACTGCACGTGTACCACATCGCGCACGACGCGAAAAACCAGCTGGCGGAGATCTACGAAGGACTGGAGTCCATGGCGCGCGAACTCGAACGTGTCGGTAAGGAGGGCGAAGCGCAGGTCGAGACTGCGCATGACCTTCGGGAACGTCTCGTCGAAGACCTGAGCCTGACACGCGCCGCCTGTGCCTCGGCGATCGAGGTTATCGACGATGTACACGAGGAGACGGAGGCGGCCCAGGGCCGCTTGCGCGACCTCGACCTCGGCGCTCTGGTGAGCCAGACCCTCATGCGCTATGCCCCCCGTACGGAGGCGCGGGCCGTCACCGTGGAGCAGGAGCTCGCCGCCGAGCGGTGGGTGCGCGCCGATCGGGCTCGTCTGCGGCGCGTGCTAACCAACCTTTTTGACAACGCGCTGCGGGCAATGCCGGAAGGCGGACGTCTGTCCGTGACGCTACGCGACGAGGATCACGAGCGCCCCGGGGTGCTGATGCAGATTGCCGATACGGGCGTCGGCATTTCGGCGGAGAGGCTGGAGCGTATCTTCCTGCCCGGCGACTCCACGGCCGTAGGCGGCAAGGGTCGCGGGGTTGGCATCGTTCGACGCTTCGTGCTCGATCACGGCGGCGAGATCCGCTGCGAGAGCACAGAAGGTGAAGGCACAACCTTCCACATCTGGTTGCCCCGCATCGTCTGACTGAAGTCTATCTTGCCCACCGGAACCCCATAGGCAGGGAGGTGTGACCATGAGCGACCCCACGATCGTCCGCTTCGACTCCATGATCCCCGCAGAGCCCGCCCCCGAGCAGACCAACGGCTCGCCGCCGCCGCAGCCCGAACCGACCGTACGCGGACGCGTGCTCGTCGTCGAAGACGGGCCATTGCTGCGCAAGCGAATGGTGGGCTTGCTGAGCGAAGCGGGCTACGAGGTGCTCACCGCGACGGACGAGCCTTCCGGACGCGCCGTGATCGAGAGCCGGCCGCTCGACCTGGTTTTCCTCGACCTCGGCCTTGCAGGAGATCCCGACGATCTGGCGCTCGAATCACGCGGCGGTGTGCGCCTGTTTCGTTTGTTGCGCGAGGTGGCCGCGGGCGTCCCTGTTGTGATCGTCACCGCGGATGCGACGGCGGCCAGCGCGGTTGAGTTGCTGCAAGCCGGGGCCTTCCACTACCTCAACAAGCCCGTGGACCCGCAGCTCGTGCTGCAACTGGCCGCAGTCGGTGTCGAACTCGGCCGCTCCCGCCGCAGCCAGGAGGCGCGCGAGCTGGTGTCCGGACGGGAGCGCACCGGGTGGTTGGTCGGCCCCACCGCACGCATGAAGGAGGCCGCACGCCTGGTGGCCCTCTTCGCGCCAACGTCGGATAGCCTGTTGATCCAAGGGGAGACCGGCACGGGCAAGGACGTGGTCGCGCGCGAGATACATCGGCGCTCGAAGCGGGCGGACGGGCCCTTTATCGCGGTCAACTGCGCGGCGCTAGCCAAGGACCTGCTCGAGAGCGAGCTCTTCGGTCATGAGAAGGGCGCGTTCACGGGGGCGGTTGCACGCAAGCGCGGCCGGCTTGAGCTGGCCGACGGCGGCACGCTCTTCCTCGACGAGCTGACGTCCATGGACGCGGGCTTGCAGGCTAAGCTGCTGCGCGCATTGCAGGACATGACCTTCATGCGCGTCGGCGGCGAGCGCGAGATCCGGGTCGACGTGCGGGTGATCGCCGCGTCCAACCGCGACGTGCAGGAAGCCATCGATGCGGGCGACTTCCGCTCCGATCTCTACTACCGGATCTGCGTGGTGAACATCGACCTCGCACCGCTGCGGCACCGGGTCGAGGACGTGGCGACGTTGGCGGGAATCTTCATCACCGAACGCCGCGTCAACTCCGGGCTCGATGTCTCCGGCCTCACGGAACGTGCGGCGCTCGCCTTGGGCGGCTACGCGTGGCCCGGAAACATCCGAGAGCTAAAGAACGTGATCGAGCGTGCCACGGTCATGGCCGTGGCATCGGGCAGCACCTATATCGACATCGAGCACCTGCCGTCCGATATCGGGGCGGTCTATGCGGCGCCGCTCGCCCCAGCATCGGGTGGGACGAACGAGCAGGACGGCGAGGGAGCGCTCTCGCGGGACCTGCCGCCCGAGGGGATCGACCTCCTTTCCGTGCGCGATGCATGGGAGGCACGCATGATGCGCCAGGCCTTGGCGCGCCCTGGTGCCACGCAGGCCAGCGCTGCTCGCTTGCTTCAACTTTCGCGCGACATGTTTCGCAGCCGCATGGCCAAGTTCGGCATCGACGGGGACGGTCGCGGAGGCCACGACGAGCCGGCGTGACGTGGACGCGTTCGGCGGCGCAGGCGCGTGGGGCAAATCCCCGCGCGGTGGGGATAGCCGCCCGCCGTTGACCCGTTTTTCGCGTAGGTGAATCTCCGCGATAGCCCGTACTTCCGCGCCATTCTGAAAGCCGTGAGGCTGGCATGGCCCTTGCATTCCTCGCTCGTGACGCGGGATGCGTCACCGTCGAGACCGCAGGGGAGGAACCGGTGTCACCCGATCTGACGACCCACATTCGAGGCGGCATGGCGTTGGCGCTCTTTGCGCTCGGCCTGCTCTCCTGTTCGGCAGGCCTCTGGACCATCTTGTCACGCGAGTACCAACGAAGCCTGAAAGGCATTGCCGCGCAATCCAACCGGCTGCACGCCCGCTCGCTCACGGAAGTCGGGCTCGTTCCGATCCTCGACGCGTCGGCGCGCCTCGTCGAGGCAACCACGCAGATGATTCGCACCGCCATGGGCATCGGCGCATTCCTGTGCTTGATCGGCCTCGCCATGACCTCCATCGCCCTCTGGGTGTTGCTCGTCTAGTACTTCGTCAAGCCTGCATTTGCGGGCTCGGCCGCCGCAGCATCCGCCGCTGCGGAACGCAATCCCTTGACGCAATCCCCTCTTCGCGCCCTCCACCACCAGGTCTCCAGGAGCGACGGCATGAGCGCCACACACCCATTTGGCAGCGGCAGCGGCAACACGGAGACGGGGGCGAGCGACGCGCGCCAGGCCTACCTGCGGCAGGTGGTCGAGGACGCCGCAACGCGCAAGCATTCCGGTTGGATCGCGCTGCGAGCCGGCGAAGAGTCCGCGCCCGTGCACGGCGTGTCGCTATGCCGCGCGGCGGAGCGGCTGGTGCTGGTCGGTGCTCCCGGCACAGGCAAGACCGCGATATTGCGCGAAGCGTCGGCGGAGCTTGCCCTGGATGTCTTGGCCGGCCTGGTCGAAGGGCTGCCGCTCTACCTCGATCTGGGGCGCGCGCGTCCCGGCGAGGGGGTGGACGAGTTGGTGGGCCGTGTGCTGCGGGCGCAGGGGCTCAACCCCGCCGAGCATGAACCGACGATGTTGCTGCTCGACCATCTGGAGCTGGCGACCGACGTGTACTTGATGGACGGGCTCGAGATGCTGCTCAAGGCCGGTGGACGGGCGGGACCCGCCGTCGTGATGGCCTGTCGGAGCGGCGAGTGGGGTAGCTACAGCTCATGGTTTGCGGACGTCCAGACCGCCGCGGTGCTCCCTCTCACCAGCGCGGACATGGAGCGCGCCGCGGGCACGGCGCTCGAAGACTCCGCCGCCACCCACCTCACCCGCTGGCTGGCGCACGACGCCGAGCTGGCGGCCGCGGTCCGGCGCCCCCAGGCCGCTGCCGCGCTGTTGACGGTCGCGTCGCGCGGAGACGCCCCCTGGCGGCGTTGCGATGTGCTCGACGCCTTGCTCGACGCTGCCTTGGCCGCCGTGCCGTCGACGGAGCGCCCCGCCTACCGCGCGGCGCTCTCCGACGTGGCGCTCAGCGCCCATGGCCGCGCCTTCATCGACGGCGTCGATACGATGGCCATGGGCCTCGGCGTGACACGCGACGCGATGATCCGCACCGGCGCCGTGGTCGCGCACGGACCTTCCCTCGAGTTTGTGGAGCCCCTGTTGGCGGTGCACTGCGCGGCCGTCGCGTTGGCGTCGCGCTTCGGCCACCAGCCGCGTGCCTTGATCGCTCGGCTGGGCGGTGCAACCTCGCCGGGCGCGGTATCGGTGCTGATCCAATTGCACGAGATGAGCGATGACGTAGGCGCCTTCGAGGCGGCGCTGCGTGCGCTGCCCGGCGGCGAAGACATCGTAGCGCTCTGCCGGCAGCGGGCCGCAAACGCAGCGCTCGAGTCCGTCGACGCGCCGCGGGACACCGAGCAGGCGGATAGCGAGCAAGCCAATCCCACGCAGATCCATCCCGCGCCGCAGAACGCCGAGCAGGCGGTAGGCGACAGGGTCGGTGGCGACATCTCCGATAGCGACAGCGCGCACAGCGATCCGTCCGTCGAGGAACTGCCTGAACCGGCCGACGCGTACGAAGGGGTGCCTTCGGCCGTCGCTCCGGTGACCGGCGATCTCGACGCACTGCCGCCTGAAACATGGTTCGTCGATCCGATCGAGGTGCCGGCGCCCGAGGTCGCGTCGCACACACCGGCGGAACGCTTCGCTGCCGGGGAGGCATGGGCTGAGGCGGGCGATCTCGGTGCGGCCGCACTTGCGATGACCGCTGCGATCAACGAGGCGGAGGACGTACCTTCCGAGTGGCTGGACCTGCTCGGCCAGGTCGAGTTGGAGCGCGGGCGGCCTGAGGTCGCCTTGCCCTTGCTCGAACGTGCGCACGGTGTGCATGGCATGGATGCCGCGGAGGCGGCCACGCACACGCACGCCGCCGGATTGCGTCGCCTGGCCCGCGCCCAGCTTGGCCTTGGGCATGCCGAGGACGCCGCGGCGCTCTTGTCCCGCGCCGTGGGCATGGCGGGCGACGATGCGGGCGTGCTGGCCGACCTGGCCCGCGCGCGGGCGGCTGCCGGCCATCTCGCCGCGGCCGTGGACGCGATGCGCGCAGCGATCGCGCTGGACGACCTGTGGCCCGACGACCGCGCGCTGCTCGGGCGACTCGAGACGAGCCTCGCAGCGCCGAATGAGGTCGATCCGACCCCGATCGGCGACGCAGAGCCGGACGCGCTCGATCTGGCCCCGATTCGCGACGTAGATCCGGACGTGGTTGGCGAAGGCCCGATGCGCGACGACCCGCATGCAACCGAAGAGCCCGCCACGACTGACGGGAGCCCGGAGCGGGACCCGGCAGCGCGGCCGCGAGCCGGCCACATCGATGTACTGCCCGCGTCCATCGGCGAGCACGACGGAGAAGGTGAGAGCGCGCAGAATATGGAATCCGGTGCCGAGGCTGCACCGGGAATCGTCGCGCAATCCGACGCCGAATCCGGTGCGGATTCTGAGACGGCAGCCGGGTCTCCCGTTGGAACGGAAGCTGGTGCGGTAGCCGCTGCGAAATCCGCAGATGACCTTGAATCGGACCGCGGTGCCGAGGCCGGCTACGAGCCCTCCTCCGAAGCCTCCGCCGAAACCGGCTCCGAGGCCGGGGTAGAACAAGCCGCTGCCGAGGCGCCGCTGCGACCCTCGGACCAAGCGATGGAGCCGGACCCCTCCGGCGTCGGGATCGCCGCCGCGATGAGCCAGGTGGCGCGACTCTACGCCGAGAGCGGTGAGCTGGAGGCGGCGCTGCACGCCTATGGTCGTGCTGCCGAGGCCGTGCCGGACGATCCCGCGCCACACCGCTTCGCCGGCGACATCGCCCGGCGACTCGGACGGGTGGAGCTGGCGATCAGCCACTTGGGCCAAGCCGCCCTATTGGGCGACGGTGACGTCGCGAGCTTGCAGTCGTTGGCCGAGGCGCTGCACGAAGCCGGGCGCGACGAAGAAGCCGAAGCCGCGTTGACGGAAGCCCTCGACATCGCCCCGGATGAGACCTCGTGCCGCTGCGCGCTCTCCGCGCTGCAAGCAGCAGGCGGCCGCCACGAGGACGCGCTGGCCACCATGGCGCCCGCCGTCGCTCGTGCGCCGCGGGACGCCGCATTGCAGGCTATCCTCGGCGATCTGGCGCTCGGCGCAGGAGATCGTTCCGCCGCACGCGCCGCGTACGAGCAGGCGGTCGCGTCATCGCCCGGAGATGAGGCGCTGACGATGCGCCTCGCGGAACTGGTGTCCGACGAAGAGCCCCGCCGCGCGCTAGCCCTCCTCGACGGGCTCAGCGGCGTCGAGGTGCTGCGACACCGTGCGCGCATTCAAGGCGCGATCGGCGACTGGAATCGCAGCGCCCTGAGCTGGCAGGAGGCCGCGGAAAACGGGGACGACGACCCCGCGTCGCTCGTTGCGCACGCCGAGGCGCTCTGCCGCGCCGACCGGGCGCGGGATGCCGTGACGCTTCTGGAAGGCGCACAGCATGCTGCCGCGGGGGTGCTCCCGGCTGCGACGAGCGCCGTGCTGGCCCACGCACTGCAGCGTGCCGGCCGTGAGCGCGACGCCCTGGTGGCGTTCGGAACCGCCGTCGAGCGCGACGGGCTGGACGATGAGGGCCTGCTGGCCTACAGCAAGCTCGCCCTGCAACTCGGCGCCTTCGATGAGGCTATCAGCGCCGCGCAGCGTGCCGCGGCCCTTCGGCCAGGCGCGGTTGAGCCCGCCCTCGCGTTGGCGAAGGCCTACGAGAGCAATGGGCTCACCGAATCCGCGCTGCGCGCGCTGCGGGCCGCGGTGCACGCCGCACCGGATCGATCGGACCTCCGGTTGCGCCAGGCGCAACTGGAACAGGCGATGGCGCGGCCCGAGGCGGCGGTGGCCACGTTGGAGGCAGCCCTCAGCGCGTGTCCCGCGTCGGCCGCGTTGCACGGTGCGCTCGGCGAGGCACTGGCGGACGCGGGCCGTAGGGACGAGGCCATCGAGCAACTGCAGCGCGCCACCCAGCTCGAGCCGGAGCGCGCGCGATGGGCGTTGGCTCTCGCCCGCGCCGTCCGAGCCCACGATCCCGAGCGCGCCGTCGCCCTGCTGCGCCACGCCGTGCGGCTGGCGCCGAGCGAGGCGGAGCCGCACGTGATGCTCGGCGTGCTCCTGGCCGAGCAACGCATCGATCCCGCCGCGCTCGCGGTGCTGGAGCGTGCCACGGAGCTCGCGCCGCGCGACGGAATCGTCGCGCACCGGCTCGGCGAGGTGCGGTTGCGCCTCGGCGACGCAGAGGGCGCGATCCGGGCGCTGCGACGCGCAGGGGAGTTGGATCCCAAGAGCGCGATCGTCTGGGCGTCCTTGGCCGAAGCACAGCGCCGGGCCGGACGTTTGCCCGCGGCGGAAGACAGCCTCGGCCGCGCGGTCGTCCTTGCACCGCAGGAGGCGAGCCACGCCTTCAGGCTCGGCCGGCTGCGATTGGAGCGGGACGACGTCAGCGGCGCATTGGACAGTCTGCGACGCGGTGTTGGGATGGACGGCGAGGATGCATCCGGCCGGCTCGATCTGGGTCTCGCCCTGGAACGCAGCGCACGCTACGCAGACGCCGTGCCGCACTTCGCGGCCGCGCTGCGCCTGAACGAGAGCTCCGCGGACGCCTCCGCCGGCCTCGGCCGGTGTCGGCTGGCCGCGGGCGAAGCGGATGCGGCGCGTGGGGCCTTGGAGCATGCGCTCCGTATCGGCACGCCGCCGAAGGGCACGTTGGAGCATCTTGCCGAAGCCTGTGCCGCGGCGGGAGACGGCGAGTCCGCGCTCACCCATGCGGCGACGGCCGTCCGCGCGGACCGCGAATCGTTGCGCGCCCGGCTGGCATTGGCACGTGCGCACGTGGTGCTCGGCGATGCGTTTGCCGCACGCGAAGCACTCGCTGAGGCTTCCCTATTGGCTACGGACGACCCGATCCTCCTGCGGTTGCGCGCCGAACTGAGCGCCACCGTCGGCGATCCAGAGACGGCGCGCGATGCGGGCATGGAGTGGCTCGACGCCGCACCGGAGGACGCGCGCGCCGCGTTGGCGATTGCGGAACGCGCCGCCGCTTCGGGCTGGGAGCATCCCATGACCTCCGTGACGCTGGCGCCGGCCCGCGCGATCGGCGACGAAGCCGTCGCGCTGGACGCGCTACGCCGCGCCATGGCCGACGGACGCGTGACGGGTGCGGAAGCCGCACAAGCCGCGCGCACGATGGCCATCGTGCTCGGCCGCGCCGGCGATCACGATGCGGCGCGGGCCGCGGCCGACGAGGCCGTTGCGGCGGAAGCGCACGACGCGCGCAACTTCGTCACCCAGGCGTGGACCGCGTTGCTCGACGGGGAAGGCGAGACGGCGCTGGCGGCTACGCGCCTGGCGCGAGCGCGGGGCGGAGACGACGTAGCCCTCCACGTGTTGGCCGGCCGGGCGCACCTCACGCTCGGACAGGCCGATCTGGCCGTGGCTGCGTTCCGGTTGGCCTGCGAGCGTGACGCCGACAACGGGGAGCTGCGGGTGCTGCTCGGAACGGCGCTGCAGGCGGCCGGACTCGAGGACGAGGCCCGGGCGCAGGTGCAACGGGCAGGGGAGGCGCAGCTCGACCCGGATACCCGGCGCGAGGCGGGGCGGCGCGCCCTGGCCGATGGCGACGACGAGCAAGCGCGTCTCCTGCTCGAGCCGATGCGCACCAGCGCGCCGCGCGATGCGGAAGCCATGGCTCTCTTGGCGGAGGCCCGCCTGGCGTCCGGCGATCTGGACGGATCCATCGCAGCGATGGAGCGTGCGACACAACTGGCGCCAGAGCACGCAGCGTGGCACGCAACCCTCGCCGAGGCGTTGGCCACGCGGGGCGATCACGAGGCGGCCCTCGAACGCTACCGGCGTGCAACACGCCTGGCGCCGACGGAGCCGGACCTGGCCATCGCCGAAGCACGCACCGCGCTGCGCTGCGGTGATCAGGTCGGCGCGCGTGACGCATTGGAGGGCCTGCTCCGGCTCGAGCCGAAGCATTCCCAAGGGCAGGCGATGTTGGCACGCCTCGCCCTGGCGGATGGTCGAACGGAGGAAGCCAGAGAGCGGCTCGCGGCCGCGGTGGCCAGCGCGCCGGCCGAGGCAGGGCTACACCGCGAGCTCGGGCTCGTGGCCAAGAGCGTCGGTGACATGGACGGCGCGCGCGGCGCGCTGGAAGCAGCCGCCGAGCTGGATCCGTCTTCCACCGAGACCTTCTTGGCCCTCGGGGACCTCTACATCACGGACGGCGAAGTGGACGATGCGATCCAGGCCTTCGAACAGGCCGTTGCATCCGCGCCCGACACCGTGGACGCGCATTTGCGCCTCGGCAACGTCTGCCGCGAAGCCGGCATGGTCGAGCGCGCGCTCACGGTGCTGCGGCGGGCTTCGGAGGTCGCGCCGAACGATGCGCGGCCGCGTCACCAGCTGGGTCGCACGTTAGCGGGGGCCGGTCGTTTGAAGCAAGCGGTGGCCGCCTACGATGATGCGCTCCAGGTCGGCGACAGCCTGCCGGAACTCTACTTTGATGCCGGCGACGCATGGTGGCGGCTCCACGAATACGAGCGGGCGAAGGAGCTGCTCGAGCAGGCGCACAAGCTGAGGCCGACCCTGGAGACCAGTGGCAAGCTGGCGGCTATCAACGCCATCCGCTTCGTCGGCCGCTTCGTGCCGGCGGCGATGATGGCCGGCGCGGGTCCTGTCGAGGACGCACCCCGCCAGGGCGATGGCCGATGATGTCCATGCTGCCGCGCGCGGCCCGCGTCGCCGCCGCGCCCTGGGCCCGCCTCGCGCGGCATGCGCACGCGCGCTTGCGCAGCGAGCCGTGGACGATCGTTGCGCCTGCGACGTTGATCGTCAGCAGCCGGCACCGCTTGTGGCAACGCTACGGTCCCGAAGGCGTCTTCGACATTGAACGTGCGATGGGTGCGCTGTGTCGGGCCATGGCCGAACGCGGGATAGCCGGCACGCCGCTCTACATAGACGACAGCCCGCTGCTCACGGCCTTCGGCGTACTGCCGGCCGACCCGTCGCAGCCGCGCGACATCGCGCGCGTCATCCGCGAGGTTTCCGCGCGCATGGCGTGGACCGATGAAGAGGTGCGCGATGTCCTGCTGATCGGCGACGACGGGATCGTGCCGTTCTTCCGCCTGCCCAACCCCTCAGACGACGACGATGAGTTTGTCGCATCCGATCATCCCTATGGTGCAGATCCCAGCCGGCCAATCGGCGAAGCCCGTGGCGTCGGGCGCATGCCGGACGCAGGCCTAGAGCCCCTTCTGGCGGCCCTTCAGGCCGCGACAGAGGCACACCGGGCCCTCGCAGCGGGGACATCCGCTGCGCTTGCCCCCACCGCATTCGGATATTCCGCCAGCATCTGGAAGCGGGCGGCCCGCGGCGCCTTCGCCGCTGTCGGCGAAGCGCGCGCGTTGCGCCTCTCCCCCCCGCTCTCCGTGCGCGACCGGCCGCGGCCGGACGCCACGGGTCGCCTGCCACGCTTCCACTATTACAACCTGCACGGCCTCGTCGATTCGCCCGATTGGTTCGGGCAGGTCGATCCCGCATTCCCTGCGGACTATGCGCCCTTCCCCGTGGCACTGCAGCCGGGCGACCTTCCCTCGGCCGCGGGTACGGTTGTCGTCGCGGAATGCTGCTACGGTGCGCATCTGGAAGGCCGAAGCGTTGCCGAGTCGGTGGCGCTTTCCCACATGGCGGGCGGCGCCCTGGCGTTCTTCGGGGCAACCGGTGTCGCCTACGGCGGCCTCGACGGGCCGCTCGTCGCCGCCGACCTGCTTGCCTTCCACCTATGGCGCGCATTGCTTGACGGGTTGCCCGCCGGACGCTCTTTGGCCCGAGCGAAGGCCTTGCTCGTGGCCGACGCCATGTCGCGGCAGGGCTATCTGGACGGCGAAGATGAGAAGACGGTGGCGGGCTTCGTCCTATACGGGGATCCGAGCCTGCCGCACGCGACGCCGGGCGAAGCGCAGGCCGCCGCCTTCGAGCGCGCCCCGCGTGCGCTGCGCAAACAGGCCGGCCTTCACGTCGCTGCGCCGGTGCCGATGTCGGTGGGACATGGCGCGCGGATTCCCGAAGCGTGCACCGTCGGCAAGGGCGTCGCCGCGCTGACGATGCAGACGACGCGGCCGGGTAGCCCGCTCGCGGATGAAGCGGAGCGTAGGGCGGTCGAACAAGCGCGGCGCGTGGTGAGCAAGCAGTTGCCCGGCTTCGGCGGTTCTGACGTTCGCGTCAGCGTCGGCCGATCCGGGAGAGAAGGCAAGGCGCTGGCCAAGGGTTTGCCCGATCCGTCCCGCGTTTCCGCGGGATCGGCCGGCGGCGCGCCTCACGTAATCACCCTCGCGCGGTCTATTCCAACATGTGCAGGACCCCTGTGCCGCACCGTGGTGCGTGTCACCGTCGATCAGGGCGGACACGTGCGCAAGATGAGCGTCTCACGCTGAACGTCACGGGCCCAATTGGAGCCCGTACCGGAGGATCGTGCCGCCCATGAAGAGCCACCCGAACCCCGACGTCCCTGCCCGCCCGACGATTACGGTCGTCGGCGTCGGCGGGGCCGGTGTGAACAGCGTCGCACACCTTCACGACTCCGGCCTACCGGGCGTCACGCTCGTGGCCATCGATAGCAGCAACCAATCCCTCGCCCGTCTTAGCACCAGCCGGCACGCGTCCGTGCAGCGCGTGCTGCTCGCCAGCCGCACGCGCGGCCTGGGAGCCGGACGCGATGCCGTGATGGGGGCGTTGGCCGCGCGCGCCGATTCCGACGCGATTCTAGCGGCGCTCGGGCAACCGGACATCGTCTTCCTTGTCGCGGGCGTGGCCGGGGGAACCGGCGGCGGCGCTTCACCCGTGATCGCAGCGCTTGCGAAGGAGACGGGTGCTTTGGTGGTCGGTTGCGCCGTCCTGCCGTTTGGATTCGAACCCCCTCGCCGGCACGAAGCCGCCGCTGTGGCAAGAGCGGCCCTGGCCGAAGCGTGCGACGCCTGGCTGGTCCTGGACAACCGGAAGGCGGTCGATGTGGCCGGCAAGGCGATCGGCTTGGACGGCGCCCTGCGCGTGGCGGACGACGTGTTGCGCCAGGCCGTGCAGGGGCTGGCCGAGATGGTCGGCGATCAGGGAACGATCGACGTCGATCTGCCCGCGGTCCGCGCGGTGCTGACCGGAGCCGGGAGGGCGTGCGTCGCCTTGGGCGCCTGTTGCCGTCGTCGGAGCTCGGCGTGGCCGGCGCGCGATGCAATGCGGGCCGCGCTCGAGAGCCCCCTATGCGATATGCGCGGCCTTGCCCACGCCAAGGGCGTGCTCCTTCAGATCAGCGGCGGCGTCGGGCTGTGCATCGACGATGCGGCGGCCGCGGTCGCGCTGCTGGAAACCAGGGTCCCCGCCACGTGCCGGGTGCTCGTCGGCGTGGCCTGTCGGGAGGGGCTCGGGGGTAGTGCACAGGTCATGCTGCTCGGCACGGGGCTGTGCACGAGCGCGGTTTCGACGGAAGCGGATACAGACATCGCCCGGGGCGCCTCCGCTGCCTCCGGCACCATGCTGCCCGCGCCGCTGTCGTGGAGCAGCGCACTGGATTCGCGAACGCGTCCGGCAGCGGAGCACGCGCCTGCTGCGGAGCGCCCGAACGTCGGCCGTAGCGAAGGCCGGCGCGACAACGTCCCTGAGCCGGCGCATCACGGCGCCGCCTTCCGGGCGGTGAGCTGATATGGCGGGCGAT
>JAJCYU010000149.1 GCA_029262755.1 Anaerolineae bacterium
CTCTGCGCCGCATCGCGGATAGCTTCAACCTGCCTTACGACCACGACCCATCCCACCCCCAACACCCGATCAGCATCACGCGCGCCGAATTCGACGAAGCGCTGGATCGCTTAGCCGCGGCGAAGGTGCCGCTGCACGCAGATCGCGACCGCGCTTGGAAGGACTTTGCCGGCTGGCGCGTGAACTACGACGAGCCGCTGCTCGGCCTCGCCGCGCTCGTGATGGCGCCGGTCGCACCGTGGACCTCGGACCGCTCGCCCGCCCGCGGCCGGATGGTGCAGCGCTACGGTGCGCCGGGGGATTGAGGATCAATGGCCTGCGTCTCCGATCGCCGCGGGACGAGCTGCCAACCCATTCCCGCGGCAGTTCAGGCAACCGGCCGATCATCGGCAGTAGCGACCGCGACCGAGCGCCTTGCTCGCCTCACACTTGCTACGCTAGCGACACGGATCCAGGTCGAGCGCATCGCGCAGGCGGGCCACCACGTTGGCGTCGGCCGCGTCGTCTCCGATCGATCGTCCGCCTACGCGCGCAAGCGGACGGACGCCGTACAACGCGTTGGTTAGCAACGCGAGATCGGCCGCGTAGAGGTCGGGCACGGTGACGGGCGCAACGACCGGCGTGAAGCCCAGCGCATCGGCCGTCGATAGCAGCGCGGCCCGCACCGTGCCGGCCTTCGCGCCCTCCGCAAGCGGCGGCGTCCATAGACGGCCGTGCTTGACCACAAACAGATTGGCCGCGTCCGCTCCCGCGATCCGACCATCCTCGTTGCGCCGTAGCGCAAGGTCGGCGCCCGCGTGTCGCGCCTCGCGGCGTGCCTGGACGGCGCTCGTGTAGTCCAACGTCTTGTGACGCGCGAGCGGACCGCGCACTACAGGATGGCGGCTGAAGATCGCGCTCGCCCGAGGCGCCTCGAAGGGCCGTATGGCCAGTGCGTCCGCCGTCACGAGGAGCGTGGGACGGAAGGACTCCGGACGTGGAAGCTCGAGGCCGCGCGCGGGCCGCGTTCCCGGCGCCGCGGGATCGCGTGCCCCGCGCGTCAACGTCAAGCGCAGCACCGCATGTTGGCCGGCGCCGTCAATATTGCGCGCAGCTAGGAGTTCCGCCGCGATCCGTGCGATGTCGTCCGCCGACGGTGGTGGTGCCAACCCGAGCGCATGGGCGCTCCCCGCGAGACGCGTGGCGTGGCGCGACAGCCGCGTGATCCGGCCGGCGTGCGCATGCATCGTCTCGAACAGACCGTCGGCCAGCAGCAGTCCCCGGTCGTCGGGCGCAATGCGCGCCGCGGCGGCGGGACGCAGCGTTCCGTGGAGCCAGACGACATCGTACGGGTCGTTCATGGCCGTGCCGATAGGCCGGGCTTGCGCGGGCCACGTCTGGACTTTGTGCAACGCTCCAGGCGGGGGATGTTGCAACTCATGGTCGCGTCATGTCCGGAGGCGCGGATAGCGCAGCGCGCGCGGCAGGCCTGCCCCGGCCGTGCGTTGCGCGCCTGGACGACCGAGAATGTTAGACAAGATGCGATGACCGTCCTCGGTCAGCACCGCCTCCGGGTGGAATTGAAGGCCGACCATCGGATAGACGCGATGTCGGAAAGCCATGATGGTCCCGTCGGGCAATCGGGCGCTGACCTGCAGCTGCGCCGGCAGCGTCTCGGCCTGGACGATGAGGGAGTGGTAGCGCGTGACCGTCAGCGGTTGCGACACGCCTTCGAACGCGCCGAGACCGTCGTGTTGTACCTTGGACGTTCGCCCGTGCATGGGCTCGTGGGCGCGTACGACGGTGCCTCCCAAGGCTGTGGCCATGGCTTGATGGCCCAGACAGATGCCCACCATGGGGATGCGGTGCGCAAGTCTGCGAACGAGCTCGATGCTGACGCCGGCGTCCTCGGGCCGACCCGGTCCCGGTGAGAGCACGATATGCGCCGGATCGAGCGCGGCGATCTCGTCCACGGTCAATGCGTCGTTGCGCACGACCTCGCGGCTCCAGCCGAGTTCTCCGATATATCGCGCCAAGTTGTCCACGAAGGAATCGTAGTTGTCGATCAACAGGACGAAGTCTTGGTTTCGGGCTGTAGAGCGATCCGCAGGCTGCCACGACCGAGTTCGGACCATCGGCACTCCGGACTCGGCGGGCGCGGGTGTCGCGCCGCGTCCTCCCGCGGGCGACGAATCCGGTGTCCGCGCTTCCCCGCGCGGATGGGCCTCGATCTGCGTGGTGCTAGGCGGGGCGCTGACAGCGGAGGGTTGGCTTGCTCCACCGGCACCAACGCCAGGCATGGTTGCGCGCGCTTGCTGCGCCATCCAACGGCTCATGGCAGCAACCGCCTCTTCCCCGGGCGGCGGCGCACAACCGCGTGCAGCGGCTACGAGGGACGCCGCCTTCACGAGGGTCTCGTCGTACTCGGCACCGGGAATGGAGTCGGCCACGATGCCGCCGCCCGCGTGGATGCTCACGTAGTCGGCGTCGAGCACCGCGGTGCGGATGGCGACGCTGAGATCCATGTCGCCGTTGAAGCCGATCCAACCGATGGCGCCGCAATAGGGACCGCGGCGAACAGGCTCGAGCGCGTGGATGACCTCCATCGCGCGAACACGCGGCGCACCGGTGATCGACCCGCTCGGGAAGGCGGCTCGCACGAGATCGATGGGGCCGGCATCGGACTTTCGTTCACCGACGACCGTCGACACGAGGTGGTGCACGCCGGAAAAGGACTCGAGACGACAGAGTTGGGTGGCCCGAACGCTGCCGTCACGACAGACGCGCGAGAGATCATTGCGCTTCAGATCGACGATCATCACGTTCTCGGCGCGATCCTTCTCACTGGCCAGCAGCTGCGCCGCGAGGGCCGCGTCCGTCTCCGGATCGTCCGATCTTGGCCGCGTGCCCTTGACGGGGCGTGCCTCCACGCGCCCTGCGCGCACCGCCAGAAAGCGTTCCGGAGAGGCCGACGCCAGGGTGATCGGGCCGGCGCGCAGGAAGGCTCCGAAGGGCGCGGGGCTCGCGGCGCGTAGGCGTTCGTACAACGCGATGTCGTCATCGGCAGCGATGCGCGGAATTCGGAAGCGCTGCGCCAGGTTTGCCTGGAAGAGGTCGCCGGCATGCACGTGCTCGACGATACGCGCAACGGCGTGTTCGTACGCAGGGCGCGTGAAGTCGGTGAGGACGGGGGGCGCATCGGCGGCGGTCGTTGCAAGCGCTGGATCGCCGGAAGCCGGCGTATCTGCGTGACCGGCAGCCGCGATGCCTGCGCCGGCCGTTTCGCGAGCGCCTGCACCGGCAACAACCAACTCGTCCCACCGATCGACCACGCCCGAGATGCGTTCGCGAGCGCGCAATTGCGCGCGATCCGCAACGAGCTCCGGTAGGCCGCCGCAGAGCACCCAGCATTGCGTCTGCGCATGATCGAAGGCGATCACGAGATCGTAGAGACCGACGTGCAGATCGGGGGCGCGGCGCCGAGCATCACGGGGTGGATCGACGCGCTCCAGATGATGCAACAGGTCGTAGGCGAACATGCCGGCGAGGCCACCCTGGAACGGGGGCAGCTGCGGGTCGGCCGCCCGTTGGCGCGTGGCGAGCAGCTCGGCGAGAACCGCGAAGGGATCCGCGCACGTCGTCGCGATCCCGTCGCGCGTAACGTGATCGGACCATGCCGAAACGATGTTCAGCGGCTCGAGCGCGAGGTAGGAGTAGCGAGCATCGGGAACGCGCTCTGCCGCGCCGATGCGGGAGCGGCTATCGCCACGAGCCTGCAAACCGTCCCCCAGCGTTCCCGGATCGTCCGGATTCGCAGTCACGATCCCTGGAATGACGTCGTGGCTGGATTTATCGAAGTCCGCGCTCTGCGAAGCGGGCCCAACCCGATCCCGATGAACCGGGTGGGGGTCGTTGCGAAGAACTCGGGTGCCGGCTGGCGACGCGCCCAAGCCGGCGTGGCTCGCGGAATCCAGGAAGAGCGTACCGGGCTGTCTGGCGAAGTAGCGGAACGCCAGCAAGGGCGGCAACCAGGGCAACGCACGCGCCACGACGGGAGGTAGCGGGGTCACGGGGATCGACCTAGCGAGATTTTGTGGTTGCGGTGGACCGGAAGCGGTGGCGCCCACCCGGCGCTACGGGTTGGCTCGTACGCCGGAACGCTACGGCGACCGCGACGACCCGGCGCGTAGCGAGTCCCATCGTCGACCGCTGGTCGGAAAACACGCGCCAACAACGGCCATTCGCACTGCGTGCGCACACGATCAGGTTCCGGCTTCCACCAGCTCCATCCGCTTTTCCTCCGCGACGGCGATCGGATACTTGCCGTCGAAGCAAGCGAAGCAGAAGCCCTCGGGGCGATCGACGCATGACTTCAGGCCTTCGACCGTCGTGTAGCGCAGGGTGTCGGCCGTGATGTGCTCGCGTATCTCGTCGAGGGTCATGCGGGAGCCGATCAGTTCTTGCCGGCTGGGCGTGTCGATGCCGTAGAAGCAGGAATGCGCGGTGATCGGGCTGCCTACCCGCATGTGGATCTCGGAGGCGCCCGCACCGCGCACCATGCGGGCCAGCTTGCGCGATGTCGTGCCGCGCACGATCGAATCGTCGACCAGCACCACCCGCTTGCCCTCGAAGACTTCGCGTACGGGGTTGAACTTCAGGCGCACGCCCTCGTCGCGGCGCGACTGCTCGGGGCTGATGAAGGTGCGGCCGACGTAGTGGTTTCGAATCAGGCCGATCTCGAAGGGCAGCCCGGAGGCCTGCGCGTAGCCGAGTGCCACGGCGTTGCTCGAGTCCGGAACGGGCACAACGACATCGGCCTCGACGTCGTCTGTCTCGGCCAGCCAAGCCCCGATGCGCTTGCGTACGTCGTAGGCCAGATGGCCGAAGGCTTTGGAGTCTGGGCGGCTGAAGTAGATGTGCTCGAAGATGCAATGGGCCGTGTCGACCCGTCCGCGGCGGGCCGCGATGATGTCTGGGTGAGGCAGACGGTGCATGCCTTCCTCATCCCAGGTGATGATCTCGCCGGGCCCGACCTCGTCCACGAAATCCATGCGGGCGATGTCGAGCGCAGGAGTCTCGCTGGCGATGATCCAATCCTTCCCATCGGTACCGAAGGACAGCGGACGCACGCCGTAGGGATCACGGAAGGCGAACAGGCGCTCGCGCGTGACCAGCACGGCGCTGTACGCACCGCGAATATCGTCTTGAAGGCGGCGGATGGCACGCACGAGTGGCATGCCCTCTGAGACGTGCAGCCAAGCGATGTACTTGGCGAGGACCTCACCGTCGTTGCTGCCCTCGAAATCGACGCCGCGCGCTTCCAGCCACTCACGGATGCCCCAGTAGTTGACGATGTCGCCGTTGGAGCAAAGGGCGAGGATGCCGCCGTCCAGGGTCGTGACCATATGGGGCTGGGTGTTCTCGGGTCGGTTGCCGCCCTGCGTCGGGTAGCGCACGTGCCCGCATCCGAGTCGACCCGCAAAGTCGTCGCTCGGGCGATGACCGAATACCTCGCGGACGTATCCGATACCTTTGTGGAGGCGAAGACGTCGCCCGTCGCTTACGGCCACACCGCATGCGTCCTGGCCCCTATGCTGCATTTGGAAAAGGCCGTTGACGATGTCGGCGAAGCCGTCTCGCTCGTCGGAGTAGTAGCCGATGACGCCGCACATGGCTCGCCGTGCTCCCCCGGGCCGGACATGGCCCCGATTCCGCCTGTTGGGCGGAGGCTCGTGCTTACGGTTGCATCCGAATTCTAGCGCCCTCGGCGCGCGTCGGGCAGCGTCGAGGATTAATTGTGGTTGATGTTGTATTAGAACAGGGTTTTGGGGAATCGATGGGGCGGATGAGCGGCGGAGGTGTGTTCCTGTGCAACATCCGCCGCAACCTCGAGGTCACTGTCCTATGACTTGGGTTGATACACGTTGGTGGCTTCGGGAAGGAGTTCGGCGACTGCGTCGGCTACGTGCCCCAGCATCTTGGGGTCTTCGGTGCCGGCCAACACGTAGAGCTTCCATAGGTCGCGATACGAACGCTCAAGATCCGCTAAACGCGGTACGCGATGTCGCGCATGGTTCAGCGGCACCACCCGCGGCTGATCAGGCAGACGTACGTGGGTCTGCGCCTCCTTGAGCTGCATGCGACGGGCAGGACAATACAGCACGACCAGAGGCGGTTCCGAGCGCGATACGGCCGCGACCCGATCGCGTACGGCTGCTTCGAAGGCGGCACGCTCTTCGTGCTGACCCGCGGCGAAGAAACGCGCAACCAACGCGTCCTGGACATCGCGGTTGGCGTAGCGGGGAAAGACGCAGGCACGCTTCAGGAGGCGCCGGCTGCCATAGCGGGCGAGCAACTCGCGCTGCCGCGCGGCCAGCGCCGGCTCCGCGGGCGGATGGGACTCGAGCAAGACACGGAGCGACTCGTCGGTCTGCTCGTAGAGGTCCTCCGGTCGTAGACCACCATGCTGCAACGCGTTTTCCACCGCTTGCGCGATGATCGCACCTGCGGTCACCTTGGCATGGTGGTAGTAAACCCTCTCGCTGAAAAAGTAACGGGCGTCGAGCACCCGCACGAGCTCGCTGAGGATGTCCTCCCGTAGCAGACCGCGTTTGGCCACGTCCACGAAGAGGTGGCCGCTATCGCGATCGACCATAAAGTACTGGATCACCCTGTCGTCGTAATGCAGGTTGAGACCCGTGTAATAGGCGTCGCGACGCAGGTAGTCCAGGATGTCAGCGCAGATCGTGTCCGACAGGATCTCGCGCCAATAGGGCGGCACCGTCGGCAGGTCCGGCTCGTCCTCGGGCAGTAGGACCGCGAGCACCTCGCGGCGGATACCCATGCGCTCCAGCTGTGCACCAAGCTCGCCTTCCGGCGCCAGCGCACGTCGAAAGCGCGCCGGGCTGTCATGGCGCTCGAGAATGCCGCTTTGGTCTTCGATGTTGTGACCGAATGGAATGTGGGTGACATCGTGGACGAGCGCCGCAGCACGAAGGATGCGGGCCTCGTCCTCAGCAACGCCGATACGCGCCCGCGGCGCCGCCGCACGGTTGTGGTTGATCGCCTCGATCATGCGCCCCGTGAGGTGCATCGTGCCTAAGCTGTGCTCAAAGCGCGTGTGCTGCGCGCCCGGGAAGACGAGGTAGGCCGTGCCCAATTGTCGTACGCCGCGCAGTCGCTGCATGGCGCGCGTATCGAGGAGGGCGAGCTCGTCCGAGCTGAGGTGGATGTCGCCGTGCACAGGGTCGCGCACGACCGAGCCACGGCGCCCGCTCACGCCTTGCGGGCCTTCTTCTTCGCTTTGCGCGTCGGTCGGCCCTCGTCATCGCCCTGGCGGAAGCGCAGCTTGATCGCGCTGCCCTCGAAGCCGTAGCGCTCGCGGATCTGGTTCTCGACGTAGCGCTCGTACGTGAAGTGAACCAGCTCGACGTCGTTGACGAAGAACACGAAGCGCGGCGGCGCCACGCTGACCTGCGTGCCGTAGCGAATCTTGAGCGGTCGGCCGTTGCGCGTGATCGCATGTTTGGCGGTCAGCTCAGCCACGAGGCGGTTGAGCTCACCTGTGGGGATACGCCTACTGCGCTCGGCTTGAATCTCCGTAGCGCGCGCCAGGATCTTGGTCGCGCGCTGACCTGTCAGAGCAGAGATGAATATGATCGGGGCGTACTCCAGGAATTGAAGCTGGGAGCGAAACTCCTTCTCCAACTCGATGGCGGTCATGTGGTCCTTTTCGATAAGGTCCCACTTGTTGATGGCGATAATCGCCCCGACGCCCGCATCGGCCAAGGCGCCGCCGATATGTGCATCCTGGGCCGTCACACCATCCACCGCGTCGATCAGCAGCACGGCTACGTCCGCGCGCTCAAGCGAGCGCATCGCACGCAGAACACTGTAGCGCTCGATGCCCGCTTCAATCCGGCCTCGCCGTCGCACACCCGCCGTGTCAACGATCACGAACTCCTCACCCTCCCAGCGGACGACCGTGTCCACGGGATCGCGTGTCGTGCCGGGGACCTCGCTCACCACGGCGCGATCGGAGCCGGTCAATCGGTTGAGCAAGCTCGATTTACCGACGTTGGGCCGACCCACGATGGCGATGCGAAGGCGCCCGTCCTCCGGTTCCGCTTCACGCACCGGGAGCAGCGCGACGATCTCATCCAACAAGTCGCCGCTGCCGCGGCCGTGGAGCGCCGTGAGCGGATGCGGCTGCCCAAGGCCGAGGTTCCAGAACTCGGCCGCGTCGTACTGCACGCGTTCCTTTTCGGCCTTGTTCACCGCCACGATCACAGGCTTGCCGCTGCGGCGCAGGAGGTCGGCTACGTCCTCGTCACCGGGCGTCATACCGTCCTGCGCGTCCACCAGCAACACGATGACGTCGGCCTCAGCGATGGCAACCATCGCCTGATTGCGGACGCGTTCGTCCAGGCCGGCGACTCGGGCCTCATCGTCCGGTAGGCGCCGGACGCGTGGGCCACCCTCTTGGGGTAGGCCCTCCAATCCGCCGGTGTCTACCAGCATGAAGTCTCGCCCGGACCACTCGCCCGGTGCGTAGAGGCGGTCGCGGGTGGTTCCCGGCAAATCCTCGACGATCGCCAGGCGCTGTCCGATAATGCGGTTGAAGAGCGTCGACTTTCCGACGTTCGGTCGCCCGACGAGAGCGACGAGAGGAAGGCTCATGCGGGGGCCTCTGTGGGTCCGCGGCGCGATAGCGCGCCTGTTTATGTCAAATGGGACGGAAGAACGGTGATGATAGCATAGCCGTGTGCGCTGGTGGGCCGGTTAGGGAGCCCGGAAGGGCCGTGATGAAAGGCGGAGCGGGGTTGTTTGAAATCCCTTCGTCTTGGGCAGGGTAGCCGGCAAATTCCTTGGCAGCGCCAAGGATGTAGGGTATCCTAATGGGGTTGTACTCATAGGTCGGCGCATGCTGACCGCAGCCATTCGCAGGGCACGCCGCAGCGCGCGCGTGCTTGGACGAGCACCGGAGGATCGATGGGACGCCACACCGGACCTACCAACAAGCTTTCGCGCCGTGAAGGCGTGGATCTCTTTGGCAACGGCGGTCAGTCGTTGCAGCGCCGCATCGAGCAGATCCCCGGCGATCACGGCGGCAAGATGCGCCGCGGTCGTCCGTCGGACTACCTGCGACAGCTGCGCGAGAAGCAAAAGGTCAAGCGCGCCTACGGGATGCGTGAGCGCCAGTTCCGCCGCTTCGTTGATCTTGCGCGTCGCAGCGACGAGATGACGGGTGCCGCACTGTTGAAGTTGCTCGAGCGTCGTTTGGACAGCGTCATGTACCGGGGCGGCTTGTCCCGGACTCGTGCCATGGGCCGGCAGTTGATCACGCACGGACACGTCCGTGTCGACGGCCGCAAGGTGGATATTCCGAGCTTCATCGTAGAGCCCGGCCAAACGATCAGCGTCGATGACAAGGCGCAGGCGATGCCCGACGTTCAGTGGGCCTCGCAGTCGCCGGTGACCTCCACGCCCCCGTGGTTGAGCCATGACGGCTTCGAGATCCGCGTGGTCGACTTCCCCGACCGCAAGGACGTGGACCTACCGATCGAAGAGAACCTGATCGTGGAGTTCTACTCCCGCTAGGCTGCTCGTCGCAGGTGTTGGCATCGAGTCGTTCCATTGTGCTCCCTCGCCGGAAACGGCGAGGGAGCTTTTTCTTTCGTGCCCTCCTTCGTCCGCCCTCCTTCGTCCGCGTGCCATCGCCTGCCGGCCATCGCCCGACGGCCTCCGTGCCAACGAAGCAACACACCCCGGCGATCTCGACAGGTTCGATGCTTCCAGGTTCGGCAAGCCGCTCCTGGCTGTTCCCACGGCGACGCCACCGATCGCGACCGCGATACTTAAGCGAGTACCCGCGCCGAATCCGCGTATCGCCCCGATGCGCATCGGCAACACTTGGAGGAAAGCCCCATGGAGTTCTTGAATCGGAGTAACGGCAGCTTGTCATCGTGGATCGAGCCGATGTTGGTGCCCTTCGCCGTGGCGATCATGCTCGGCATGGGCGGCGTCTTGAGCGCATGTTCAAGCGAGACCCGGCAAGAGGCCGCGGAGGCAGGCGACGCGATCGGCGAAGCGGCCGATCAGAGCGGTGCCGTCGCGGCGGAGGCGGCGGAGGACGTGGCCGTTGGTGCCGCGGTGGCCGTCGAGGCTGCGGATGACGCGGCGGAGGCAGCGGCCGAAGCGGTGGATGAAGCAGCGGAGAAGGCGGAAGCGGCCGCGGAAGAGGCCGCGGAGGAGGCCGAGGAGGCCGCAGAGGCCGCGGGCCGTGAGATCAAGGAAGCAGCTCGCTCCGTAGAGGAAGCCGCGGAGCGCGCGGTGGACAACTTGCAGGCGTTCCTCGGCGACGTGGTCGCAGAGATGCGTGGAATCGCGCGCCGCGTGGAGGATGTGGCCGAGTACACGGCCGAAGAGGCCGCCGAGGAGCTTGCTGAGATCCGCGCCGAGGTCGATGCCGCGTACGAAGAGGTCGAGGACGAGGCAGAGGAGGAGTGGGCCGAGATCAAGGTCGAGATGGAGGCCGTCGAGGACGAGTTGCGGGTTGATAGCGCATCGGGTCTCGAGCGGCTGCAGATCTTGATCGAGCGCATGCAGCAGGATCTTCTCACCGACGAGGACTGACATGCGATCGGCGCTCCCGGCCGTGGGCAATCGGAATTGGAAGGACGAGAGAGCCGATTGCTCACGCGCGTAGCAACGATGAACGCGCCGTCTTAGGGCGCTGGTAGTGCCGGATGGGCGGGGGCCGCATCGAGGAATCGGTGCGGCCCCTTCCCATTTTGGGCGCGCAAGAGCGGAGATTTCGGCGCGAACTGATGGGGGTCCTCGGCCGTAGCCCTGGCAGTTGCAGCGACGAGCCCGGGGGCCCCATGCCGCTTCAGTACCTATTGGTCAACGTGCATTGATGCGCCACGCACCTGTCGCGATCGCCAGGAACACGCTGGCCCACCTGGAAAGCGGAAGCTGGAGCAAACACCGTGTGTGTGGTCTCGTGTATTGGGTACCATGAGGTAGATCAAGACTTCGGGTTGCCGATTGCGGCAGCCCGCACTGGGAGACGAGGAGGCTTGGACATGAACTTGTTGATTTGGTTGATCGTCGGTGCCGTGGCTGGTTGGGCGGCGGGTGAGATAGTCCGGGGCTTCGGCTTCGGTCTGCTAGGCAACATCGTGGTTGGGATCATCGGCGCCATGATGGGCGGAGCGGCGTTTGACGCTCTGGGGATTGCGATCGGCGCCTCGTGGGTCGGCGCGCTGATCACGGCCACGGTGGGCGCGGTGCTCCTGCTTGTGATCGTCGGCTTCGTACGAAAGCTCGCAGCGTAACGCGAACCGTTTCTTGCGGACGCTTCGCGCTGCGGATACGCTCGAAAGCGCAGGCAAGAATTAGTGCCGAGGAGCGGGCCCAAGCGGCCCGCTCCTCTTCTCGTTCTGTTTGATGGAGTTCGTTCCGTGGAAAGCAACTTGTGGTCCGGCTGGCCGCGGCCCGCGAATTCGCTAGACTCTGGGCTCGCGTACGCTGCCGGCGATCAGCACAAGAGAGCCGCGCGGCAACCCCCGCCGCGGAGAATCCCCGCCTCCATGCGAGAGCCGAGCCCCGAGTCGTGGCGTCGTGCCAAACAACGTCGGCTGCCGGCATACATCGGCCTCGGCGTCGTGCTCGTGATCGCGCAGCAGATCATTGTCCGTTCGGACTGGTCGAGCGCAGGCGGGCTTCACACCCATCTTGAGTCGATCGCAACCACATTGGCGTTTGTGGTCGGCGTGCTGGCCCTCGTGCGCTTCTACAGTCGCCGCGTCGAGCGATTCCTGTACATTGGCGTCGCGTTCCTCGCCACGGGAACGCTTGACCTCTTTCATTTTATCTCTGCCACGCCTGCCGCTCCGATTCTAGGAACCAGCGATCCTAACTTGCCGCCCTGGACATGGTTGGCCGGTCGGCTAGTGCTCGGCCTGTTGCTGTGGGCGAGCGTGCTGGACCCCACCACCCATGACGAGGACACCCCGACGCCTGTCGCACGTGAATGGCGTCTCTACGGCGGTATCGTATTCGTAACGCTCCTTTTCATTGTCGGTTTTCGGACCGTGACGGTGCCCTCCCCCCATAGCACGGGATTCCTCGGCCGTCCCATGGACTTGCTGCCCGCGATTCCATTCGCGGCCGCTCTCGCCGGATATCTGAAGCGCGGTCGCTGGCGAACCGAACCCTTCGATCATTGGATGGTATTGGCGCTGATCACGAGTATCGCCGTGCAGGTGCCGTTCATGGTCGGATCGCGGGCGCTCTATGACGCGAGCTTCGATGCGGCGCATGTGCTCAAGATCGCCAGCTATGCGCTCGTGGTGGTCGGCACCGCATCCAGTTTGCGCCGCCTCTACGTCCGAACGGACCTCGTGAGCGCCGCGTTGCACGAGGCGCAATCGGTCGCGGCAATTGGAAGCTGGAGTTGGGATATCAGTTCCGACGAGATTCTCTGGTCGGATGAACTGTACCGGATCTATGGGCACGCTCCGCAAGCCTTCCGGATCGACTTCGACCGCTATGTATCGCTCATCGATCCCGCGGATCGCGACCGCGTCATCGGCGTGGTCCAGACAGCGATCGAGACGGGCGAGGATTTCTCGTTTGATCATCGGGTGGCACGGCCGGAAGGCGAACGCACCATCGTACATGGTCGGGGTCGGATTCTCCGGGACGAAACGTCCAACACGATTCGGCTTGCCGGAACGGCGCAGGACGTCACGGCCCGCAGACACAACGAAGAGGCGCTGCGCGCTAGCGAACAGCAGTTTCGTTCGGTCGCGGAGACCGCTGCCGAGGCGATTATCACCATTGATACCGATGGCGACGTCTTGTTCTGGAATAGCGGTGCAACCCAGATGTTTGGGCATTCGGCCGATGCAATGCTCGGCTGTCCGGTCGTTCGCATTCTTCCGGACACGCTGCGCGGCGAACACGAAGCGGGTATGGAACGGATGCGCCGTACAGGAGCTGCCCCGCTGCTCGGCCAGACCGTGTCTGTGTTCGGCAAGAAAGCCGATGGCAGCGAGTTTCCAATCGAGTTGTCGTTGGCACGTTGGCAGGCAACCGAAGGCCTGCGGTTTACGGCCATCATCCGGGATGTGACGGAACGCGAGGAGGCCCGCTCTCGCCTGCGCGCCTACGCTACGCGGCTGGAGGCAAGCAACCGCGAGCTGGAGCAATTCGCGTATGTAGCGTCGCACGATCTGCAGGAACCGCTCCGCAAGATCAGCGCTTTCTCCGATCGACTCGCGATGGGCTACGAGAATGTCTTGGACGCTCGTGGGATCGACTACCTCGCACGGATGCAAAACGCGGCCCTGCGGATGCAGCGCCTCGTCGAGGACCTGCTCTCGCTATCGCGCATCGCAACCCGCGGCGAGCCGTTCGAGAATGTTGATCTCGACTCGATCGTTCGCGCGGTGCTCTCCGACTTGGAAGAGTTGGTGCGGGAGAAGCAGGCGACCGTCACGATCGGCCCTCTCCCTACTGCGCATGGCGATCCAGCCCAGCTGCGCCAGTTGGTTCAAAATCTGTTGACCAACGCCCTTAAGTTCCATCCGAAGGAGCAGGTGCCTAAAGTGGAGATTTGGGCGGAGCGTTCGACACGCACGGTAGAGGACGAGCCAGACGTAAGCGGGCTGGTACTCAGCGTGCGGGACAACGGCATCGGATTCGATATAGAACAATTGGAGAAGATTCTAACGCCATTTCAACGCCTCCACGGCCGAAGCGAGTACGAAGGCACCGGCATGGGTCTCGCCATCTGCCGCCGCATCGTCGAGCGCCATGGCGGGCAACTTGATGCGGAAAGCAGCCCAGGCAAGGGAGCGACATTTCGAGCCTGGTTGCCTGACGATCGCCAAGAACTAGATGCAGAATCCAAGGGAGCTTCGTGACGAACATTTCAGCAGGCCCCGCCCATGGTTCCCTCTTGGTCGCGGAGGATGACCCGGACGACCGCTTGTTGCTGAGCGAAGCCATTGCGCTCAGCCATCCGAAGCGCGCGGTCGAGTATGTAGAGGACGGCGTCGAGCTCCTCGATTTCTTGCGTCGGCGCAATGCGTATGTCGAGCGCATTGATTCGCCGCCCGCGCTGGTGCTGCTCGACCTAAATATGCCTCGCATGGATGGTCGTGAAGCACTCCATGAGATCAAGGCCGATCCGGTGCTACGGCGCATTCCGATCGTGGTGCTCACGACCTCCGGTGCAAGGGACGACATTCTTAGCAGCTACGACCTGGGCGTAAACTCGTTCGTGGTCAAGCCTGTGACGTTTACATCCCTCGTCGAACTGGTTGCATCCCTGGCGCATTATTGGTTCGACGTGGTGGAGTTGCCTTCCGGAACGACAATGTGAACGAGCTTGAGCGCAGTGGGCCACGGATATTGCTCGTCGAGGACGACGAGGATGATGCGATCCTCATGACGCATCTGCTCGAAGAGTTGTGGCCCGAAGCGCCGTCGCCGGAGTGGTGCGGCAACCTCGACGATGCTTTGGGCATGATGACCTCGAATTTGTTCGATGTTTATCTCATGGACTACCGACTCGGAGCCCAGAACGGTCTCGAGCTCCTCAGCGCCGCCCGGCGCGCAGGGTGCCGCGGACCGGTGATCCTCTTGACCGGCCAGGGAGACCGGGAGACCGATCTGGAGGCGGCCAAGGCCGGCGCCGCCGACTTTCTGCCGAAGACCGAATTGTCCCCGCACCTGCTCGAACGCTCCATTCGCTACGCCATCGCAAACGACCTGGTTCGTCGGGAGCTCTCCGAGACGCAGCGTCGCTTATCCGAGAGCCGCGAGGACGAGCGCACCGCGTTGGCGCGCGACCTGCACGATGGACCGCTGCAGGAGCTGATCGGTGTCCGATTCTTGTTGACGTCGATGAAGACGGGCACCACGGATCCGCACGTAGCCGAACGTGCTACGACGGTGCTCGACAGCCTCGACCAGGTGACGTCGACCCTGCGCGCCCTGTGCGGCGAGCTGCGCCCCCCGGCGCTTACGCCGTTCGGGCTGGCACGTGCGTTGCGCAGTCACGCAGAGCGCATCGCCCAGGAACATCACGATCTGGAAGTGCGCCTGACCTTGGATGAAGATGACCAGGCGATACCGGACGCCACCCGGCTCGCGTTGTTCCGCGTATATCAACATGCCGTTTCCAACGTCCTGCGGCATGCGGATGCCTCGCAGATGACGGTGCGACTGCACGTAACCAGACGGCTTGCACGCCTCGAGATCGAGGACGATGGACGCGGCTTCGTGGTGCCGGAACGATGGCTCGACTTCGGCAGGCTCGGCCATTTTGGCTTTCTGGGGGCGTCCGAACGAGCCGAAGCCCTGGGGGGGCGGCTTTTCGTTCGTTCGCAGATCGGGGAAGGTACGCTCGTTCGCGTCGACGCACCCATAGAGCCATACGCCGGACCGTACACCGAGCGCGGCGGGACCACACGCCAGGCCAACATGAATGCGACGATCTCAACGAAGGGAGACAGAGCATGAGCGAACAACCAGCCGCGCGTATTCGTGTCGTGCTCGTAGACGACCATCCCATCGTGCGAGCGGGCATTCGAGGGCTATTGGAGGCAGCACCGGAGATCGAGATCGTCGGCGAAGGAAAGAACGGGGCGGAGGCCATCGCGCTCGTCGCATCGTTGGAGCCCGATGTGCTCCTGCTCGACATGGAGATGCCCGATATGACGGGCTCCGACGTGGCAGATCGGTTGAAGGAACAAGGGGGACCGACGCGCATCCTCGCCTTGTCGGCGTATGACGATCACGAGTACATCCATGCCCTACTTGCGCGGGGCGCTGCCGGCTACCTTACAAAGGAAGAAGCGCCCGAACGCATCGTGGAGGCTGTGCGCGGCGTCGCGCAGGGCGAAGACGGTTGGATCAGCAGGCGCGCCGCATCGAGCATGGCACGTTGGGCGCGCGACGAACCCTCCGAGATGGATGCGTTGACGGAACGCGAAGAAGAGGTGCTCACGCACCTGGTCAAAGGCTGGACCAACCTCAAGATGGCGCGCGAGTTGGGCGTGAGCGAGCGCACCGTGCGCTTTCATCTGAGCAATATTTATGACAAGTTGGGTGTGGCCAGCCGCGCGGAAACGATCGCGTGGGCGATCCGACAAGGTCGCGGCTAATCGCCTTGGTATCCGCCGCTTGCTACGGGCTCGTCAAGCAATACGAGGCAGCTACCGAGGGCGCCGCTTGATTGTTCCAGTGCTTCCCTCCTCGGTGACAAGGGAATGGCAGCGCCATTGTTGAGGAGCAGAGGAGCGCTGGGGCAGTCTAGCGCTGGCCGCATAGCGCCTCGTATTGTTTGACGAGCCATATGGTGCGGGTGTCCCGCGTTCCACATCTGTTGCACACGCCCCCTGGCTATCTCGCCAGGGGGTTTTGCCTTGGGAGCCAGGGCCAAGACTGTCAGCCCGACCGTGGTGTAGGCGGTGCGAAGCACATACCCTTTAAGCACGGTGGAACTGCACGACGAGGGAGTCTTCCTCGCCGCAGCCGGAACCGCCCCTTTTGACTCTTGTTGTTTACATTGCTCAAAGGAGAACACCATGCGCGAGACCGTTGTCGGACTGTTCCATACATCCGCAGAAGCGGACCACGCCGTCGGCGCGCTTACCGCCGACGGGTTTGATCCCGCCGCCGTTTCCGTGGTCACCGCGGCGGATACGGAGGGCAGCACATTTGAGACGAGTGCTGAGCGTCAATCGGAAGAGGCTCTCGTGCGCGAGTCCATGGCTGTGGGTGCGGTTGAGGGTGCAGCACTTGGCGGCGTCGCGGGTTTGCTCGCCGGCGCGGTTGCCCTAGCCGTTCCCGGCTTCGGTCCGCTGTTCATCGCGGGTCCGATCGCATCCCTGCTCACATCGACCGCGGCCGGCGTGACGGCCGGTGCCGCGTCCGGCGGGTTGGGTGGTCCTTTCCTCAACGAGAGCCTAGATCCGGATGAGGCCAGCTTGTATTCGGAAGGGCTGCGCCGCGGCGGCTACATCGTGGCCGTGCACACCGATCGCGAGAACGAAGCGCAGCGAATCCTTGCCGATTCCGGCGCGATCGCGACGCGCGAGGAACTCCTGCGCTAGGCGGAGCGACGTCGCTGGTTCGCGGGAACTCTGCACCCAAACGCAACTCAGAGCATCACCAAACCAGGAGCCCAACATGAAGCTTGAGAATCTGCAAAAGCTGTTCGTGCACGAGTTGAAAGATCTATACAGTGCCGAAAATCAGCTGACCGAAGCCCTGCCCACGATGATCAACGCCGCCACGGATAAGGACCTGCGGAGCGCGTTCACGGATCATTTGGCAGAGACGAAGGAGCACGTGGCCCGACTTGAAACCATCTTCAAGAGCTTGGACTACGCGCCGGGCGGCCATCGCTGCAAGGGCATGGCCGGCCTGATCGAGGAGACAAAGTCGGCGCTGACGGACGTACCGGAGGCCGACGACGAAGTTCGCGATGCGCTGCTGATCGCCGGCGCGCAGCGCGTCGAGCACTACGAGATGGCGGGCTACGGAATCGCTCGCGCCTATGCCGAGCAGCTCGGCAACCGCAAGGCAGCGGACTTGCTGACCCGTTCCATCGAAGAGGAGGGCCGTGCGGATCGTACGCTCAGCCACCTCGCAGAGCGGCGGATCAACTTCGAAGCGATGAGCATGAGCTAGCGCTGCCGCTACAGGCCGTGCGACGCGACGGTCCGCGCAGGGCACGGTAGGTAGAACGAGGGCGGGGTCACGCGACCCCGCCCTCGTTGCCGTTCCCGCGCAAGGTCTTGGATCGCAAGCCTCACTGCGCCCCGTGAGCCTCCCTGCGCCTCCCTGCGCCTCATGATGATTGGGCGATCGGTCGTCGCATTCGAGTACAGAGGAGGTGGAGTCGGGATCGGCTTCGGCGTCCGACCTGGAGGGTGCGACAGGGGATATCGTACCGCGCCATCCAGGCTGAGACTGGTTGTTGGTCCGTGTTGCCGCGGGGATGTCCGACGTATCCTTGGAGCATGGCATGAGGAGGGTACGCCGCGCTGCATTGCTTCCGGAAACGCACTGCAGCGGGCCCTGCCCTCGATAGGCCTTCGAAGCATCGGCAATCCTCGTACGAGAATCAGCCGAAGTAGTAGTAGCGGTAGAAGTGGCAGTAGCGGTAATGGGCAGGTCGAGACTTGACCCTTGGTCGACGTTGGTTCGCAGTTTGGCTTGCGTAGGTCTGGATTCAGGTTGGCACGAAGGGAAATCACATGAAGTGCGAAATGCCAGGCGGATGGAAAGGCGGGAGCGACCGCGTCGCAGTTCCACGTTTCGAACGCGAGATCCCGCAGCACTCGAGATATGTAGAACCGGACCGATCCGAAGCGATGGAGCGGGCCCAGTTGCTCGCGGCGCAGATTCGGGCGGCCGCCCGTGCGCGCATGCAAGCCTCGTCCGATGAGATCGCGGCCGCAGTCCCGGCGGCGATGACTAGTCCCAACCCGTCAAAGCAACGGACGTTCGCTGAGCACGCACCGGGCCGTCCTAGGCCGAGCGGCAGCCGGCCAGGAGTGCGGTCCATGAACGATGGCCTGGCACGATCCCTGTACCAGGACCAGAACCAGTACAAACTCCCACGGGATCAGCACGATGCCTATGGAGTCGAACAGGGTCAGCGTTGGTCTCCGGTGATCGTCGCCGGTCTTATCGCGGGCCTGGCCGCATGGGCGGCTCCGCGATTCCCGAGTCCACGTCGGCCGCGAGGCGAGGCTCGAGCGCGCCTGTCTAACGGCGGGCACGGAGCGGTCCTAGCGCGAGAGCTCACGCGCGCCCGCCCCACCTAGATTATCTTCCTCGGGGCACGAGGTGAGGGCCCGGTTCCTTTGCAGGAACCGGGCCCTCACCGATGTTAATTGTGGCGCCGAAACTAGCGGACGGTCTTCCGTAGCTACTAGGCCGACGGCCGCAGCGCCTCATCCAAGACATCCAAACCTCGGGCCAGTTCGCCTCATGTGCATCGCGGGACTCTTCATCGCGGAATCCTGAGTGCCTGAGCCGTAGCAATGTCCCCTGCTCCCGCGCCGACCGTTCGACCCGAACGACGGTCTCAGCGCCTCCCGTACCGCCCGCGCCGTCTAACCCAGGCCGTCTTCACCACCTCCTCCTCCGCCAGCTCCATGAGCTGCGCGAACCAAGAATCAACGTGGTTCGTCCGCGCTCGGTGGATGGTGCTCGCGTCTGCCTTCATCAATCGTTCGACCGTCAGGGAAAGAGGCCGCGCCGAGTTGTCCGCTTCGCATGTGCTTCGCATTGACCTTGGACGATCTCGGCGCAAACGAATGGGGCGGGATCGCAAGCGATCCCACCCCATTGGTTGTACTTTGTCGGTGCCAGACCGTCTTGCCCGCCCCGCTCGCTCCATGCGGGTCCCGCGGATGATCGGTGCCGCGGCCAGCCGCGGAGGCAGCCAGACCTACCGATCAGCGAGGGCTACGGGTTCTGCGTCCACTTCGTTTCCGGCATCCGAGACATCACGCGACGCGCGCTCTTCGATCGCCGCGCGAATCTGATCGATGCGACGCCCTGGATCGGGGTGCGTGCTGAAGAACTCCGGCGGTCGCGCCGAGCTGCCGGCTGCGTCCAGCTTCTTCATGACCGATATCAACGCCTCCGGATCGTAGCCGGCCTCGTCCATCAAGCGCACGGCCAGCCGATCCGCCTCAATCTCGTGTTCGCGCGTAAATCCCTTCGTGACAACCTGCGCCACGAGCGCCGCAGCTTCCGCGCTTCCCCGGGACGCCGGATTGCTGGGATCGTAGAGCGCAGCCGCCGCGGCGCCGCTGATGCCCTGCGCGAGCTTGGCCTTGGCCACGGTCTCAGCGGAGTGCCGGCCGACGACGTGGGCGATCTCGTGGGCCAGCACGCCGGCAAGCTCTTCCTCGGTTTCGAAGAGATCATAGATGGCGGCCGTCAGGAAAATCTGGCCTCCGGGCAACGCGAACGCGTTGACGGTGCGCTCGTCGGCCAAGAGGTGAAAGTCGAATTGGTACGGCGACTCGTCCGCGTCGCCCCGTTCAACGATCCGATCGCCGACCTCGTCAATGTAGGCCTGGAGGGCAGAGTCAGCGTGCAAGCCGCCATGCTGGGCGGCCATCTGGGGCGCGGCCTGCAAACCGAGCGCGATCTCTTGCTCCGGGCTCAGCGCGACACGTTGCACTTCGCCCGTGAAGGTGTTGGTTTCCTCGCGCGTCGTGGTGAAGTAGCCGATGACAGCAAACAGCACGAGCACTCCTGCCATGACAAGCCTGCCTGGCAAGGCGACGGAGCGTCGTCGGAGGGTCGAGCGTTGCATACGCGAATCGATCATGGTCGGTGACCTCTCATCTCAACGTGCGGCGCAAGGGTGCGCCGCGTTCGGGTCTACTGATCACGATAGGCGTCGCAGCGCCGGACCGGACTGGCGGTTGCGCCAGGAGCATGCGACCAGTCGAGACAGGAACGCTGTACGAAGGGCGTATCGATTGGTATCCGGGGGGGATTGTTCAGACAGCGGAGTAGAGTGGATTTTGGGTCGGGCACGCTCCGGCCGGTCGGCGAACTCCCGATTCGGTCACGTCCCGCGTCCCACATCCGGATCCTGTATCTCCGGGTGCCGCATGCGATCCCACTCGCGGAAACCGTCGGCGAGCTGGGGCAGCACGAACCATGCGGTTGCCGCGCCGAACAACACGCCGGTTATCGTGCGCAGCAGCGGCGTGCTCGTTCGAAGGCCAACCAGGCCGGTCAGACCGTCGACCGCGATGGGAATCATGGCGACGAGGTACAGACGGAGGGGGAGCCCCTTTGGTGGCGGCTTGGATTGCTTAGCGCGCGCGTGATTCCAGATGGCGTAGACCACGCTTGCGGCAAACACCGCCCCCCAGATCGCGGTGTCACGTTGGCAGATCGCCGCCTGGTAGCCTACGGCCGCGGCACGAACGGGCGCGTGAAACGCCGACAAGGGCGAGTCGATTGCTACGCCCGTGAACGGTTGGACCTCCGCCCAGGCGTAGTGGAAACGGGGCCCGAACAGGAACCAACTGTGATGGGGCAATTGATGGCACGTGGGTAGATAGAGCGTGTAGATCACGCCGGCCGCACGCTGCCAGCCCATTCGGGCTAACAACGGCGCGACAAAGGGCAAGGCGATGAACCCACCTGTGGCTATCAGCCATCCCGCCAGCCAGTGTCGGGTCAGCCACGTCAACCCAGCGGAAAACGGTGTCTCCTGCAACGTGGACGCCCGTCGCCCTTGCTCATTCAATGGACGTCCGACGCCTCGGAGTCCTGCCGGTCGGGATCGAGTCCGCGCAGCGCAGCCAGATCGGCCAGCGCAGCACGCTTCCGCACGAAGAGCGAGATGCCATACCCCCCGAGGAGCAGTGCCGTCACCATGTACGCGGCCATGACGTAGCCACCCCCCGTGGAGCTTGCCTGCCCGCCGTCGCCTTGCGCCAGGACGACCAACGGCAAACGCAGCAAGCCGACTGCAGCGATGGCAGTGGCAACGAAGGCACGCAACATGGCGGTTCTCCCTGGATGCATTGAGGCGATCGTTGGTCGCAGGAACGTTGGAGACACGATGGCTCGTCTGCCTACTCGTGCGACGTGGGTTCGTTTCGAGTATTCGCCCCGACGTCGTGTGCGGGTTCTTGCGACGCCTCGACGGCGGCGTGAATGAGCGGCAACGCCTGTTCCAGCAGTGCGGCCCGGCGCGCCGCGTAGTCACGGGGCGCCAACCGTCCGTCGCGATTCGCCGCGTCCAACGCTGCGAGACGGTCGAGGATTCTCCCCCGCGCGCGTGCATCGCGATCCGCGGCACTGCTCGATGCGTTGTTGACGCCGCTGGGACTCCAGAATGTAACAACGAGGGCGATCAACGCCGCCGCCCCAGCCATGGACATCGCCAAGAGCGCGATTGTCCGCGGTGCCATCGGAAGGTCCGGCATCGGTGCGAGTGCGGTTTGCGGTGATGTCACGGCTTCCGGCAAGCCGGTGAGACGTGTCGTAACGGCCAACCCGGACTCCAACAGGCGTCCGCCGACCCGCTCCAATGCTACCCCTTCCAACTCGGTCGGGGCACGGTCGGGAAGCTGCTCGCTCTCGATTCGCACAGCCGGGTCAGACGCGACGACGGTCATTTCCCCGAGTCGCGCATCCAGCACGCGCGTCAAATCGAGCGCGTTGCCGGCGTAGGGAACGACATAGCCGACGAGAATCTCATGCTCACCGGGTGGTACGGGCCGAAAGTCGAGCAGCACGTCGCCCTCTTGCCTAGCGTCCTGTCCGGCCTGCACATCGACGACCCGCGCACTCGCCGCGCCGACAGGCAGTGGTAGGCCAACCGTCGGTTCATCGCTTCCGGGCCGAGCGACTCGCGCGAGGCCGGATCGGTTGACCAGCACCCAGCGCTCGAGCACCTCGACGACGCCGTCCTCGGGACGAGGCGACAAGAGCGCGGTCATGCTGAGCATGCCGATCGGAGCGGTGGGGTCGGCCGCGTAGACCGGCATGCGCAGCGCAGTGGCGCTTGCAGTCTCGTCGTCGTCTCCGCCATCGTCGCGTGCGGAACCGACGGCCTCCCCGGGATCGGCGAGCGCGCCGCGATCGGCCGAGACGGGGTGAGCGAGCGGGTAGCGAACGCCGGCGATCTCGGCCGCGATCTCCCATTGCACGTTCGGTCCGGCAAGCACGTTCGTCGCGCTGAACATTCCTGTCGCGTCGACGGGAATGGTGATGGCTTCGCCCGGCACCGCGATCGCGCCCACAAACGCGTAGGGACGTGCCTGCAGGGTCGCAGCACCCACGTCGATCGTGCGCAGATCGGCGTCCTCAGCGGGGACGACGCGGCCGGCCAGCATGCCGTCTGCGACGATTCCATCGGCAACGGCGTGCTCAAATGAAAGAGATGTCACGTGGTCCAGGGCCAGCCGCACCGTAGCGTCGTCGAGTTCATTGATGTTGGGGTGGCGCGCCGCGTCCAGCGCCCGAACCCGGCGTAGCTGCTCGTCTGTCGAGCGGACCGCCATCGCCTCAAGATCGCCAAGTGGGGCGGACGGCACGCCGTCGCCTCCCTCGCCGTGGCAGGACGCGCACGAGGTCGTATACGCGTCTCGGCCGCGCGCGAGGCGGGTCGGAGTAAGGGACCACGCCATCGAGCCGGCTACGGCGTCCCAACGCGCGTCGACATCCAATGCTTCGCGCCATGGAGGCATCAACCGCTCGATACGACCGTTGGTGATGATGTCGTAGAGTTGGGCCGCGGTTTGGTCGTGCGCACGGAGACGATCCGACAGGTCGGGCGGCGGCGCGGGCAGACCGTCCACCATGGATCCGTCGCCGCGGCCGCTCGGGCCGTGGCAATCCGCACACCGCTGCGCAAAGAGCGCGACGCCCGCGTCCATGTCCGGCGCGCGCGAAGGCCAGGCGATCTCGGCTGCGGTCGTTGGCGTGACGGGCGGGTTGCTGGAAGTTTCGGTGGCCTGGACGAGATCCGCGGCGTGCACGGCGCGCCCTGCTTCGGGTCGGGACAGCGGTAGGAGCCCAATGATCAGGAGCACGAGTAGCGTCGAGAGCGCTATCGGCAGCGTTCGCCGGCAGGATCGGGCCAGGCGAGGGCGCAATGGCAGCGACGCGCGGGCGATCGTCGAATCCGCTCGGCGCACGCTGGGCATGGACCGCGACGCGCCGCTCCTGTCGGTGGACCCCAGACACGGACGAAGCTTCGAAGATCGCGCGGCTTGCCGCCGATTCCTGCGCCCCCCGATGCGGATCACGACCGTCCTCGCGTCGCGGCCCGCCGTGCGAGCTCCGACTCGATCCATGCGGTTCTTTGCGCCGCGCTGCCTGCTTCGCCCTCGGCGAGACGATCGAGCGCCGCCAGGATCGAGGCGCCCTGCGCGATGGTTTCGGCGCGCAGCCGCGCGTGATCCGCGGGCCCGATGCGACCATCCGCCGCATCCGCATCAAGATCGCGCAACGAGGCGAGGGCGGCTTCGCGTTCGGCCAGCAAGCCGATGACCCGCGGGTCGGGGCCGGCTGCGCTATGGCCGCCGCGCCAGAGCGGAGCGAGCACCCATGCCCAGACCGCCAGGGCCACGAGGAAGCCCGCGGCCAATAGCACGCTCGCGGCACTCATCGCCGGGGCGGCCGTGTTGGGATGCGATTGGAAGAGGGCGCCAAGGCAATGGGGAGACCGTGCTCCGTCGCGCCGGAGCCGACATCACCGTCGGCCAGCAGCGCTTCAAGCGTGTTTCGCAAATCGTCCGGTGTGTAGCCACCTCCGGGCACGATCGGTCCGACGATCTTCGCAAGCGGACGTTGCTCGCCCGCGACACGCAGCGGAACGATGCGTCCTTCACGGTCGATGAGCACGGTCTCCGGGACGCCGGTTAGACCGTAGCGACTGGATATGCGAGCGCCCAAATCCGGACCATTGGGATAGCTGATTTGGAGCCGTTCCAGATAGTCCAGCGCGGCGGCCTCGGTGTCCGTGTAGTCCACACCCAGGACCAGCACACCACGATCTTGAAACTCGCGCCAGACCGCTACCAGATCTGCCGCTTCCACAGAGCACTCGATGCACCACGACGCCCAGAAATTCAGCACGATCACCCGGCCTCGAAGCGCAGAGAGCTCGTACTGCTCTCCCTCGAAGCTGTTCAAGGTGAAATCCGGGGCGGGCTCGCCGGGTTGAAGGGCGGCACCCGGTTCCCGAAGCGCAAAGGCGAGCACTGCGATCACAGCGAACGCGGCGACGATACCAACCAACAGCAGGACCGACGCCGCGCCTCGGCCGCTGGGAATGGACCGACCCGTCAGCCTACCGCTTGCCGCATCGCGCTCCGGAACGGGGGGCGGGGCGGGGTTCTCGCGCGTCGGCGTTGGGAGGTCGCTCGTCATGATGAGCGCGAGCCGTCTAAGGCTTCCGCGGACGGGGGTGGTGTTTTGCCGTTCCCGGAGCCGCTCACGGCGTCATCCACGGAGTCGCTCGCGGCATCGGGCGACGGCTCGGAAGGCGCACCGTGATCGCCGGCTGCCGACGGAGTCCCCCGTTGGGTCGTGTTCACGATGTCTGCCTTCGGCTCGCCCGGATCCCTGTGTGAAAGTTGCTCGAAGGCGCGCGCGTAGGGGTCGACGGTTCCCGTGGCAGCACCGCGATTGGCGGATGTTTCTCGCGCTGCGTTGACCGGGTCCGACGCTCCTTTGCGGCTGCTCGAAGGGGTCCTGGACTGCGGCTCCCCTGCCCGTCGCGCGTCGGTACTACCGAGCTGCGGATCCTGCCCCGCATCGACTGCCGGAGGTATGGGACGTTCGGCGTCATTGATCGTTTGGGTGGTCCCACGTCCACGTTGCCGCCAGCCCCAGGTTCCCACCCCTAGCGAGGCTAGCAGGAGTACAGCGGGCGGTAGCCACCACGCAAGTAGAAAGAGGCCGCGTTTGGGCGGTGCGTTGAGCACTTGCGGGCCGTAGTAGCCGACGAATTCCTCGATAATGGCCGCTTCGCCGACGCCGGCGGCCAGCCGCTCGCGAATCTGTCCGCGCATTTGGGCGCAGACGGTCAAGGGGCAATCGCGCAGGTTGTAGCCCTCGCACGTCGGGCAGTTCAGTTGTTGGGCAATGGCCGACACGTCTTCGTCCGGCACGGCGGAGGTATCGATTGCTCCCGTCGGTAGCGCGGGCTGAACGCGTGGCATCGCCAACGCTCGCGGCGACGCGGTTGCTGCGATCACGACTGCAACGAGGGCGATGAGCAGCGGCCCGTGCCGCCGATGGCTCTCTCGGCTTCCCGTCCGTTCGCGCGGACCGTGGGTCCGTTCGCGGTGATCTACATCGCCTTCGCGCATCAGTCGCCGCCGGCAGGAACGGGCGGAGCCGTGCGCAATCGCCGCAACTCCGTGGCGAGGACGCGGGCCTCGTGACCGTCCGGCCACGCCGCGATCAACGTGCCGAGCACGAGCACCATCAGGCCCAACCAGACGAAGGACACGAGCGGGTTCACGTAGACCTTGACCGTCGCATGCTCGACGGGTGCGCCGCCGGGTACATTCGGCGGGTCGATGCGGTAGGCGCCAAGCAACACGTACAGGTCTTCGAGGGGACGCGTTAGGACCGCCGGCAGGGTCATGGGCTGATCCTCGCGCAATCGGAACACGGCCTTGGCCGGTTCCAGCGTACCCATGTCCCGCCCTTGGGCCGTCCGGACCGCCATCCGGGCAACCAGCAGGCTGCGGTCCGCTTCTTCGACCGTGGCCAGCCCCCGGAACGTCAACGCGTAGTTTCCGACCTCTACGGTCTCGCCCAGCTTCAGGCTGCGCTCCACCTCGGCCTGGTATACGTTGCCGGTCACACCGATCGCGAAGAAGATCACGCCCAGATGCACAATGTAGCCGCCGTAACGGCGTCGCTGACGCGCGACGAGTCCGGCCGCCGCCGACCAAGGACGGTCGCCCTGCCGCATGCGTGCGCGCACCCCACGTCCGAGCTCGATGAGCGTGCCGAACAGCGCGAACACGCTCACGGTAAAGCCGGCTAACGCAACCCAATGGCGCACGCCGGCGGCCACGAGTACGGCGGCCACGGCCAACGTACCCAGCGCAGGTCCGAGCAGCGTGCGGCGGAGTGCACGCGCGTCGGTGCGGCGCCAGCCGACGAGCGGGCCAATCCCCATCAAGAGCACGAGCGCCCCGAAGATGGGCAGCACGACCTGGTTGAAATAGGTGGCTTTGACCGATACCCGGTCGCCCGTGACGATCTCGGCGAAGAGCGGGAACAAGGTGCCCCAGAACACGGCGAACAACGCCCCCATAAACAGCAGGTTGTTGCCGAGGAACGCCGACTCTCGGCTGAGCGCGCTCTCGATGCGACCATCGGATCGTAGGAGCGGCAAGCGCCACCAGAGTAGGAGCAGGCTACCGATCACGATGAAAGCCGTGAAGCCCAGGAAGTAGCCACCGATGTTGGACTGCGCAAAGGCGTGCACGCTCGAGACGAGGCCCGCGCGCGTCAGGAAGGTGCCGATGATCACCAGACTGAAGGTCATGATGACTAGCACCATATTCCACACCCGAAAAATGCCACGGCGCTCTTGAACCATCACGGAATGCAGAAATGCCGTCGCGGCGAGCCAGGGCATGAAGGCTGCATTCTCGACCGGATCCCAACCCCAATACCCGCCCCAACCCAGCACGTCGTAGGCCCAACGGCCGCCGAGGGTAAGCCCGATCGTGAGAAAGGCCCACGCAACCAGCAGCCAGCGCCGCGAGGCCGCGATCCAACCGGCATCCAGACGCCCCGATATCAAGGCCGCAATCCCAAACGCAAACGGGATCGCCATGCCCGTGAAGCCCAGATACAGCGCGGGCGGATGGAAGGCCATGCCGGGGTGCTGCAAGAGCGGATTGAGACCGCTGCCGTCCGCAGGCACGACCTCGAGTCGTGTGAACGGGTTCGCAACGAAGGCTACGAGGAATAGGAAGAAGCCGCCGATCACGGCGTTCGTTGCGGTAAACCATGGCAGCAGCGCACGATCGGCGCGCCAAGGTCGCAGCAACACCAGCCCTGCGAAGCCTACCTGGAGCATGCTCCAAAACAGCAACGAGCCTTCCTGGCTACCCCAGAGGCCTGTCGCGACGTAGAGCAGGGGTGTCGTACGGCTCGAGTTCTTCCATACGGCGAGCACCGAGTAATCGCCAGAGAGAAAGAGCCCCAACATGATCACGGTGGCCGTGACGGCGAGGGCGGCGGCGGCCAACATGCCCCGTCGCCCACTTGCGATCAGTACCGGGCGATCGCGGATGGCACCCACCACGGACGCGACGAGCGCAAACGCGCACGCGCCAAGGGCGAGTACGACGGCCAGATAGCCTAGCTCGGCCACGCTCTAGCCCTCGTCGGAGGTAGCGGCGTCGGAAGCGTCGAAGTTCTGTGGGCTGAGCGCATCCAACGAGGCGGCGTCCACGCCGGCGGGCTGTTCGGCGCCACCATAGGCGTCCGCCGCTCCGTCCGCAGCGCTCGGCGGCACGGCTTCGTACTTCGACGGACACTGGACGAATAGCTCGTCCGCCGCCATCGCGCCGTCGGAATCCAGCCGACCGCCGACGGTAACCGACTCGGCTTGATCAAAAGTGTCTGGGACGAGTCCGCGGTAGACCACGGGCAGGCGCCCGTCCTTTCCCGTGAGTTCAAAGCGCATCTGAAGTCCGTCTTCGCCTCGATCGACCGTCGCGACGTCGACCTCCCCGCGCACCTGGAGGGACCGTTCGGCGAGCGGGCTCGCGGCCAGCGCGGCGGGGCCCAGGGCAAAGGCCTGCTCGCCTGCCTGCTCGTATAGCTCGTCCACCGTGAAGTACGCGACCGCTTCGCGCGAGTAGGTCACGACGCTCACGACCACGAGCGCGCCGAGAATCAAGCCGGTACCGATGATGTAGCGAGCGCGCATGGGCGTCTCCCTCGAACAGGAGTGCGATTCGAGTAGCGGTGAATCGTAAGGGCTCGACCGGAAACAATGTCGCCAACCGAGGGAGTTGCAGCGCCGTCGTGTTGGTTCGCTGAGACGAAGGAATAGCAGCGCTATTGCTGAGGAACAGCGGGCCGGCACGGCGGATGCCGCGACTTCCGAATTGGGGAGATTATTCCCTGTCGAGCCCTTACGGTAGAGAGGATGGGCAGGCCGGTCAACGTCCAAGTATGCAGCCACCGTCCCAATTGCGTTTCCTTCGAGTCGCGCCACCGGGCAATGCGAAGGCACATCCTCCCGGACCCCGACTCCGTTGCACGACGGACGCCAAGCGAACGGAGCCTAGGGCAAGTACCGCGACTCGTCTGATCCGGAACTGGACGGCGTTGGTGTGGATGTGGGAGGCGCCTGGTCCTCTCCTCCGAAAACAGCGCGTATCACGATCACCACGTCGGGAGCAACAGGGTCGTTGCTATGTAGACGCACCTCACGCCGCACGGGGACGGCATGGTCGGGGGCGGCGTCTGCCGGCGGGATCAGCGTGAGCGTCATCGTTGTCGTAGCGCCAGGCCCAAGCTCGTTCTGAGCGATCGTTCGCGGCACCCGACCCTCGGGCCGGGGAGCAGGGTCTGCGTCGAGCTCCAAGAGTCCTTCCCCTGCGTTGGAGACCGTCACGGTCGCGGTGGTCGGCCCGACCGGGGAAAGCCGACCCAGGCGCAGAACGTTCCCTCCACGGGAACCCTGCGCAATCTCCGGCACCCACAGACGCGGCTCGCCTGCCACAATCGCAAGCTCCGCGGCGCCGATCGGGCGCTGGAGTTCACGCCACTCTCGAGCCTCAAACACGAGACGGAACCGGGTCTCGTGGCTCATGGGGTCGCCCGAATCGAAACGCTCGTGCGCGGGATCGTTCGAGAACAGTTGAACGATCACCGAGCGCGCACCCGGTCCCTGCAGGCGGCCGGGCTCGAGACGCATCGTGAGCGTCACGCGCTCGCCCGGAACAACGGCGGCGGGCGGCTCGAGCCTCCCCGACGGTCCGTTCTCTGAACCTGCGACGCGGAGTGCGACCGCGGAGATGCTCGGGTAGACGCGCGCAACGGCTAGCGGAGAGCTGCCAAGATTGACCAGCCCGATATCTGCCTGAACCGGTCGGCTGATGGGCACGGAACCCATATTGATGGTGCCGTTGGCGTCCAAGCCGTCGATCGCGAGCCGGGGAGCGCCGGCGACGGGCGCCGAACCCTCGAGGCGAAGGGGCACGAAGCCGGGCTGCAACACGTTGGGATCCGCGATGTCGGCCAACTGATCGTTCGGCCAACTCTCGATCGGCCCCTCCGGCCGACCGATATCCGAGGAACGGGGCTCCGGCGTCGGAGGGATCGCACGTTGCCAATACTCGAATCGGGGCCGGCCGTCAGCGCCGGGTGGTCCCCAGTCGATTCGCGTTCGCGCGCGGCTTCCGAGCGTGGCGCCAAGGCCGATCGCGAGGACGACGGTGAATGCGGCCAACAGCGTCGCTAGATCGCGCATTTCAACATCCTAGGATTGCTCAACGCGCGAGGCAGCCGGTAGGACTTCATGCTCGCGCGTCGCGATCCTCTTGACGACGCACGCTGCTTCGAGTGCCGCATGACCTTGCCCCGATCGTACTATTGCGTCGCCGTGGTTCGCCCTGCACGGCGGAATCCGGTATCCGAATTCCCGCACGACCGAGGAATGGCGACCACGGCGAAGCTCATCGAATCGTCGTCGACCCCAGCGAAGTAGCGCCGCGCGATGGGTGGACGAACGCAAGCAGCATGTCGCGTACCCCCGATCCGGAGCCCAGCTGCACGCCCGGGAGGATCTCTTCGATGAAGGGCTTCAGTTCCGGTCGCGAGCGAATCGCCCCGCGGTGCGCTCGTACGATCATGCCTTGCGCGTCAATGAAGAACGTCGTCGGCAGCGCCTTGACGCGGTAGATGGCCGACACGGTCCCATCGTCGATGACGATCGGAAAGGTCAGACCGGCCCCCTGCACGTACGGCACGACCTGATCGGGCCGCTCCTGCGAGTTGACGCCCAAGATGACAAGATCTTCTTTGTTGCTCTCGTATGCGTTGACGAACAACGGCATCTCGATGCGACAGGGAGCGCACCACGTAGCCCAGAAGTTGACCATGACCGGGCGGCCGCGGAAATCGGAGAGGCGCATCGGCGTGCCGTCGGGCGCTGGGAGCACGAAATCGGGCGCCAGCTGGCCCTCGCGGGCAGGCGCGACGGACTCGCCGTTGACCAGGAACTGTAGGTCCGCGTTCAAGGATAGGAGCCCAGCAACCGCGCTAACTTGATCGGCGCTCCGGCCGATCGTCCGCATCGACTCGTTCGCGAGCTCTGCGGCGCGGGGACTATTGAGATAGCGGCCGAGCAGGATTTGCTGCGCGCCCCACGTTCGCCAGTCGGCATCGTTGAGGTTCGGTTGCACCGCAAACACGGCGGCCTTCAGCTCTTCCGAAGAGATGCCGAAGCGTGCGCCCAGCGTCGGCAACTCCGCGTCGATCTCGGCGTCGGTGACGACAAGGCCGTTCGCACGGGCATCCTGGAGCGCCAGCCAACGGTCGACAAGACGGTCGACCAGCTCCCGTCGAAATCCATCGATTGCCTGTTTATCCACCAGTGTCTCGCCCTGAATACGCTGGCGAAGAACGCTCTGGACACCGTACTCGATATCGACGTCGCGCGTCGAGATCGGCTCGCCGTTCACCCAGGCAAGGGCGCCGCCATCAATGGCGAGCTGACCGCCGCTCGCGCTGCCCGGGCGAAGGAGCCGGCCGGCCAGCAATCCGAGGCCGGCTACCAGCGCCACGGCGACCAGGCCGAGCGCGAAGCGCGCTGCGCCGTTGCCCGAGGACGGCGATGGAGATTGGTCTCCACCGTCGCCACTCCATTCGGTCGCGTCTCGATCAGAGGGCTCCTCGCGAGCGCTGGCAGGCTGATCTGCTCGCTTCGACTTCGAGCGCCCCTTCTTGGACTTGCTCCGCTCGCCTTCCGCCGGCTCACGTTCGACTTCGATCTGTAGCCATTTGGGCATGATGCACATCTCCCAAGGACACGTGCCCTCGCACGAGGGCGCGGTCGGACGGTGGGGCGGTTGAAGTGAGGCCGCGGAGCGCTGAGTACCAAGGATGGGTCTGCGTGTTACTCGATCTCGCCGTAGGTCGGCTGCACCACGATGCGGAAGCGGCTCTCGTGGCTGTTCGCGTCGGAGGGGTCAAAGACCTCCTTCGAATCATCGTTCGAGAAGATCTGAATCCACTTGGCCTGCGCCTTTGTCTCTTTGGCCAACTGAGGATCGAATTCGACAGTGAAGTCGACTTCTTCGCCCGGCGCGAGGGTCAGCGGCGTGGGCAGCCAGCCCGCTTCATCGATGATCACATCGCCGATCCGTGGCGCGGTGCAGCCGCAACCGGAATACACGCGGCTGATCGTAAGTGGTGCGTCGCCAACGTTCTTCATCATCAAGTCGCTACGCGCCATCTCGTCCATCTTCACCATGCCGAAGTCATAGGTGAAGACCGTGTTCAGGCCCGCGATGCCGAGCCGCGGTCCCTTCAGCGGAGAGGAGATATCTTCCGGGCGGAACACCTTGAACTCGTCCGCCGTGACGTTGGGGTCGGGAATGCCGGCCAACACGTCGTGCGTCCAATTGCCGGCGATCTCGCGGATCGCATTGTCCGCGATCGCGTCGACGTCCAGCTGCTCACCGACGCCTTCGGCCTTCATTTCCTCCAGCGCGGCCTCGACGCTGTTGGGGTCGTGCTCCAACGCGGAGGGAACAACCGTGGAGTAGGTCGGGATGTTGTACTGGTCCTGGTCGACGATCGTTACGTTGTCGGGCAGGCCCGCGGCCCTGGCTGCCGATCGCGACTCCGCCTTCGTCATCGAGCCAAGCTGCTCGGCGACCGGATTGGCGGCCAGCACGGGGGCGTTGCCCGGTGCCGGCGCGATGGGATCGCCCGCGGCACGGCCGCGCGCGGAGTTGAGCGCGCTGATACCGACCGCGACGCCGAACACCGCGATCAACGCAACGCCGAACAAGAAACGCTTGTCGACGGTTACGACGAGCTCTCGCTCTTCGGCCGGAGCGCCGTACTCGGCCTTGCTGCCGCCGCGGGCGCGGGTCGTGTACTGCGTCTTCTTCTTCGCCATCGGAATTCGTCCTTCGGGGATGTGCGCCGGAGAAGGCCGGCCGAGCCGGGGCGGAGACAGGTGGAGGCCTGCCCCCGCCCACGGCGATCTCATTCGGATTCGTGCTACGAACTCGTACTCGTACTACTTCGTTCAAGAATCACTGCGAACTTCATGCTGTTGTGCTCACGCAGGCGACCAGATGCGGCCCTCGTCGCGCGAGCGAACGTGCGCGCCCTTTCCCGCGGGCGAGCCACGCGTGGATCACTGTGCGGCGACGTCCGCCTGGACGGTGAACTCGACCAACTGCGCAAGCGGGTCGTTGGACTTGATGCGAACCTGCTTGCTGATGAACTTGCCCGTCTCGCCGTTGACGCGCGGATCGTAGCTGACGCGAATCGTCGTCGACTCGCCCGGATCGAGCTCGCTATCGGCAACGACGGCGGCCGTGCAGCCGCAGCTCGCGCTGGCGCTCTCAATGACGAGGACGCCGAGACCGATGTTGGTCACGGTAAAGTCCTTCTCCGTGGCTTCCTGCGCGGGAATCTCGCCGAAGTCGTAGATGAAGTTCGTGTCCGCGACCTCTTCCACCCAGATACGCGGCGTGCCTTCCTCGACCGGAACGGCTTCGGCGGACACGGGCTTGCTGGATACGCCCGCGCCGCCCGGATCGACCTGGAGGCCTTCACTTTGCGCCGGTGCTACGGGATCTACGGGCGATACGGGGTTGACCGGCGATACGGAATTCTGCTGCGGAGGCGCCGCCGCCTGCTCGCCGCCGCTGAGCCCGTTGCCCAAGAACCAGCCGATGCCGAAGATGCCGGCGACGGCGAGGATGGCCACGAGGCCGTAGAAGAGTCGGGAATCCAGCTTGATCGTCACGTTATTGTCTGCCATGTGCGTACTTCCTCCCAGAGGTGAGTCGTGCGTCTATTGGATGGCCGCAGGTTGCGGCGCTATTGGAACGGCGCTGCACGCTGTGCGCGGCCGGGATCCAGGTGGTTGAGGGTCGTGGTTGTTACTCGACCCAGGCGTACCAGCGGACGGGGCCGTCGATCTTGACCGGCTTGCCGCCCTCGGCGGGCACGGTAAACAACTGCTGCCCGCGACTGTTATACGCAAACGCGATGAAGGCCAGCGCCTCGCCATCGGGCGCCATCGCAACGTCGCGCATATAGAAGACCTTCATCAGGTCGGTAAGCTGCGCGGGCGCGCTACGGCCACTCAGATCGACCGTGAAGAAGTTTTCGATGTCGGGACCGGCCTCGACCTGCCCCGTGACACCCGCGCGATCCTTAAGGCCGTAGTCGTGGCCGACGC
>JAJCYU010000150.1 GCA_029262755.1 Anaerolineae bacterium
CCTCACCCGCCACTAGTAGTCCAATCAGCCTGAATCTACGGGTTCGGCAGCCCTGTTCGATCGCTCGGAAGCGAAGCAGCGCTGCGCCCGGCACTGGCACGCGCGCCCATCGCAGCCGGCTCGTGCCGCGGGCGCCTGCAGCCGGCACGGTGTTGGGGACACGACCTAGCAGCGCAACGGCAGGGCTACAGGTTCTCCGCGAGGAACGTTAGGGCCTCGCGCCAGGCCCGCCCGCCCGTGGTCTCCGGGTCGTCGAAATTCTCTTCGGTGACGAAGGCGTGGCCGACACCCTCGTAGATCGTGATCTGGTTCTCGATGGACATCGAGTTGAGCGCCGCTTCAAACTCAAGGACATCCTCGGGAAAGATCGTCTGGTCGTCCTCCGCGAAGACGCCGAGCACAGGTTGTGCATCCACAAGGGGCGCGAGCAGTGCCGGGTCCGTCACGACGGCGCCGTAGTAGAGGGCCGTGACCGCAAGGTGCTCCGAGCGGCGGAGGCCAAGCTGCAAGGAATGGCCGCCGCCGAAGCAGAAGCCCATAGAGGCGATCCGATCCGACTGCACCTCTTCCAAGGCGCGCAACCAGTCCAGCGCGGCGTCTAGATCGGCCTGCGATTGCCCGTCTGGAATCGTCAGGCGCAGCCAAAGCGCGCGTGCCACCCTTTCGGTGAGCTTGCCCCGATAGGCATCCGCGGCCAGCACCACGTAGCCTTCGGCCGCCAGCGCATCGGCGAGAGTCACGATTCCTTCGTTGAGCCCCCACCATTCGTGAATGAGCAACACGGCTGGGTGCGGCCCGAGCGGATCGCCGGGTGGGAAGGCGAGGTAGCCACGCAGGGAGATTTCCCCCGGCCCCTCATACGCCACATTCGCCAGAGGTGCGGAGCCCTCGCTCGTCGCCGCGTCCCAGGCCACGATTCCAACGAGGAGTACCACCAGACCGAGCGCCGCCGCAGCCAAACCGCGTAGGATTCGCTTCCACCATGGTCGCCGCGTCGTGCTCGAAGCGCCGTGCTCGACATCGTTCATCGTTTACTCCTGCGGCGGTGCGGGCGGAACCCGGGGACCAAAGTCGAAGGGATCGGCCCGGAAGTCCGTGAATGTGTCATCCCATTCCTCGTCCGGTAGTGGTGCCCCATGGAGCCGGTATTCCAGCTCGGCGGCGCCGGACTCCGACGGCGCGGGCGCTGGGACGGCGTGAAACTCCGGCACGACCCCTCCCTGCCGGTCGATGCCGAGGCCGAAGGTGCGCGCGTATCGGAAGGTCGTTCCAACGCTCGAGACGGAATCCGGATCGGGATTCTCCCACGTACCGCCGTCAACGGCGTTGGGGTGGGGCGCCACCTGCCCCGTTGTTCGGTCGCGCAGCTGGTAGCGATCCGCGCCACCCAGATCGAGTAGCAGTGCAAGCACTCCTGTCTCGAGACCGGTCAGGTACTGGCGATACGGATCGCCGGAACGATAAGGCTGCCAACGCGAGCTTCCGAAGCAGCCGCCCGGACTAAAGGCTGTATAGGTATCGTCACCGCCGCCGTCGATGAGCAGGGCCTGTCCGTTCTCCGCGGTGCGCGCAATACAGTTGGAGCCGGAATCGTAGGCATCGTTGCCCGCGCCGTCGTACAGCAGTGCGGTTACGTAGTCCCACGCGAACGCGATTCCGGCCCCGGCGCGCGCGTCCTCAAAGTCTTGATGCTGGGTGTAGGTATCATCGCCCGACTCGTCGACCACGGCGCTTACGGCGTAGTGTGCGCCGGAGGCCAGGCTGTAGTAGACGCTGCGGTACGTGTCGTTCCCGGCTCCGTCGTAGACCAGACCGATGCCATACCAGTAGCCGTAGCCTTGGGCGAAGGCGCCGGCCTCGTAGCGATCGTCGCCGTGTACGTCGATGATCGCACCCAAGCCGCCGGGCCAAGCGTGCCCATCGCTGCCGTCCGCGCGGCGGCCGGCCGCCACGCCCTGCGCGAAGCTGACCATCGTGTTGGGCTGCGCGTTTCCGCCATAGTTGCGGTACTGATACTCCTCGGGTACGCGCGCCACTTCGGGCTCCACATAGTAGACGTCGTCACCGGCATAGTCGGCCAGCACCCCGACGCCGCCCCCGACGCCGCCATAACCCTGTCCGTCAAAGAGGAGGGTGTAGCGGTCGTCGCCGTCTGCGTCCAGGAGCGCGCCGTAGCCGAAGAAGGCTGCGCCCTGCCCCACATGGTCGAGCACGTACTCATCCGTACCGTGCGCGTCGACGAGCACCCCCATGCCGAGGTAGCCTAGGCCCTGTGCGTGATGCGTCGCACGGTAACGGTCGTTGCCGGCTCCGTCGTGCAGCACGCCGACGCCGAGCACGCCGGCCCCCTGGCAGGCACCGGCTGCGATCGACGTACAGTCGTATTCGTCGTCTCCGGCAACATCCACGGAGAGCGCAACGCCCATCTCGATGCGCGCGGTGCCGCCCGCGTTGTGGAGGTGCCGGTCGTTGCCGCCTGGTTCGACGAGCAGCAGGACATCGTCGCCCGCGATCGTATCGTCCTCACACGTGCCGACCACCACGCGGCCGAAGGGCGTCGGCAGGTCGATCGGCGCCGCGGGGCATCGTTCGGCATCACCGAGCTCCGCGACGCGAAGGCGCAGCCGTTGGCCGGTCTCGAACAGACGTTGTCCCGCGTAGTAGAGCGCGGGCTCATCCAACGCATCGGCAACGTCCGCGATCTGGGGATACCAGGTCTCGCCGGCGCCCTGGCTGTCGCCGAGGTCGCGGATGGCGAAGGCGCGCCGCGCCGTCTCGCGATCGACGTGGCGCAGGGCTTGATCGCGCATTCGCAAAGCGGCCAGCGCGTTGCGCAGCCCGAGCCCCACCTCGGTACGGATGCCAAGCGGTACGTCCGCAAGTTGGGTGTCCATCATGGATTCGATGTCGGGACTGGATGGGATCGAGCCGAAGCTATAGGCCACGAGATCCTCGCGAGCGTAGGCGTACAGCTCTCGCACGGCGCTGCGTAGCGGCTCGGAACCATGGGGATCGGCCAGATCGCCTACGTAGACATTGGCGCTGTAGTCGCGCAGGTTGCCGGCCTTGCGGTCTACGCCCAAGTAGTAGGTGGCGCGGAAGAGATCCGGCGCGTCGATCGCCTCGGATCGCAGCCACCGATCGGCCGCGTTGCCCATCGTCCGCGCCGCCGCGTAAGAGCGCAGCGGGTTGCCGAACAGGGGCTCAAAACTAGGCAGGAGATAGGGTGTGCGTTCTACGAGGGGCCAGCGCGTCCAATCGCCTTGGGGACGATAGCCGAGAAAGTCGCGGTCCAAACCCAAAGTCGACAGGGCCTCACCCAACGCGTCGGGATCCGTGGGCGGCGGCGTCGGGGTTGGGGGCGGTTGGGGTGTCACGGTCGAATCGCCTGGTTCGGGCGTCTGCGTGGCCTGCTGCGCCGCGGCGGGATGGTCGCGTTGCACGTTGGGCAGATAGCTGGCCCGATCGCGGTCTTGTGCGAGGGTTTTTGTGGCAGCGGAGGGACCGCCACCGCCTGTGGTGAACCAAGCCCACACGGCGAGGCCCAACAACGCCGCCGGCCCCCATGCGACGATTCGTGCGCCACGCGCAACGGGCCCGCGGAGCCTCGAACGCGCGACGTTGCGGGATGACCGCGGGACGGAATCCGACGATGGGGGTGGGAAGTCCGGGGCGTTCATGGTCCCTCCTCGTACGATTGGGCCGGTCGGCGCGCCAGCATATCACAGCCCCGTCGCGCCCGACACGCACGCTGCGCCCTACTTGGCGAGCGTCCTTTGCGCGAGCACCATTGCCCTCGTTGTGGACCCATTGGGCGCGCCGTATGATCGGCCTCGCTCGCTGCGTCCTAGTCTAGGCGGGCGGCAGTCGTCGCTCGAACACCCCATGCGGAGCGCGCCATGTTCGGGAACCTCCATCGTCGATCTTCCTCGGCCACCTCGACAGGGTCAGAGGACGGTCTTGCCGCCGCGGTTGCAGCACGCGGCGCGCTCCATCCGGCCGGCAGGACCGTGCTGGCCGTTGTCGGCGTGGTCGCGGGCGTGGCGCTGTTCGTGACCGGTTGGATCCCGGGGCCATTTGCGGGCGGAGAGGCGATTGCGCAGTTGTCACCGGACGACATCTACCTTCCGCTGACGGGTCAGGATGCCCGCTACGATTCGCTCGTCCTTCCCCCGACCTCGCTGCCGGCCACGGCGACGCCCACGCCGACGGCCACCGATGTGCCGACCGCGACCGCAACCCCGCTGCCGACGGCCACCCCGTTTGTATGCGGCGATCTGCCGGACCGTGTGCGTGTCACAAACATCGACCTGAACGGCGAAGAGATTCGGGTGCCGGCGCGAGGCGCCGCGTTCTGGACGACCTTCCCCGTCATCACCGTTCCGCGTGGCGCCGGAGCATGGGTCGGTTGGTCGAGCATCGACGAAGCGATCCACCTGACGCCGCTGGACGAGGACGATCAGCGCGACGGCGCGGATTGGGTCGTCCAGGGTTCTGAGATTCGTGGACTCGTCACCCATTCTGATGGCGGCGTCGCGTTGCTAGTCGGTCGACCGCCCGGCATGTTCCTCGTGCGTTTGGACGCACAAGGCGAGACGATGTGGGAGACGCAACTCTTCGGACAGAATGGTCAACGGGCCGGCAGCAAGTATATCGTGGAGTGGCCGCGCGAGAGCCGTCTGCTCTGGGACGGACGGCAGTACGCGGCGTACGTCGGCCATACCAATAACTTTGGAGCGCAAGGCGAGCACCAAGGCGATCTGCTGTGGTTCTTCGACGGAGAGGGCGCCAAGCTCGAGGTGGAGGACGGTTGGGATTGGGGCTGCAGCCACAGCCTGGACCTGCGACTGGCGCACAATGGACAACGCCTGGGGCCGGTGTGTTTGTCGGATGCGTATCCGAGCAAAGGCTTCCACCTCAACCACAACGAGAAGGAACTTCGCAAGGAGCCCACCGGCGATGGCAGTGGCCGTAGCGGGGCACGATTGGGCGGCTGGGTGCCGCTGCGACGCGATGGTTTCTTGCTGAGCTTCGCCTCGCCCACCGGCCGCCCGGGCGGGCTGCGCGACATCGGCATGTTGCGCGTCGATAGCGACGGCGGTGTCGGGCCGGTCACGTGGCTCACCAGCAGCGAGGGAGTGGCGGAGGATGGCCCCCATCTGGCTAGCTACGGGCGCAACTTCCTGGCCGGGTGGACCGTCGAAACCAGCACGATTCTGGCCGAAGTCGATGCCTCGGGAGCGGTGCTGGAAGGGCCGGCCGAGACCAAGTTGTGGATCCAGCCCAAGGACGACTTCACGACCGTTCAGGGCGGTGACGTGCTGCTGTCCGTCGCATCCGCGCCCCGCACGGAGCTGATGATCCAGCGGATCCAGTACTGCCAGCGCTAGGTGTGGCCTGCGCCCGCGCTTGCGGAAAGAGCCGAATTGATCGCTTGGCGCAGGAATGTCAAACGTGGAGTATCCGCCCCGCCGGCGCGTTGCGCCCGGCGGGGCGATCGCGTGGGACTCTTGCTCCGGCGCATCGATTCGCCAGGGTTCGGCCATTGCCGCCCTAAACATTCGATGCGACCGAGTACTAGCACTTCGGCAAGCCCGCATTTGCACGCGTGCCGAGGTACTAGATAGATTCCGTCACTGAACTGAAGGTGAAGCCGCGGCTGCGCACGGCCGGCAGCTTCATGTCGCTCCAGCCGCCAACACGCACCGCGCGTGAGCGCGCTTCGAGGTTGGCGAGGAAGACCATCGGCGACTCGTTCCAGCGAAGGTTCTGAACGGGCCGGGTGATGCGTCCGTTCTCGACGAGGAACACACCGTCGCGGGTCATGCCCGTGAGGGTCAGGGTGCGCGGGTCGACGAAGCGGATATACCACAAGTTTTTTACCAGCAAGCCTCGTTCGCAGCCTGCGATTAGATCGGAGAGTTCCTGATCCTCATCCCCGGCCATGAACAAAGGACCGCGCGCCGCATCCGGACGAACGTCCTTCTCGCTCGCCCAAAACCGGTCGTGGTACAGGTGCTGGACGACACCGTTCTGCACCCACGTGGTGGGCTCCACCGCGATCCCGTCCGCGCCGAATGTCGGCGCCGGCAGCACGTCGTCATCCACGCGCAGGCGCAAGTCCACACCTTCGGCAAACATCTTGCGGCCCAGCGTGTCGGTCCACGCAGAGCTACCCTCTTCGGCGTCGCGCGCGCTCATCGTCCAGGCCATCATGCCGAGCAAGCCACGTACGGCGAGGGGCTCGAAGATCACGGTCCATTCGCCGGGCTCTACGGGCTCTGGGTTCTGCGCGAGACCTGCATTGGTGACGGCCTCGTGCGAAAGCGCGACAGGGTCGATTCGCCGCCGGTCACTCTGCGTCGCAGCCGCCTTGCCGCTGCCGTTGGCGCCGCGTAGGGTCGTCGAATAGTCCACCCGCGTCGCCGCGTCCCATGCGCGGAGGCCGCGTGAGTTTAGGCGGGCGGCAGCCCGTGCTCGGACGTCGAAGAGACCGCTCGCGATCAGCCCCGCGTCGCGGGCGCCGGCCACGACGTGCGCCACGTCCTCCGCGATTGCCTGCGGAGAGAGGTCGGCCGTGGCATCGAACCAGCGCTGCGGCCGCACGCCGTAGGCCTGCGGTCCCGGCAGCGGCACGTGCTCGGCGTCCTCGGGTGCGGCGCGCGCAACAGCCTCTGCGCGCGCAACGATCTCCGCAAGCGCGGCGGCATCCATTCGGTTGGTCGAAGCACTTCCCTTGCGCGACCCAAACGCGACTTCCACCGTCACCGTCTCTTGCTCGCCTCCCATGTTCTGCGTGATTGCGTTGTCGCCAAAGCGTGTCGCCGTCCCCGATTCCCAGGACCAAGCCGCCTGCGCTTCGTCCGCCTTGCTGGCATCCAATGCATCCTGAAGGAGCTGATGGACCGAATCCGGATCGCGCGGCCGAACGCGTCGGACATCGCTCGTGGCCGCATGGGAATCGGTCATTGGGATCCGTCTCCGATCGTGATGCCGCGAAAACGCGCGTGGCTCGCACCGTGGGTCATGCGCATGCGCTGGCTTGGCTCGCCCTTGCCGCAGTTGGGCGTTCCGTGAGACGCCCAGTGCGCGGGGCCCGCAACGCCGTCGCACGCACCCCAGAAGTCGGTGGTCATGGCCTGGTACGTCACTTTCTTGAGCGGTCGAGTGATCGCGCCGTGCTCGATCAGCCAGAATTGGTTGCCGCCGAATTGGAAGTTCCGGCGTTGTTGATCGATGGAAAAACTTCCCTGACCGGCGATGTAGATGCCGCGCTCGACGCCACCGATTAGATCGTCAGGGGTTACATGCTCCGGTCCCGGTTCCATGTAGAGGTTGGGGATGCGGTTGATCGGGAAGCGATCGAAGGACGCGGCGCGGCAACACCCGTTAGATGCGGTGAGTCCGATCAGCGGCGCCGTCTCGCGCGTCGCGGACAAGCCAACGAGGCGTCCTTCCTCAATGACCGGGAACGCGGTCATCCGAACGCCGTCGTCGTCGAAGAACCAGCTGCCGAGCCCGCCCTCGAGCCGGTTGTCGACGGAGAAGCTCACGTGCTCACTGCCGTAGCGCAGCGCGCCAACGTCTTCGGGCCGGATAAAGCTGGTCCCTGCGAAGTTGGCCTCCCAACCCAAGATTCGGTCGAGCTCGGTCGGGTGACCGACGGATTCATGCATGGTCAAGGAGAGGTGCATCGGATCCAACACGAGATCGTAGGTCCCCGGCTCCACCTCGTCCGCCCGCGCCCGTTCGACCGCTGCGGACGCCCAGCCGGCCGCACTGCCTACCGGATCGACTTGGCGCAGCCATTCGTAGCCGGCCTGCCTACCGCCGCCCTGGTTGCGGATACTCTGGGCATCACCGTCAACAACGGCCGTGCACGTAATCCACGGTTCCGCGAAGGTGTTCGTCAAGTCCAACCGACTGCCGTCGGTATTGGCGATCAGCCTTCGCAGGCGGGTGAACGTCACCCACGCAGTGGCGCGGCTCACGCCGTCCACGTCCATCATTCTCCGACTGGCGTCCAAGAGCTCCGCGGCCTGCTCGCCCGCGGTCATCGCGAAGGGATCTTCTGCGCACGGTCCCACGAGCGTTTCGACGGCGGGGCTCACATCGGCCATGCGCGCCGGCGGCGTTTTCGGCACCTTGGCCGAAGCGCGGGCGGTGTCGATCGCGGCGCGAGCCGTAGCCGCCACACCGTCGCGATCGAGTCGCGTGCCGCTTGCGAAGCCCCAGGCGCCATCGATCAGCACACGTACGGCGTATCCAACGGGCTCGTCATCGTCCACGGCCTTGACGGCCCCGCGATCGACGCCGAGGGTGCGCACACGTTGCTCCACCAACCGCCAATCCGCGAAGGAAGCGCCCGCCGCTCGTGCAAGGTCAAGGGCGGGCGCGGACAGGTCCATCATGGGCGAATCTCCTCGATATGACGGGACATGCAAGCGTCGGCAGTGTAGCCCGACGCCTCCTGGTTCGGCCAGCCTAGCGAGGCGAGGGTTGCAGAAATTGTGCGTCGAGACCGTAGACGAGCGTGTCGGGGTAGAAATCCTTCCAACCGAACCAGAAAACGCTGGTGGCCGGCACCTGCGTCAATCGCGCCCCGGCCAACTCCCCTTCGATCGCAATTCCGGTCCAAGCTTGCCAGCGCGTGCCCGTCTCACGATCGACGATCAAGCGTTGCAGCCCGGGCGCATCGCCCCGCTCCGGATCGGGCTCGAAGAGCAAAGTGCGGCCATCGACAAGCGAATCCCAGACCACGGTCGTTCGCACCGCGACATCATGCACGAGCACGACCGCCTTGCCCGCGATCTCATCGTTGACGACGCCGCCCGCCTCGGCGAGCGCAGCCCACGGCCATACCACCGGAACGTCGCCGATCACGGCACCCGTGACCATCGTCTTGAGGGGCAGGCGGTCATCCTGATGCGTCTCGCCGATGACGCCGGCGCGCGGTTCGCGGTAGTAACGATCGTAGGGATCGGATACACGCTCGCTCGTCACGAGGGCCACCGTATTGGGATGCAGTTGCTTCCAATGTGCCCACGTGGTTTGCACGAACGGCACGTATTCGAGCTCTGTTCCCGTAAGGGGACCGCGAACGGCGCGGCCAAGAATTTGTGACCAGAAGCTTTCGGTCTGCCTGTCGTACATCACCAACGCGTTCATGATTAGCTTGCCGCTCACGCCAAAGTCGAGCAGGCGGCCGTCGATCTCAGGTCGGGCATACACGATGCCCGTGAAACAAAGAGGTCACCACGTGACCGAGATGGCGCGACCTCCCACCATGTCGTTGACGATTTCGTGACGGCTCAAGAATGGTACCGAGTAGGCGCGAGCTTCGCCGCCGAGGGCGACGGCCAGCACGAGCTCTTCCGGCTCGTAGCGGCGATCCGCCTCCTCCACGGTCCAAAACTCGGGGTCGTCGATCGCAGGGATGCCGTCCAGCGGCAGAATGTCCACGATCTCCAGATCGGCGTCGGCGATTTGTTGCGGTGGCGAGTCGAGCGGGGTCACGTCGCTCTCCGGTTGCGATCCGGTGTCGGTCGAGGCGCTATCGGGTTGATCCGCGTTTGCCTGCACGTTGGGCTGCTCCGTTTCCGGTGGGGTGCGCTTCTGCTGCGCAGAGCATGCGCCGATCGCGGGCGCAATCAATAGAGCGGCGACGAGGAAAGCGAACGGAGCGTGGAAACGACGGAGCGTTGGGGGCAAGGGTCTGCGCTGCCGATGAAGCGAGGGCAACCCGCAACGGACGCTGCCAGTACGATGGGCCACGTGTTGGTCCTTTCAGGATGGGCGATGACTGTTACAGCCCCCAACACCGCGGGCCGTTCAAATTCGGTTTGGCCTGCGATCTGGGCCGATCGGTCGGCCCGGGGAACGCGACGCGACGCACTTTCTTGGACGCATACCGCCTGAGCGCGTTTGGATCGACCTAGCCCCACCAGCCGTAGCGTTCCAGGTCCGTGCGCATCTGCGAATCGAAGCGCACTCCCTCCGCCTCCAGCCTGCTTCGTTGTTCCTCGGCGGGCAGTTCGCGATTCGAGGTACTGATCCGCCCGGCCGCGTTGATGACGCGCCACCAAGGCACACTATCGTGTTCGGAGGCGGGCAAGGCGCGTAGAGCCCAGCCCACGGTGCGGGCGGCCTTGCCATGCCCGACTACCATCTCGGAGACCGTACCGTAGGTCGTGACGCGCCCGGGCGGCACCTCGCGCACCGCCCGATAGACGCGGGCGAAGAAGCCGTCCTCGGGTTTCCCAGCCCCACCGGCCGCCGCCGAACGCGGCTCGTCCCCGGCAGCGCCGGAGGAATCCCCGGATCGCGCGCCGAGTGCGCTGCGACGACCGTCGCGCTCGCTCATGCCTCGTCCGTGACGAAGGCCTCAACCGGTGGGCACGCACAGACCAGATGGCGATCACCGTGGACGTTGTCGACACGGGCCACCGGCGGCCAATACTTGTGCTCGCGCAACCAAGACGCCGGATACGCGGCTTGCTCGCGTGAATAGGGGCGTTCCCAGAGGTCCGCGGTTACGAGGCCGGCAGGGTGAGGAGCGTTCTTGAGCACGTTGTCCTCCCGATCGGCATGACCGGATTCCACGGCGCGAATCTCTTCGCGAATGGCGATCATGGCATCGCAGAACCGGTCGAGTTCCGCAAGCGACTCACTCTCCGTCGGCTCGATCATTAGGGTTCCGGAAACGGGCCAGCTCATCGTCGGCGCATGGAACCCGTAGTCCATAAGGCGCTTGGCGACATCGTCCGCGTCGATGTCGGCGGACTCCTTGACGGGACGCAGATCGATGATGCACTCGTGCGCCACGAGCCCACCCGGCCCCGTGTAGAGCACCGGGAAGTGCGGCGCCAGACAAT
>JAJCYU010000151.1 GCA_029262755.1 Anaerolineae bacterium
GCTAGCCGCCGCCGCATCGTTAGGTTGGGCGTGGATGAAGTGGCGGCGCGAGGCGGATCCTCGCGCCGCGGGCCCGCGTGCTCGCGCCGCGCGGCGCGCGGCCGGTGGCTACATGGCTCCGGAAGAGGGCACGCAGAACCCCGGCACGGAACGCGCAAGCGACATGACCGCAGCCTTGGATCTGACGGGCGTAGACACCGCAATGGCCGGCGAATCGGAGCATGAATCGGAGACGGCCCAGAGAGTCTACGACGAGGGCCGTGGCTTCACCCCGCTACCGCGGCCGGAGGGCGAAACCGAATCGCTGCCGCTGCCGCGCCGGTTGCGCGGCGCCGGCGCACCGGCATGGCGTCCGGCCCGCATCGATCTCGGCGACAGCGCCCAGGTTGATTACGACGGCACGGACGATCGCTTCTTCCAGACTTGGCTCGTGTACGACGAGCGCGCCGGCCTGGTCGGTAGCGCCGGCTTGAAGGCCCAACCGGTCGGCAGCGTCAACACCCTCGACCTATGGTTCTTCGAACGCGACGAAGAGGGCGAGCCCCACGAGCGGCCCATGGTCACCCTGCTGGCCCGACCGGCCCTGAGCGAACCCGTCCTCCGCGCACGACTACGTGACCGCGAATTGTTGCCGGCGGTCCCAGGATCGCGCACGACGCTGCACGCGGGGGAGCTCACGCTCGAGGTCTTGGTCGAAGCCGTGGAGCCCGATCCGGACGAGGAGGAGCTGGCGCTACGTCACGTCCGGTTGCGCCTGACGCCGAGGCGTGAAGATCACGCGGACGACATCCCCGCGGCCGCCGCGCCCGATCCGCCGGTGCCCCTTCCATTCCGGAGGGAGTAGGCGGGGCAGGTACCGAGGCTGGGCGGCCACCGCGCCGTTGGGTTGCCGGCGACCGAATCAGCGAGATCCTTCTGCGGCGACCGCCGCTCTCACCAAGGGTGGCCAGGCGATCGGCAACCCGGGTCCGCGACTTCGACGCCGCGCGCGCGGCCCTCAATCGTCCGGTTGGCGCCCCACGTACGCCGATCGCGGCCGGATCAGGCGGCCTGCAGCGGCTTCCCTTGCATGGGCCGCCCAACCAGCGGAACGCGCGACCGCGAAGATCGGAGTGAAGAGGGCCGGGGGGATGCCGAGGCCGTCTAGCAGGACCGCCGTGTAGAACTCGACGTTCGTGCGGATGGGCCTTTCGGGACGATGTTCGGCCAGCACGCGCAAGGCCGTTTCCTCCACGGCGGTCGCAAGGCGCAGGCGCTCGGCCGCGGGACCGTCCGGCGTAGCGTCGCGCAAGCGCTCGACCGCGGCGCGCAGCACATCGGCCCGCGGATCCCGGACGCGGTATACGCGGTGGCCAAAGCCCATCAGGCGCTCCCGTGCCGCAAGGCGCGCGCGCAGCCATTCCTCGGCGCGTTCCGGGCGCTCGATGGCAGCGAGCATGGCGAGTACGGGCCCCGGCGCGCCGCCGTGGCGCCAGCCGGAGAGTGCTCCCACGGCGCCGGTGAGTGCCGACGGTAGATCCGCGCCGGTCGCGGCGATGACGCGCGCGGTGAAGGTCGACGCGTTCAGGCCGTGATCGGCCGTCGTGACCAGGTAGCTGTCCAAGGCATGGATCGCAGCGGCGCTTGGGTCCACACCGTGCAATTGCCAGAGCAGGTTGCCCGCATGTCCCAAGTCCGTGCGAGTCTCCGGTACATCGCTCCCCTTAGCCCACCGAGCGGCCGATGCCACGCAAACCGGGATGCGCGCCAGGACGCCGATCGCTTCGTTCCAGCCTTCCGCGTCCTTGTCTTGCGCGATCATGCTCGCCGGCGGTGGATCCCCGCCGCGCCCGTTCATGGTGGCGATGGCGATGCGCAAGCAATCGATAGGACGTCGATCGGCGACGGCCGCGGCGTGCAGGGCCGCGCTTGTCACGCGGTCGATAGAGCGCCGCGCAGCGAACTCGCTGCGCATGTCCCGCAGCTGCTCCTTGGAAGGCAGCGCGTCGAACCACAAGAGGTGGAGCAGCGCCTCCCACGACACCGTACCGGCCAGATCCTCGATCGCGTAGCCGGCAATGATCAGCCGCCCCGCTTCGCCGTCCACGCTGCTCAAGCGAGTGTGGGCGGCGACGACTCCGTCCAGCCCTTGTGCGGCGGCCGGATCCGGTTTCGGCTGCGCGCTGCGATGCACCACGGCACGTGCCGACGAGGCCCTGGTAGCCTGCGCATCCGACGAGCGGGGTGATGTGGCGGGATTCGTTGAGCCAACGGGGGGGTACGGGCGACTAGACGGGCGCATGGTGCGAGCCTTTCGCGTGTTCGGAAGACCGAGTCGAATGGTTTGCGGAACCACTCGTGGAATCGTGCGGAGCAGCCGGTGTGCCCCGACTTCTCTTCGTCCAGCCTACGGGGCGCTTGATCTCTCGTCAATCTTGATCCATAAATCAATATATAAGGAGAGGTTGCCATGTCGGGATCCCACCTCATCGATGCTCGCGAGGCCGCCGCGCGTCTCGGCGTCCAACGCATGACGCTCTACAGCTACGTCAGCCGCGGCGTGCTGCGCTCCCTGCCTTCCCCGCACGATCATCGGCAGCGGCTCTACGATCCGCGCGAGATCGATGCTCTGGCGTCCCGCAAGCGGCAGCGCCGCGACCCCAGCGGCGCGCTCGCCGGCGCGCTGGACTTCGGCGATCCGGTGCTGCCTTCCGGCCTGAGCCTGATCGAGCCGGACAGCATGTATTACCGCGGCAAGGATGCCTTGCACCTCGCCGCATCCACTGCTTTCGAGGACGTCGCTCGACTCCTGTGGCTAGCCGACGTGCCGGACATGGCGACCCATCCCGACGAGGATCCATTCGCTGCGGCCCAGCTGCGCGCGACGATGCCCGCCTCCGTGTTCGCGGCCGATCGCGCGGACGAAGCGTTGGCCGCGGCGCTGCCCTTCGGGGCCCGCGCCGATGATGCGGCGTGGGACGCACGCCCATCCGGCATGGCGCGCACCGGCGCCCGGATCCTACGATTCGCGGCGGCCGTCGTAGGGCAGTGGGGCGCCGCGCGCAGGCCGTCGGATGGCCCGCTCGAAGGGGCCGCGGGCACGGATCGCGCCGATGAACGTGATCCGGGCGGCGACGGCATCGCCCGCCAGCTGCAGCGCGCGTGGGCTCCAGACCGTCCGGATGCCGTGAACGCGCTGAACAGCGCGTTGGTGCTGGCAGCGGATCACGGGCTGAACGTCTCGGCCTTCGTTGCGCGCTGCGTTTCGTCGGCCCACGCGACGCCGTGGGCGGCCGTGCAGGCAGGGTTGGCTGCCCTCGGCGGCGCCAAGCACGGCGGGCACACGGTGCGGGTTGAGGCGTTGTTGGCGGAGATCCAGAGACCGGAAGACGCCCGTTCGGTGGTGGCGGAGCGGCTGCGGCGCGGGGAGGATGTGCCGGGATTCGGGCAGCCACTCTACCCGAATGGGGATCCACGCGGCAGGGCGCTCTTGGACCTTGCTCGCGCGGTGGTGCGTGGGCCGGATGGTATGCGCTCTCTCGCATCGGTTGATGCGTTGGTGGCGTCCGTCGCCTCGTTGCTCGGCGAGCGACCGACCATCGATCTCGGGCTCGTCGCATTGGCACGTGCGCTACGGCTGCCGAAAGGCACACCGTTGGCCATTTTCGCAGTGGGCCGGACGGCGGGGTGGATCGCCCACGGGATCGAGCAGCGTGAACGGGGCGGCCTTATTCGGCCCCGAGCACGCTACGACGGACCGTTACCGGCTCCCCGGGACAACGAAAAGGCCGCCACGGCGGGATGAGGCAACGATGAAGCATTGCCGCGGGCCTGCGCCGCACCCTCTAATCGCGCGGTCGTCGGGCCGCTGCGGCCCGCCGGAGATCTCGATATCGAAAACCCCACGCGACGCGCTGCAGGCGGCATGCCTTTTCCCGCGACGTGAAATGGAGCAAAGCATGACGATGCAAAGCCTGAAGGCGCTGGCGCTTAGCGCGGCGCTATGCGCGATGGGCGGTCTAGCCGCCTGTACGCCAACCCAAGACACGTCGAAAACGGCGCCCGCGAGTGGCGATGAGGCGGGCGCTGCGGCCGGCGAAATGACTGAATCCGAGGCGAGTACCGCGGGCGACGACGCCGAGAGCGGTATGGACGCCGGTCACGATGGCGGCATGACGGATGCGGATGCTGATCCGGATGGCGCGGGAGAAGAGCCGGCCTCCGAGCAGGAGGGCATGATCTCCAGCGGTCAGGCGGAGGCCCCGCCGGAATTGCCCACGCCGGATCGGCCTGCCGCGACCGGCATCAACCAAATGGTGCCCTTGTCGCAGGCCGCGGAGTCGGTCCCGTTCCAGGCGTATGAGCCCAGCTTCGTTCCGGAAGGCGCCATGGACGATGTGATCATGCTGATCTCGCCGCGTACCGGCGACACCAACCCGGCGTTGCCCGCGATCAACATGATTTACACGATCGCTTCTCACAGCACCTTCCGCGTGTACCAGTCGCCGGCAGGCGATCGTCCGTACCCAGAGGGCAAAGAGACGACCGACATCGTGCTCGGCGACACGCCGGCAAAGCTCATCCGCCAGGGGCTCACGCACGTGGTGGCGTGGGAAGTCGGCGACGTACGCCTCGAAGTCCACAGCCGCGACATCGATGTCGCGTTGCTGCAGGAGATCGCCGCCGGACTGCGCCCCTACGGGCAGGCTGACGTGGGCGACGAAGGCTAACACGTCGAGAACGTCCAGCGTTGCACCACATTCTAACCATGAGCCGGCGGGCCCGGCCCGCGTGCTCGGCCGCTAGATCCCTGGCAGCAGCGGCTCGCCCGACTCCACCAACGACATCATCGCCAAGGTGAAGTTGTAGGTGGCGTGCACGGCGATGGACGTCGTTGTGTTCGTGCGGCGCCGCACGAGGCCGAGCAGCAGGCCCATCACCAGGATGTGGACCAGCGCCAACGAGATCGTGTACTGCGTGTGTACGGCCGCGAACAAGAACGCCGTCAGCGGTAGACCGAGCCGCGGTTGGGCTGCGCCTCGAAACAGGATCTCCTCGCCGATGCCGGCCGCGAGCCCGATCGTCAGCGCTCCGAAGATTCCGTAGGCGATGAACGGGCCGAAGAGTGCCTCGCTGATGCGATTCACCTCTTCGAGATTGCCCGGGGAGACGATACCCCAGAGCCAATCGGTGAACAGAGCGCTGACAAGCGCGAAACCCGTCACACCGAGCCACCACCGCAGATCGATGCGCAGGGTCAGCCCAAGTCGTTCCAGGGTCGCTCGGAAATCACGCTTGACAAACAGTCCGACACCCATGGCCGCCAACACGACCATGCCGATGTTCTGCCCCCAAATCGGGGCAAGACCCACCCCTTGCGCCAACGTCTCCAGCCCCTCCGGGTCCTCCAGAATTGCCGGCAGGAAGAGCGCGATGGCTACTGAGACCCCGAGTGCAAGCAACGCACAATGCCAGGCCACCAGATGGGTCGCGCGATCAGGATCGATGGGCTGCACTCTGGAAACCAGTCGTCGTACGGCCGGTATGAGCAACAAGAGCCCGGTGAAGGCCAGCACGATGACGACAGCGCCCCACGTTGCTCCGGCCACCGCGAACGAGTCCATCTCAAGGGTGGGCATCGCGAGCTCGGGGGGCAGATCGTCGAGCATGGCAGCGCCTTGGCCTGCAAAAATTCCTCCCGCCAATAGGAGAAGTCCGCCCAACAGGATGGCGCCCAGATCGATCAGCGCAACCATGCCGACAACCAGGTAGCGCAGCGCCGGGTCCGTCTGCCTATCCGCCGCTTGCGCCAGCGCGAGCAGCAGGCCGAGGGCCAACATCGGAAGAAGTACGCCTGCTAACTCCATGACTCACCTCGGGCAATAGGGAAAAGGCAACGCAGGTGTTGTGACCGGCTCAAGCCGCAACCTCAACCTGCGAATCGCGGCGAATCGGCCGCGGCGTGTGCGTGATACGGGTTCTCGAGTGGTTTGGGACGATACATCCGTGTGAAGCTCGGGTTGGTTCAAGATGCAAAGGTCCATGGACATGCATGGGGATCCCACACCAACGGCGCCGTGAATCCAGAGCGCCCGGCCGCATATGCAGTCTAGAACAACGGTCGTTGGGGGGCACGCCCTTCCGGAACGGCAGTTGGCGCAGGACCGGCGTAGGGCACATCGAGGTGCGCGTAGGCCCTGGCGGTGGCCATGCGGCCACGAGGCGTCCGGTCCAGGAAGCCCAACTGCAGCAGATAGGGCTCCACGACATCCTCAATCGTGTCGGATTCTTCGCCAATGGACGCAGCGATCGTGTCGAGCCCTACGGGTCCGCCGTTGAACTTGTGGATCAACGTCTCGAGCACGCGCCGATCGAGATCGTCCAAGCCGAGCGTGTCGATTTCGAGCAACGCGAGCGCGGCGTCGGCAACTTCGGCGTCGATTCGGCCCGCGGCTCGCACCTCGGCGTAGTCGCGGACGCGCCGCAGCAGCCGTAGCGCGACACGAGGCGTGCCCCGTGCACGGTGCGCGATAAGCGATGCCCCTTCCGGCTGGACGGCCACGTCCAGAACGCCTGCGCCTCGGTGGACAATGTGCTTCATCGCCTCTACACCGTAGAAGTCGAGGCGGTACATAGCGCCGAAGCGATCGCGAAGCGGCGCCGCGAGCATCGCGGGCCGCGTCGTGGCTCCTACGAGGGTGAATCGCGGCAGGCTGAGGCGAATGCTGCGCGCGGAAGGACCCTTTCCGACCACGATGTCGAGCGCGAAATCCTCCATGGCGGAATAGAGAACTTCCTCGACATCTCGCCGCAGGCGGTGGATTTCGTCGATGAACAGGACATCGCCCGCACCAAGGTTGGTCAGGATCGCCGCAAGGTCGCCGGCGCGCTCCACGGAGGGCCCCGACGTCTGGCGGATCTTGACGCCCATCTCGTTGGCGATGATGTTGGCGAGGGTGGTCTTCCCGAGCCCCGGAGGACCATAGAAGAGCACATGGTCGAGTGCCTCTTCACGTCCGCGCGCCGCCTCGAGGAGGATCTCGAGGTTTGCGACAACCCGCTCCTGGCCGATGTACTCAGCAAGCAGCCTCGGCCGAAGCGTCGGCTCGGCGACGTCCTCGACCTGCCGCTCCGGATCGACCGACCGTCCGCGTTCGATCACCATAGCACGTATGTTCCTCCCGGCGCGCCGAACTATAGCACACCAGCTACTATAGCCGCCTGACTCCCGGCGTCGGGGGCAGCGCGGACGATCCCGCTCCCGTGGCCGGTATTGACCTCGCGTAGGTGCGCTGATACAAAGCCGAGCCGCCTCGGGCTATCGGGCCCCACCCTCGCCTTGCCGACCGGAGTCCCCATGTCTCGCATTCAGCAGGACCGTCCTACTCTCTCGGTCAGCACGCACCCGATCGTCCGCGTGCTCGTTGGCAGGTTGCGGTGCAAAGAAACGGGGGTTGCCGCGTTTCGGCACCTCGTCTCGGAGCTCACGGGCCTCTTGTTGGTCGAGGCTCTAGACGATCTGCCGTTGGTGGACGAGCCCGTCACGACGCCGCTTGGTCCCGCGGTGTCGCAGCGGCTCGCGCAGCCCGTCGTCTTTGTACCCATTCTGCGTGCCGGTCTCGGCATGTCGGAAGCCGCTTCTCGTATGCTGCCCGAGGCCGCCATCTGTCACGTGGGGCTCTATCGCGACGAGCAAACGCTGAGGCCCGTCACGTACTATGATCGCTTGCCCCGGACCGGGCTGGAGGAGTCCGTCACCGTCCTGCTGGACCCAATGCTGGCAACGGGGGGCACGGCGACAGCCGCGATCGACTTGGTTCGCCAACACGGTGCACGAGACGTACGCTTCGTCGGCTTGATCGGAGCCCCGGAGGGCGTCGCGGCGCTGCACGATGCCCATCCCACCGTAGCGATTGTCCTGGCAGCCCTCGACGAGCGCCTGACCACGACCGATGATCCTTTCCCACCCGGTTACATCCTTCCCGGCCTCGGCGACGCGGGCGACCGGCAGTTCGGCACCGCCTGACGTCACCCCAAGGAGACCCTCATGGCCGATTCCAACGCCGACAACAGCAGCGATAGCTCGCAGGCGGCTCGTCCGTCGTTTCAGGTGCGCATTCCGGTCGAATGGGACGAGGATGCCGATCCAGAGATCATCTACGCCAATCAGGTGATGGTTTCCCATATGGGGCCGGAGTTCTTCCTGACCTTTGGCGTCGTCGTTCCCCCCATGCTCACCGATCAGCTGCCCGACGCCCTCCATATTCGCCCCCAGGTACGCGTCGCCGTGTCGCGCGAAGCGATGCCTTCGTTCGTCAAGGCCTTGCAGGACAGCCTACAGCGGTTTCAGATGGCCCAACGCGCCGGGGGCCAACAGGGAACGGCGGGTCCCGCGGGCCAACAGGGCGGCGTACCCGGCCCGGCAAGCGAAGGCAATCCAACGTCCTCCTAGCCCGGGTGCAGGAGCAACGAAGAGATTCGCCCAGTCGGCGGCAGCCGCAACTTCGGCCGGTTTCTCGCTTGAGGACGTTCCGAACGGAGGGGCGACGCGCGGTGCAACGCGTCGCCCCCCTTCACTCGATCGCAGTGCTCTGCCTACGGTAGATGAACGGCTATCGCCGCAGATCGAGTCCGACGTCGTGGTGCGCGATCCATGGATCGTTGCCGGTTGCCTGCACGATCCATGCGCCGGTTTGGTACAGATCGCGTAGGCCCTGGCATTCCCAACCGCGCAGGGGGCAACCCCTGCCCGGCCCGGCTTTGTCGTAGAAAGTCCAAATCTTGCCCGGATCGTCGAAGCGGTTGGTTACCCAGATGTAGCTGATCCCCGCGATACATCCCGGCTCGTTGGACATTGGGTCGATCCGCAAGCGACGCAGCTCGCCGCGCCACGATTCATACGGATCCATGTAGATGGTGACGGTGCTCCAGTCGCGGGACACAAACTGGATCTGCGATCGCGCTTCGGAGAATCCGGAATCGTCGTCCGCCTCCCAGTACATCTGCACCTCGTCGACCGCGCATAGCGAGGACATCCGGACACGCACCTCGTCGAGGGGCTCGCCCGGCGGAACCGTACCGCCGGCGCCACCGTCGCCGCTTGCGCTACCACAGTCCGGCAGATCGCAATCTCCGACCGCATTGCCATAGGCCTTGCCCCACCATCCGTTGTCCGCAGCGAAGAGCGCGTCGCGCATCAAGGCGTTGCTCACGCGGCTGTTTCCCCGCCCGCACAGGGCATTGGGATCGCAGATGGAAGGTGTACAGGTCCCGCGAAAATCCAACGGGTCGTGAAAGGTCGTCTGGGTGTCGTCGACGTTCGTCACGACCATGATGTGGTCCAGCCGACCGAACCAGCCCGGCTGGCTGAGCGGCAGCATCGTGGGCTCCACGAACACGATGACGGGCAAGCATTGGTCCGTCAATGCGCGAATGGCCGCAAGCGACCACGCTTCGCCGCGATGACACAGCCCATACCGAGCGCTTCCGCGATCCAGGTCGGCACGCGTTGTCGGCGGGTTCGAACAGCGATCCGGCTCGTCGGCCATGTACTCCCGCGCGTGGGCGACAAAATCGCGATTGGTGAGCCCGTTTGGACGGCGGCCGTTCGCATCCACCACCATGGCGAGCGAGGCCGGACCACAATTGTTGTGGCCGTTCCAATTGTGGCGCGGGCACCAGTTGTAGCAGTAGCCTTGCGAAATGTAGGGTACGCTCCCGACACCCGATGACTGCGATTGCGCCTTTGCGTGCACGGCTCTGGTGTTGAAGCGTGTTGGTGCCGTGGTAAGCAGCAGCGGCTGTAAGGCACCGAGCAGAAACGTGGACAAAGCGACCGCGCCCCACCACCAAAGGCGTCGTCCGCACGTAGCGCGCACGCTCGCGCACGGTGTAGGTTCGACTCGCGCGTCGTGGTAGCGATCAATCCGTTGTCGGCGTACCGCGACTCCGAGCGCCTTCATGGCATCGGCTCCGCGTGAACGCGCCACACGGGCAGGGTATCGACCCCGAAGAGCGCAGCAATGTTGGAGCCGGCGTCCGGTTGAGCCCGTTGGATCCATGCCACCCTATCGCCGGCAGAACTTGTCCGTGTAACCACGGGCCCAGCCGTCACCCACTGGTCGACCGCGCTACGCTGCGTTGCGGGGGCGCCGCCGTCGGCCGGGACGCTCCACACCGCGCCGGCGAGCCGGTAGACAAGCCGATCGCCGTCCGGGTGGACCGCAACTGTGCGCACGACGTCCGGTACCCCTTCCGGCGGCGTAAGCTGCGCAAGCTCTACGACTCCGCCTTCCGTGCCGTCCCATCCCATGAGTCGGGCCGTAAAGCGAGGGACGTCCAGGACACCCGGCACCGCCTGGTGCACCACGAAGCGCAGCGCGCCCGACGGCAAGACAACGGGTACCGCCTGATGCCTTCCGGGAAGATCCGCGACCAACTCGCGAACTCCGGATTGGACGTCGATCCGCTCTAGCCGCGCGCCGAATGGGTCCGGGTGGCTGCCGACGAACAGGGCGGTAGCATCCGGAGACCACGCGATGGTGGCCGCTGCAACGCTCGCCGGGGTGAGCAGGCCGATCGAGAGCGTGCGTGTCAGACCGGTCGTGTGCTCGAGCACGATGAGCCGGCCGTCCGCAAGCAAGAGCGCGCTCGACCGGCTGTCGGGCGAGACAGCAATCTCGTTGATCCGGTAGGCGTTGTCGGTGAGCGTCGTTGCCTCGCCATCATCGATCTGGAAAATGTCCGCGAAGGCATAGCGGGCGCCTGCTTCGTCGTGATGGCGCGTCGCCCCCACGACGAGGCTGCCGTCCGGTGCGGCCCGAACATCGCGGAACGAGCGAACCGGCTCGGGTAGCGCCACGAGCGCGCGGGCCGTATCGGTTAGCACGCCTGAAGGATCCGCCTTCAGATGAAAGACCGTTGCGCCGGATAGATAGGTCCGTCCAACGGTGTACACGACATCGCCTGAACCATCTTCCACGAAGGCCAGAGCCCGGGCATGGTCTTCGGACCCGGTGCGAACAGGTAGACCCGCGGCCTGTTCACCATCGGGAGTCGAGTACGGCAGCGGCGTCATGTCCGGCAACGGAGTCTCGTCCGGCACGGACGGCGCCGTCGCGGCGGCGATACGAGACGACATGTCCTGACCGGAGCCGAAGGGCAGCACCATCAAGCACGCTGCCACGACAGCCGCGCCCGCCACAGCAATTGCGGTCCAAGGCCCAACACGAATCACACAGTGCATAGGTTCCCTCCCTCGCACTACATAGCGAGGCACGGCCGACGATCGGCGAGGGGGGGGGCACAGCATAACGGGCGGGGGGTCGGATTGCCAGGGGAACGGCGCCGCGCTCGCGACAGAGATACGACGCGGAAGGCAAGCCGATGGGCTCAAGCAGGCGCGAGACGAACAGCCTCAACACACCCGAGCACGAGTTAAAGAAAAAAACGAGTCTGCTGGCGGTGACCTACTCTCCCACGGGGTTACCCCCGCAGTACCATCGGCGCTGGCGAGCTTAACTTCTGGGTTCGGGATGGGACCAGGTGTGACC
>JAJCYU010000152.1 GCA_029262755.1 Anaerolineae bacterium
AGCGGGGATTCGTTATCAAGGACTTGCAGGCAATAAAGGAAATGCGATTGACAGAGCGTTTTCACAGGACTTTCAAAGTGAATTCTTTGGACTTACTCTTGAGATCCCTCTGGGAAACCGAGAGGCAAGGAGTAATCTTTCAAAAGCCAATCTCGAAGAAAAGCAAACTGTATTTAATACAAGGAAGGTAGAGCAGGAGATTGTTGTCGAAGTCAGAAAGGCAGTTCGTCAGATAAAGACAAATGGAGAAAGGATTAAGGCATCAAAGAAAGCAAAGGAATTATCACAGGAAAGACTTAGTGCGGAAGAGAAAAAGTTTAAAGTTGGAAGGTCGACCAGTCTTGAAGTAATACGTGCTCAGGCAGATCTGGCAGTTTCAGAAGGAAGGGCTACAAATGCGATTGTTGATTACCAGATTTCATTAGGTAATCTGGATGCAGTACTTGGTACTATTCTTGAAAACAATAATATCATGATAGAAGATACAGATACTTAGCAAATCAAACAGATTGGTAAATATTAATGAAGAAAGAAAAGGGTATGTAGAATGTCAGAATTTACTGATGAACAGATAGATAGATATTCAAGGCACATAATTTTGCCTGAAGTGGGAGGGAAGGGGCAGAAAAAGTTGCTTGAATCCAAGGTGTTCCTGGTTGGTGCAGGAGGGCTGGGTTCTCCCGCAGCGTTTTATCTTGCTGCCGCAGGTATTGGCAAGATTGGAATTGCTGACAATGATAACGTTGATTTTTCAAATCTTCAGCGGCAAATATTACATTCAACCAAGGATGTTAATTATCCTAAAGCTCAGTCTGCAAAAGAAACTATTGAGGATTTAAATCCGGATGTTGAAGTGGTGCCTTATACAGACCGCCTTAATTCAGAAAATATCATTGATATTATCAAATATTATGATGTGATTCTAGATGGTTCAGACAACTTTCCAACCAGATACCTGGTGAACGATGCATGTGTTATGCTCGGTAAGCCTTTATCACACGGTGCTATTTTCAGGTTTGATGGCCAGGCAACGACTATTATGCCGGGTGAGGGTCCATGCTATCGTTGTCTTTACGAGACGCCGCCTCCACCTGATCTGGTTCCTTCATGCCAGGAAGCCGGAGTACTTGGAGTAATTGCCGGAACCATAGGGGTTATTCAGGCAACTGAGGTTATTAAGTTAATTCTTGGTAAAGGAGAACTTCTTAATGGTAAACTTCTTCTTTATGATTCACTTGGAATGAATTTCAGAAAATTAAACATACGGCGCAATCCTGATTGCCCAATTTGTAGTGAAAATCCTACAATAAAGGAACTGATAGACTACGAAGAGTTTTGTCAGGTACATTTTTAATAAACTGTAGAGTTTGATTAAATAGTAAATTAACATTCCGCATATTCCCTATTAATTCAATGTATCCAATCATACCATAAACACCCCTTTGGTCATAATCAATCCAACTGTCACTGGTATCATTCCTTAAAATCATTTACGTATGCGACTTACAATAGCAGTTCTGGTATTATAGCCTTTATGGAAAATATGGCACTTCTCGATACGGCTGGTATTGTTTTTATGGGAGTTTATTTGGCTTCTCTACTCTTGATAGGTGTTGCCGGCAGGTTTGCACGCAAGGAAAATTCTCTGTCAGACTTTTATTTGGGTGGGCGCGGCATGGGACTGTTCGTTCTCTTCCTCACTCTTTATGCAACCCAATATAGTGGTAACACCCTGATTGGGATGGCTGGATCTGCATACAGGCAGGGTTATGTCTTCTTCGTAAGTGTTCTATTTATGATGTCAGTCATTGGAGCATATCTGATTTATGCTCCAAAGCTTCAACGTCTCTCAAAAAAGTATGGGTATATTACAGTAGGGGACTATGTACAGCACAGGTTCAGATCTCCGGTCTTGACAGTTTTTATTACCATAGTTTGTATAGTCGCAGTTGGCAGTTATATACTAACGAACCTGAAGGCAATTGGTTATATAGTGGAAGTATCCACAGGAGGCCGTGTAACCTTTGTGCAGGGAATAATTGCGTTGTCACTGGTTATGGTGATTTATGAGACACTTGGTGGTATGCGTAGTGTTGCCTGGACTGATGCGATTCAGGGTATCTTGCTGATTATGGGGTGTATATTTATATTTTGTGGAATTGAATACCAATATGGAGGGATATCTAAAGTAGCAGAAACCCTTGTAACATCACGACCGGATCTCTGGCATCCCCCTGATGCTGAACAAAAACGATTATGGCTTAGTACAATAATAATCATATTATTTGGTATCTCAATCTATCCGCAGGCTATTCAACGCATCTATGCCGCAAAAGATGCAAAGACCCTGAGACGCTCGTTCCAGATAATGGTTTTTATGCCTATCGTAACGACTTTTTTTCTGGTCATGGTAGGTATAGTTGGCCTGGCCAGATTTCCTGGTCTTGACAAGCAGGGCAGTGAAGAGATTACTTTGCTTTTATTAAATGATATGTCTGTCCATATTCCGGGAGTAAAATATTTTATCATCCTCTTTCTTTCTGCTGCGGTTGCTGCCATAATGTCTACAGTGGATTCTGCACTTCTTGCGATCTCATCACTATTTACACAGGATATATACAGGCGGATTCGCCCCACAGCATCCCAATCTAACCTGACAGGAACCGGCAAGATATTTTCATGGATCTTAATGGCCTGTATGGCTGATTTAGCTATCAATATTCCACAGACAATCTGGAGATTGACAGAGATTAAACTTGAAATACTGTGCCAGGTAGCACCTGCCATTTTTCTGGGATTACATATTAAACAACTACATGGCAGATCAATTCTGTTAGGGCTTTCAGTTGGTATCTTTTTTACGTTATTTATTATGCTCTCTAATTCAATTGGGGTACCCATTGAGCCAAAGCCATGGGGAATACATGCGGGTGTGTGGGGTCTTGCGGCTAACTTTTCTATTGTTGGAATTACTTCTATTTACAAGAGAATGCCTGTGGCATGTTGATTAGTACAATAAAATAATGTATATTTCAATGAAAGAAAATCAATTTAACATTACAGAAAAAAATCTATGACAAAGTTCAGTGTGTGTTTAATATCTGCATTTCTTATTATTGCCTCTGTTCCATGGTTTTTTACAGAATTCAGGTCAGGTAATATTCTTGGATTTCCAACATGGGCCTTTTATAGCCTTTGTATAACGATATTATATGCAATAGTTACAGCCTGCTTTTTTCA
>JAJCYU010000153.1 GCA_029262755.1 Anaerolineae bacterium
CGCGCCGGAGTAACGCCGCGTCGGCGCTATACTCACGGCGCTCCCACCCTGGCCGTCTGGCCTGCGGCGCTCCCTTGAGCCGATGCCGCATCGAACCGTGCTGCGTCGTGGCCGGGTTCAGACGACGTTCCGACTGCGCCCACTCTACGTTTCAGATTCTCCGCAACCGCATCGCAGCCACGCCCCCTACCACGTACCTGAGGTGCCCCTTGTCCACTCGCCGCCTGCTCGTGCTCGTTCCTTTCGCCCTCCTGTGCGCGCTGATCGCCGCCCCGCTCGCTGTTCCACGGCTGGCGGGTGCGCAGAGCGATCCGAACGACGCCGTGGCGCCGCGCCGGGTGGTGCTGGAGATGGGCGCCCCCGGCGAGATGCCGGATGCCGCGGTGCTCGCACAGTTGGCCGCCCTTGCCGCCCCCGATCAGGCGGCCAACAAGATGCCGCGGACCGGGTGCACGGTCGCGATCTCCGAGACGGTGAACGGACGCGTGGAAGGCGCACCGATGCCGGTCTGCGAAGAGGCGGAGATTCAGGTGACCATGGGCGTGACATGCCCCACGTCGCTGCCGATGCATCTCGTGTTCGTGATCGGCAAGCATCTGCTCATGGAGGATCACCTCGACGAGGTGAAGCGGCAGGCAAGGGCCGTCCTCGAGGCCATCGACTTCACGCCCAACACCAAGGTGGGCGTGGTTTCGGTCAGCTTGCAGCAACGCGTTGAGCAGGAGCTCACCGACAGCAAGGGGCGCGCGCTCTCGGCCATCCAGGGCGTCCGGCTCGACAACGTGAACCCGCTGACCCGCTACACGGACTGGATCGGCAAGGCCCAAGAGATGCTCGAAAAGGCGCGCACGGAGTACGCTCCCGTCTCGCCGATCGAAGTGATCTTGATCTACTCGACCGGCTGCCCCCAGGTGTCGGGCGGCGAGCAATACTGCAACAGGCAGATTGCATCGGCAGGCAAAGCCAAGGGCCTCGGGATGACCGTGGTAGGGGTGTGCAAGCCGGATGTAATGCCCTTCGGCCTACCCATCGGCGCCGTCATGGGCGAGCACTGCCGCTACATTCGTCAGATGGCCACCAACGGCTACTACTACGACCTCCGTCAGGCGCCGCGCTCGGCCACGGACGTCACCGCGCTGGGCCGCGAGAGCCTCGATCTGAACCTCGACCTCGTGCGTCTAACGGAAGTGTTGGGGCCGGGCGTGCAGATCGTGCCGGGCTCGCTGCGGGCCGAGAGTCCGGTTACGCCGACGGTCAACGGCAACGAGATCGCCTGGTCGTGGCCCGATATCACGGCCGGCACACGGCTGACGGCCACGTACCGCATCTCGCCGACCACGGCCGTCACGGTGCCGCTGCGCACCAAGGACAGCCATATTCTGCTCGTCGACACACTGGAGCGCCTCTCCGACCCGCTACCGGTGCCGATGCGCGATCTCGGATTCGAACCCTGCATCGGACCCACGGCCACACCGACACCGCTCCCGCCGACCGCCACCCCAACACCGCGCCCCACGGATACGCCTACGGCAACGCCACTCGCGACCGCGACGGCCACGACGACCCCAACGCCCGAGCCGGGCATGGTCTACCTGCCCGTCTCGCTCCAGGGTGTATGCCTACCCGGCAAACAACGCTTCGACGTCGTGCTCGCCATCGACGCGAGCTCGAGCATGACCGCGGACTCCGGTGGCATGACCGGCATCGCGGCTGCGCGCGACGCCGCCGGCGCCTTCCTCGACCTACTCGCGCTTGAGGAGGGCGATCGCGCCGCGATTCTAACCTTCCACGCCACGGCCCAGGTGGTTGCCGACCTCGGCGCGAATCGCGCGGAGCTCGACGCGGCCGTCGCGGGGATCGTGACCGGCGAGGGAACGCGTATCGATCGTGCGATGCAGGCCGCGTCCGACACCCTTGCCGCACGCTCCGGGTCCGCGAACGAAGCCGTGCTCGTGCTCCTGACGGATGGTCAGCAGGCCGGTCCGGATGCGCTCGTGGCCACGCAGATCGCGTTGCGCGTGCGCACCGAGGGTGTCCGGCTCTTCACGGTGGGCCTCGGCGCGGGCGTGGAAGAGGCGTTCTTGATCGGCTTGGCCGGCGATCCGCTGCGCTTCCTGCGCGCACCGTCCGTGGACGACCTTCGCACGTCCTTCGAGCGCATCGCCCGCGACCTTCCGTGCCCGGGCGGCACCGTCTGGCCCCTGGCCGACCAACGCTAGGAGCGTACTCCTCCGGTTCGTGTCGAGCGGCGCGAACCGGCCGGCGCAGCGGCCGGCGCGAACCGGCCGGCGCGGCCTCGTCGATTCGGCCCCCTCGACATCGCTCCGCCGGCAAGACTCCGTCGGCGCGGCCTCGGGCGGGCGATCGAGAGTGCAACGGTGACTACGGCGACCGCTCGTCGGCCGCTCGTCGTGCGCTCGACGACCGCTCGTTGGCCGCGCGTTACGCCCCCGTGCTGTACGCGGCGTCCTGTCGCTTACCGCAGTTGGTCGAGGAAGGCGCGGATATCTGCTTGCGCCGGCCAGCCGCCGACATTGCCCGCTGTGCGACCATCTTTGTCATAGAGTACGAGCGTCGACGCCCGTTGAATGTTGAAACGCCGCACCAGCTCCGCCGCGGCCGCATCGTCGATGTCGACGCGCACGAAGCCGACCTCGTCGCCGTATTCCGCGGCCAACTCGTCCAAGTCTCTCTCGATCTCCGGGCACCGGTTGCAACCGGGACGGTAGAACCACGCGGCCACGGGTCGCCCGATCCGTCCTTCTTCGGCCGCGAGCACGGCCTCGGGCTCCGACGCTCCGCCGCGCAGCACGTAGCGTTCGCCGGTCGCCGCCCCTTCGTCACCGCCGTCGCCTTCGGTGCCGGCCGACAGGGAGTTGCCCGGAGCCGGTACGGATTCGCCTGCCGAGAGTGCCTCGTTGGTGGCGATGGCCACGGCGCGGAGGGCGACAGCGGTCGCGTCGTCGCGCGCAAGCCGGTCCTCGTTCTGCGGCCCATCGTCCGTATCCGTGCCATCGCCGCAGCCCATGGAGCCCAGCGCGAGCAGGCTCGAGCATACGAGCACGATGAACGTGACGCGTGCGTGGTGCACACGGTCCTCCATAGCGGGCAGGGCGCGAGATTCCCACATGCGAGCGTTCATTCTAAAGCTCCTTGGATGCCGGAGGACCTGATCCGGCCTGACATTGCGGAGACGAAGCATCCGCGACGTGCTGCTGTTGCGAATAATTCCGTTGCCATGGCTACGACGGAGGGACGACGTGTCTAGTTCGGGCGCACCGACACAAGCGCCATCGCCAACGCCATCGCCAACACCATCGTAATCACCGATGTCGACACCGCCACGTGCGAGCTCGCGGTCCGCGAGCCGGTGGTCCGTATCGGTCCGGACAACACGGCCTTCGTCGTGCTACCCTGAGACATCCGCAATGGGCCCACGATCCAAGACCGGCCCATATCGCCATCAGAGGGCGACCGTGCTACGTGTCCGCCGGCAACGCGCACCCTGTCGCGAAGCGTAGCGATCGTGGGCGGTCGCGTGAAGCCGGAGCGCGCACGAAGCGTGATCCCGTGGCGTAACCTTTGCGCCCGCGCGGTATTAATCCCTCTGCGCGTCATGAATTCGGCGCTGCGAGTCGCTATCCTCCTGCTCATCTGAATTCAAGTTGCCTTTCCCGGCCGTCCCCAAACGCCCATTCGACGTGTCCGAGCCTTCATCTATCCCTGGAGCCCAACGTGTCTCATACCTGGACCCTCCCACGCTGGATCCCCGCCATGCTGGCGGGTGTAGTCCTCGCCGCGGCCTTCGTGGCGTATGCGCGCACTCCCCGGGCCTCGGCCCAGGGTGCCGCGACGCCGAGCGGCGTCTTTCAGGACGCGACCCTGACCATCGTCGGCACCGCCGAAGACGGACTCGACGTCCCGCGCGATCTCGCCTTCCACAATATGGAAGGCAGGACCAATGAGCTCTGGACCGTCAACCGCGCCACGGACGGCACCGTCATCTGGCACGGGCCGATGTCCGAGAACCCGCGCACCGTCGCGCAGGTGGACGGCTTCGCCAATCACTTCATGGAAGAGGTCAGCTCGATCGCTTTCGGAGCCGATGGGGACTTCGCCACCTGCCAGGAATCGCGCAATACCTACAACGGTCGCGGACGGCCGAACGACTTCATGGGACCGACGCTGTGGGACGGCGATCCGCGGATTTACGCCACGGTGAACCAGCCGCGCCCGGACGCTACGTTGCTGGAGCTCGCCGCGTTGGTCGAGGGCGCGTTGTGCAGCCCGCTGGACCCGGACGGCCCGCCGCGCCCAAAGACCAATCGTCGTAGCGGCGTGGACGGCGTCCAGCAGCAGCTGCTCGGCAGCCATATCGACATGCTGCACCAGAGCCCCGATTGCATGGGCATCGAGCATCATGCCGGCAACGGCTATTGGGTGACCGACGGCCACAACGAGCACGTGGTCTTCTACGACTTCAAGATCGACCACGGTCCCGGCGGCGACGATCATTCGGACGGCATCGTGCGCCGCTATCCGGATGCGCCGTTCACGCGCGTACCGGATGTGCCCGGCCACATGGCGCGCGACTGGGCCAGCGACTGGCTCTACTATGCCGACACGGGCGAGGGCGTCGTCCGCCGCATCGATGTGACCAGCGGACGCGTCGTATCCAACCTTCCGCCGCGCAACGAGCCGCTCGCTGAGTTCTCGGCCATGGGTGGCGTCACGGTGGAGGAATTCGCCGCGGACTTCGTACAGCCGGCCGGTATCGCGGTGCACGCGACCGCCAACCTGCTGCTCGTGGGCGATCATGCGACGGGTGACCTGGTGGCATTGGACCTGGATACCGGCGCGGAGCGTGGACGTCTTGCAACGGGGGCCGAGGGCTTGATGGGCATCGAGGTCGACCCCGAGGGACGCGTTTGGTTTGTCGACGGCGCGGGCAACCACGTCGTGCGGATCGAGACCGATCCGGCCGCCTGGCCCTCGGAGCCGAACGAGCCGCCGACGGCGGAACCGACCGCCGAGCCGACGGAAGAGCCCACCGCGGTGCCGTCGACGCTGACGCCCGAGCCGACCGCGACCCCCGATCCCACGGCGACACCCGAACCGACGCGCTGGTTCGCGTGGCTGCCCCACCTGCTGCGCCGCTGATGAACGAAGGCGCGACGCGACCCGCACCCGTGATGCGTCGCGCCTTCCCGCGGACCCTCCTGCATGGTTTTCTTCGGCACTGCGAGACTCTCGATCCGAAGCACGTAGCACGGCGAGCTTCTCGATACACGCTGCCCTTGCCCCGAACGGACCGAATCCTGGCGGCGACGTGCCTCGCTATCCTCGCCTGCGCGACCCCAACGGCGGGATCGAACGCGCGTAGCGTCCGGGCACAAGTTGGCGTGGCGCGCCCGGATCTGGTCGTGAGCGCGATCGATCGAACGGCGCTGGTGGAGGACATTGGGTCGGGGGACGTCAGCGGCGCCGTTCACGTCGCGCTACGCAACCAAGGCGCGGGCGTGGCCGAACAGGTCGTGGTCACCGTCTACGCGGACGGCGACGGCGACGGAAGCATCGACCCCCGCATCGACGCGCGCCTGGGCGGTGCGAACGGAAGCAGGCTCGCACCGGGTTCGGATGCGACGGTTCTCGTTCCCATCGCCGGGCGTTTGCGCCTGCGCGGCGCCCGGCTGCTGGCCGTCGCGTCCACGATAGGCGGTGCCGCGGACGTGGACGCCACCAACGACGCGCGCCTGTCCTCAGCCGTCTGCATGCGCCGAGCCCGACCCGCCCGACCCGCACCGCGCTTGGAGTGGGCGTGGCGGTCCAGCGATATCGAGGCGGAGTCCGTGCACGTCATCGGCGTCCCAGCGGTCGCGGATGTCGACGCGGACGGAAGACCCGAAGTGTCCTTCGTAACGTTTGAAGCGAAGAGCTTCAATGCGGAGGACCACAAGGCGAACGGCGTGCTGCGCATTCTCGACGGGCGCACGGGCGCCGAACGAGCTGCTGTCTCCGACCCGGCCCTCCGCTTGCGGCCGAACGTAGGCGTCGCCGCGGTCGACCTCGAAGGCGACGGCCGGGCAGAGATCATAGGCCTCGCGGAAGACGCGCAGAGCGTCTTGGCCTTCCGCGGCGACGGTTCGCTCGTCTGGCGAAGTGCGCCCTTCGGCGCCTGGCACGCCGGTGCGATTACGGTTGCCGACCTCGAAGGCGACGGGCGGCCCGAGATCATCGTCGGCGTCACGGTCATTGAGGCGGACGGCTCCATCCGGTGGAGCCGCGACCAGGCGGGTCTCGCCGGCTTGTCGCGCGGAGCCGGCAAATTGCAGGCGGTGGTCTCCACGGCCGATGTCGATCTGGACGGCCGGCTCGAGATCGTGGCCGGCCCCACGGTGTTTCGCTCGGACGGCAGCGTGCTCTGGCGTTCCGACGTGGTCGACGAAGCCTTCAGCGTTCCGATCAACCTCGACGACGACCCCTTCCCGGAGTTTGCGTTGGTCCGTCTCGGCGCTCTCTATGCGCTGGACCATGATGGCACCCGGCTCTGGGGTCCCGTCGCGCTGGCGGGCGGAGCGGTCAACAACGGCGGCGGTCCACCGGCGGTAGCGGACCTGGACGGGGACGGCGTTCCGGAGATCGTTGTTGCCGACCGCATAGCCCTCGCCGCCTACCATGCCGACGGCGGCTTGCGCTGGACCCTGCCCATCCGGGATGCCACGTCGAAATCCACAAGCGTCAGCCTCTTCGATTTCGAGGGCGACGGCATCCCGGAAGTCGTGCACGGCGACGAGAGCGTGCTGCGGATCGTGCGCGGCATCGACGGCGGCGAGTGGTGGCAGACCGCCAGCAGCAACGGTACGCAGGTGGAGCTGCCCGTCATCGCCGACGTCGACGCCGACGGCCACGCGGAGATCGTGCGCGTCGTGAACAGTTATACCACGGGCCGATCGCAAGGGGTCGAGGTCTACGGCATGGACGAGGCATGGCTCGGCGCCCCGCCGGTGTGGAACCAACATGCCTACACGGCGGGGGCGGCCGGTGCGGCCGCGCGCGTTCCGGCCGTCACCGCACCGAGTTGGCTTGCCCACAACACCGTCCGCGTCGCGCCCACCCTGCTCGACGCGCTCTTTGACCTGGACGCATCCGCGGGCCGTCTGCGCTTGGAGCGCGGCGAAGACGGCGGCGTGCAGCTGCGCGCCACGTTGGGCAGCGTGGGTCTACGCCCGCTGCCGCCCGGCTCGCGTCTGCTCTTCTCGCTGGTCAGGGAAGACGGGAGCGAATCGCCGTTGGGCAGCTCCAACGAAACGGGCGCGGCGTTCGCGCCGGGCGCCGGCGTGCAGCTGTGGGCCCCGTGGCCGAGCGGCGCAGCGCGAACAGGCGCAGTCGGAGGCGAAACGCAACGGATCGCCGTGCGGACGTTCGTGCCCGGGCGAACGAGGGACTGCGACCCGACGAACGACCGTAGTGTCGTAGAACTACCGTGGCCCTCCGATTCTGTGCCATCTCCGACGCTGGCGCCGACCCCACGCCCAACCCCACGCAGCACCGCGACGCCTGGCGCGACCCGCATCTGGTGGCTGCATCTACCGCTCGTGCGACGGATCCGGCTGCCTGGCACTACATGAGGTGTTACGCCCACCTAAGCAAGGGCGCGTCCATCAAGACCCTGCGCTGCGCTTCGCCACCCTTGGTTCGGTCATCGCAGGATCATGCGCGCACCTACCCCCCGAGCGTGTGCATCCGGCGCTTGGGATGGATGCCCGCCGCCAACGAGTGGCCGGTCGGCTTCTCGCCGATCGCACGCGCAAGCACGGCGCGCACTTCATCGTCACCGGCGCCCGACCGTAGGACGGCTCGGACGTCGATCTCGTCGTCGTGCAGCAGGCATAGGTGAAAGCGGCCATCCGCGGTCAGGCGCATGCGGTTGCAAGTGCCGCAGTAGGGCTCGCTGACGGGCGAGATGAAGCCCACGGTGCCCCGCCCGCCGGCCAGCTGGAAGTTGCGCGCTTCGTCCGCCGGATCGGCGTTGTGCAGGGGCGTGAGCGGGCCTAACGCCGCCACGATCTTCGCGGCCACCTCGTCGTTCGACACGTAGCGGTCGATGGAGAATTGCGCCTCGGCCCCGGCGCCCAGCGGCATGAGCTCGATGAAACGCACGTGCCAGTCACGCTCGAGGGTCAAGCGCGCCAGCTCCACCGGATCCTCGACGTCGTTGAAGCCTCGTGCGACGACCGCGTTGAGCTTGATCGGCAACAATCCTGCTTCTTCCGCGGCGGCGATGCCCGCCAACACATCGTCCACGCTGCCCCAGCGCATCAAGTTGCTCATCCGCGCCGGATCGAGCGAATCGACGTGAACGTTCACGCGCCGCAGACCCGCCGCCGCAAGGGGCGCGGCCAAGGCCGGCAGTCGGGCGCCGTTCGTGGTCATCGCCACGTCCTCGATACCCGGTGTTTCGGCGATGGCGCGCACGATTCTTACGAGGTCACGACGCAGCGTGGGCTCGCCGCCGGTCAAGCGTACCTTTCGGAAACCGAGACTCGCCGCGACGCGCACTACCGTGGCGATCTCGTCGGCCTGCAGGAGGCTCTCGTCGGGTTCGAACACGAGGCCTTCGGTCGGCATGCAATAGTGGCATCGAAAATTGCAGCGATCCGTCAGGGAGATGCGGAGATAGTCGATGCGCCGCCCGAAGTCGTCGTTCATGCGTCACCGTGCGCATGCGCGACCACGGCGGACGTTTCGACCGCGCCCTCGTGGACCTCGGCCTTGTCGGCAGCGACGGTGCGGGGAGTGCCGCCGTCGTCCGCGCGACCCAAGGGCGCAAGCACCCACGCTAACGCGGACGCGCCCTGTTCGGCGTGGCCCGCTCCAGCCGGCATTCGCAACAACACGTTGGCTTCGTGCAGGCTGAGCAAGCGCCCACTGCCTTGAAAGCCAGTGGTGCGTGCGTGCAGCGTGCCATCCGCCGCCTGCCAGGCGAACGCGCGCACGATCTCGTCGCGATCCTGAGCGTGATCCAGGGCATGCGCGAGCCGGACGACCACGCGCGGCCGTTCGGGCCGCGGGTCACCGGCCATGGCGCGCAGCGCCGGTCGCGCGAAGAGCTCGAAGGCGACGAGAGCGGAAACCGGAAACCCAGGTAGGCCGAAGAACAGCGCGTTGCCGACGCGCGCGAAGGTCACCGGTTTGCCCGGTTTTACGCGCACCCGCCCGAACTCGATCTCGCCGTGCGAGGCGAGCCAAGGCTTTACCAAATCGCGATGCCCCATCGAAACGCCGCCGCTGGTCAGCACGACATCGGCCTCTTCGCTCGCGCCACGCAGCGCATCGAGCTGGTCCTCTTCGTCGCGGATCGAGGAAACGCGCACGACCTCGGCGCCGGCCTCACGCGCCGCGGCCGCGAGCGCGAACCGGTTGCTGTCCCGAATCTGTCCCGGTGCGAGCGCCTCTCCCGGCTCGACGAGTTCGTCGCCCGTGGAGAGGACCGCCACGCGGGGCCGGCGATACACGTCGACCTCGACGGCGCCCGAGGAAGCCAGCAAACCCAGCGCAGCGACACCTACGCGCGTCCCCGCCGACAGCAATACCGCGTCCGCTTCATAGTCCTGGCCGACGGGCCGAACGTTCTCACCCGACGCCACGCCGCGCAGCAACACGACGTGCCCGTCAGCCGCAGGCTCCGTATCCTCGATCATGAGCACGGCGTCCGCGCCGGCGGGCAGGGGAGCACCCGTCGTGATCCGCGTCACCTCTCCAGAACGGATCGCCGTGCCGTCGCGCATCGCGGCCGCGGCACCTGCGACAGCGTCGCCGACGATCCGCCGCGATCCCGCGCCATCGGAAGCAATGACCGCGTAGCCATCGCGCGAGCTGGCGGCAAAGGGCGGCATGGCTTCGCGGGCACAAACGTCCACGGCCAGAATCCGCCCTTCCGACTGCTCGAACGGGACGCGCTCGACGGGCAGGCGTCCGGCACGGGCGGCGACCCGCGCCAGCGCTTCGTCGAGCGGCACTTGCGGATAGGGCGATTGGGTTGGGTTGGGGGTCACGGGTCCTCCCTGATTCGCGGACGATAGGCCGCGACCGCCGAATGATAGCAGCGCGGCGAGGCCCCTTCGGCGGGACGCACGGTCGGCCCCTGCTATACTTGCCCTCCGCATCCGAGGCCCACCGGACCCCGCGATGACTCCCAGAGTGCAACCCAAACCCCAGCCGCAACCCCAGCCAACCGCCTTGGTCGGCTACAGGGTGGCGCGTGTCGTCTCCGATGTGTTCAGCCCGCCGGTTCTCGCCGTTGTGATCGCCGTGCTCGGCGCGCTGCTCGTCGCACAACCAGGCGCCTGGCGCTTCGTGCTGGTCTTCGTGGGCGTCGGCATCCTCGCACCGATCTTCGACGTGATCTGGTTGTTGCGCACAGGCCGCATCTCGGACTTCCACCTGACGAAGCGCAGCGAGCGGATACGGCCCTTCGTGGTCAGCACCGCAGCCACGACGCTCGCCATGGTCATTCTCTGGGCCCTAGGTGCACCGGCGCTACTGATCTGGCTGGCTGTCGCCGCGCTGGCGCAGACGCTCCTGCTCTTTGTGCTCACGCTTCGCTGGAAGGTCAGCATTCACGCCGCGACGAGCGGCGCGTTCGCTGCGCTCGTGACCTTAGCGTGGGGCATCCGTCCTGCGACTGGGTTGGTCGTACTCTTGATACCGGTGGTGGGCTGGGCACGCATCCACCTGCGCCGCCATACGCTGGCCCAGGTCGTGGTCGGCGCTACGATCGGCGCCGTGACGATGGCCGTCGCGATGCGCGGCCTACTCTGGGAGTGAACAGGGTGCGCTCGGCAGCCTGCACCGGGCAACGCGCTACCCCGCTACATCCCCGCGCGGTCATGCCTGCCTGCATCCTCATCGTGCTCCTCGTCCTCACACCGAATCTCGCGATGTCCGCTGCGCCCGTCGAGCCTCTCCTCGGGTCCGCTAGCGCGTCGTCCTTCGCCCAACTGCCCCGCGGACCGCAACCGGCCGGCACGATCCGCGACAGCGCCCTGGTCCGCCTCGACGTGCCCGGTGTCCTAGAGCGCTGGCGTGCGTCCACAGGCCGCGCGGGCCTTGGGGGCGACGCGCGCTCCGTGGCGGAGGCAGCCCGACGCGATCGGCGTGCGCTCGCCGCCTATCGGCAACAGGTTGCAGAATCGGTCGACCGAGCCGCGCGTGCGGTCGAGCAACACGGCGCTCAGGTCGTCGGGCGCTATCACGTGGTCGCGGCCGGACTACGCGTACACGGTACGGCCGCACAGGTGCGCGCTATCGAGCACATACCGGGCGTTGCCTTTGTCGAGCCGGGCCCGCGTGTCGCGCCGGCTCTCGAGCGAAGCGTGCCGAGCGTCGGTGCGGAGCGCGTCCGCGGCCTCTACGGCTGGGACGGCGCCGGCAGCGTCGTTGCCGTCGTGGACACCGGTATCGACTACACGCATGCGGATCTCGGCGGTCCCGGCACGGCCGCGGCCTACGCCGCGGCCGCGGGCGCCGCCGAACGGATCGACGACCGCTGGCAAGGCGAGCTGTTGTTTCCCAACGCCAAGGTTGTCGGGGGCTACGACTTCGTCGGGCCGAACTACACGTCGCCCGCACACTGCCCGCCGGCGCTCGAAGCCGCGGGCCGCTGCACGTCGACACCGCACCCGGACGACGACCCGCTCGACGGCCACGGTCACGGCACGCACGTCGCGGGCATCGCCGCCGGCGCCGGCAGCGCCGGTGTCCCGGCCGGTGTTGCGCCGGGCGCGTCGCTGGTGGCATTGAAGTTATACGGCCCACCGGCGGGCGGTGTCTTCGCCGACGAGAGCGTCGATGGGCTCGTCGACGCCATCGAATGGTGCGTTGCCGCAAATCTTGGCCTTGAGACACGCGGCGTGGTGCCGGAATTCGTAGACGTAGTGAACATCAGCCTCGGCGAACCTTGGGCGCAAGGCTCCAAGCTGTTCGACGCGGCGGTCGAGGCGGCCACGGACGCCGGCGTCACGCTCGTCGCCACGGCGGGCAACCAGCGTGACATTCCCTATATCTTAGGCGCGCCGGGTTCGAGCCCGCGCGTACTGTCCGTCGCGGGATCGACGACGCCGCCGGACCAGGCCGCGCTGCGCGTGCTACCCAGCGACGGCGGTGCGGGATGGCGCGTACCGATCGAACTCGGCCCGCTTTCCGCGCCGTTGGCGGCTGCCTCGCCGCTCGAGGCTCCGGCGACGATCGCGGGTCGTGCGTGCCCGGGCGACGGTCTGACGGCCGGCATGTTGGACGGCGCGGTGGCGCTCATCGAGGGTGGAGGTTGTCCGACGATGGCCAAGGCCATCGCGGCACGCGACGCCGGGGCGCTGGCGGTCATCGTACGGTCGGCGCGCAACGACGATGCCGGGCCGGATCTGTCCGGCGATTCCGGCGTCGTGGGCATTCCGGTGGTCGGAGTGCGGGCGGAAATCGGACGCGAGCTGTTCCAAGCCATCGGTGTAACCGCGCCGCCGCGCTTCCGCCTCGATGAGACGCTGCGCGTACCCGATCCCGCACACGGCGCCGCGCTGGCGAGCTTCAGCGCGCGTGGCCCTTCGCGGGCAGGCGCCCTCAAGCCGGATCTCGCGGCGCCCGGCTCGTCGATCACGTCGGCGGATCGCGGTTCCGGCGACGGCCAGCGACGGCTGTCCGGGACGTCGATGAGCGCGCCGCACGTGGCGGGCGCCGCCGCCGTGCTTCGTCAGGCGAGCCGGGAGGGTGGCGAGGTGCTCGCCGCGCTGGACCTCGCCGCCATGCTCATGAGCAGCGCCCGACCGGACCTGGCCGCCGGAAGCCTCCGCGCACCGGTCGCCCGGCAGGGCGCCGGGCGGCTCGATCTGGCCCGCGCGGTGTCGGCGCGCCTCGGCGTTCGCGTCGGCGCGATCGCGTCGATCGATCTCGGCGCACCGGCGCTGACCGGCTCGCGGACGATCACGCGGGTACTGGAACTGACCAACCGCGGCGCCACCGAGCTCGCGGTGCACGTGCGCAATGCGCCGCGCGATCCGAACGCGGCCGGTCTCGCGCTGCGTCCGATCGATGCGCCGATTCGCCTCGCGCCGGGCGCGAGCGGCACTGTTCCTGTCGCCTTCGAACTCGATCCGGCTGCGTTGCCCGCGTGGCCCTTCGATCCCTCCGGCGGTCCGGCCTCGATCGAGGCGGGCTTGATGGACCGATTCGTGCGCGACGGTTGGCTCGAGCTGCACGACGCAGCGGTGGGAGCTGCGCCCCCAACCGACACGCTACCCGCGGCCGTCGTGCCCTACCGCGCTTTGCCGAGGGCCGCTTCCGCCCTGCGTCTGGCCTGGTCGCCCGGCCTGCTGCAATGGCAAAACGATGGCGCGATGGCGGGACGCGCTCTGCTCTTCGACGGGAATAGGCTGGACCCCGATGAACCGGATTTGCGCGCCGAAGCCGATCTGGAGGGCGTCGGTGCCCGCTTCGAACGCCGCGCGGAAGGAACGGGTCCGCCGGACACGCTCGCCTTGGCCTTTATCCGCCACGAGAGCGCCGTGCTCCCGCACACCACGCTCCTGGCCGCCTTCCTCGATCTCGATGGCGATGGCGCCGTCGATTGGCGCATCGCGGCCGGGCCCGAGGCGGCGGTGGCTGGTTCGGGCAGCGATCGCCGGCTCGGCGTGGCCGCGGTGCGCTGGGATCCGGAACGCGACGAGGCCGCCGGAGCGCCGATCGCGGTCGCGCCCTGGCCGGCCACGCTGCATGCGCGTGTTGCACTCGTTCGCGTGCCGCTGTCGGTCTTCGGTGAGCAGACGCCGTCGTCGCTCGCGCTCTACGCTTCCGCGGAGGGGCTGGACGAGACCTGGTGGCGCGCGCCGGCCGTCGACCTCGTGCCCGACGATGCGCTCGCCACGACGTCGGGGTGGCTCACCATCGCCGCAAGCGCCACGGCACGCCTCGACGGCCCTGGCGTCGTCGCACCCAATGCGAGCGGCGCGGTCGTGGCGCCGGCGCAATGCCGCGACGACGCCGCATCTCGGCCGAGCGGCGATGAGGGCCCCGAGGCGGGTAACGACCGCGAGCCGAACGCTACCGTCCTCGCGGTGTTTCCCGACAATCCCGCGGATCCGGAACGCGGCGAACCAGGCTCTTGGGCCCTGCTCACCGGCACGGACGCCCGCTTGATCGGCGCCCCGATCCCCGAGCTCGGCCTACCGCGCCCCTGCCGCGCCTACCTGCCTTGGGGCGGCGTGCCGGATCCGGCAGAACAGGAATAGGCAGCGGTGCCGGAGCAGGTACGGTGTACGAACCGGTTCTAGTGTCGGGGCCTGTTCAAGAACCCACGAATACACGCACACGGCACGTTCACGCACCGGCAGACGAACCGGCACGAGCGTACGAATTCGAGCTATCCCGCGTACCTGCACCAACACCTACTTCGGCATCGCCTTGAGGGCCTCGAAGGCGGGGCGCGGTGTGCCGTCCGGATTGTTGATGCACCACCAATATTGCTCGTGCTGCGTGGTCCAGTCCGCGTCGCACAGGTAGATCGTCGACATAATCGTGATCCACGGTGACCAGTTGGCGGCCGCGTATTGATAGGCGCGCACAAGATAGTCGGCCTTCGTCTGCTCGCTTACCGCGTGCCACTTGTAGGCCTCGTTCACCTGATCGCTCGTCCAGCCCATCTCCAGCACGGCCACACGTGTATCGCCGTCGCCGTAGCGTTCCTGGATGGCGCGCAGATCCTCGACGCGGCGGAAGGTGAAGAAGCGCTCGCCGCCGTATGCTTCCGACGCGGCGGCCTCGGCGGGGCTCGTTTCCGGCGGTGCGGCGAAACCAGCAGCGTGGACTCCGAGTATGTCGAAATGGCCGGCCGAATCCCCGCCCATTGCCGTATACAAGCGGTCCAAGTACACGTCATCCGGCATGGCCTGCGGCGGACCGGAGCCGGTCGGCGACAGGCCGGCGCTGATCACGAGCGCGGCCGGGTCCGCTGCGTGGATGGCCGTGTAGGCCGCGCGCAGCATCTCGGCGTAGCGGGCAGGGTCCGGCGACTGATCGCACCATTCGCGCGCCAGATTGGGCTCGTTCCAGATCTGATACGCGGCAATCTGGCCGCGATAGCGCTCCGCCACCGCGCCTGCGAAGTCTGCATAGTCCTGCATGTTCACCGGCGGGCCTTGGTCGCTGCACCCAGAACGCGCCCAGTCGGGCTGGAAGTCGAGGCGTGCGATCAACTCCACGCCGCCGTAGCGGATGGCGGTGCCCACGATGAAGTCCGTGCGCTCCCAGTCGAATACGCCCTTCTGGCTCTCGATGTCGCGCCACCCAAAGATCTGCTTTACGAAGCCGAAGCCCATGTCCTCGGCCAGCAAGAGATCCTGCTCCGCGACCTCCGGCCGCCACCACAGGAAGGCCTGCACCGCATATTCGGGCGAATCGAGGCTAACCGGTGCGGAGCGGCGCGGCATGTTCTCGACGGACGTGCCGTCGGGAATCTCGTCGCCGACCTGCAGCGGGACGCCCGGCGCCGCGTTTTCGGAGCCCGCATCCGCGTCGCCGCTATCGCCATCATTCTGCGCGTCGTCGTCTTGGATGCCGCCGCGGGTCATCATGGTCGGCGCGGGCGCCGCGGTCGGTTCGGCCTCGTCGCCGCTGTTGCAGCCGGCGAGGATTGGGGTGAGCACGAGCAGAAACGCGAACGCTAGGGCCGGGTTCAGCAGGCGCGCAGCGCTTCGGAGCAGGGACATAGCGACCTCGTAGGGGATTCCATGGATGAGCGGCGGCGGCGATTCTAGCCCTGCGCGACCGCGGCGACCAAGGACGGACACTGGATACGCGGTGCAGGACTGCGTCCGCCCCGTGCGCGGGCAACATCAGAATTGCTATTCGACATAACGGGCGAGCAATGCGAACTTTCCGATCGGGGCCTGCCATCGCAGCGATGAGCGTACCCGCTCGTCGGCGCTCGGCTCCCTCCGATCGTGGGCGGCGGCCTACTCGTTCGCGAGCGCTTCGACGTCGTCGCTGTCGTCGCTGTCGTCGCTGTCGTCGCGGTACCAGCGGTCGTACACACGATCGGTCAAGAAGCGCGAGCCGCCGGGCACCTCCGGTCGCGCGCCGACCACGATGTGGTTGCGCGTGCCGGGAGCGCTGTAGGCTGCGGCCATGTTCAGGCCTGCGTGATGCGTCGTCGCGTCACGCACGGTGACCTCGCGTACGGCCGCGCCCTCGTCGGCGCCGACGAATCGGTGGCCCGGCGGTCCGTGGACGTTGCCGTCGGCGGTGCGCAGCGGAGCGCTATCCGAGATGGCCTTCACGTCGAGCGCAAGCGGCCAGGCCGGCGCGTCGCCGTTGGGCAGCACTTCGTGGGCGATGATGGTGTATTGCTCGACGGCAAAGGGCTGGTCCAGCGCGATCGTCAACGAGTCCTCGAGCCCGTACATCCAGCGCACGAGTTGCTGCACGCGCTCGCCGTCCTCGATATCATCCGGCGGATCGGTATCGCGCAGCCAGCGCGACATGCCTGTGACGCTCATACGCTTCCAGTCGTCTTCTCCCGATCCGTAGCGCAGGAAGAGGTGCCCGATGAACTGCGAATTGTCTGGATGTCGATAGATCGAGCCCAGGTCGAACACATCGATCCCGTAATGCAGCGGCTTGAGCAGTTCCTGGACGGCCGCCTCGTCGAGCCGGGTCTCGAACAGTGTCTGATCGAAGCCGAACAGGTAGCGTCCGGCGATCACGCGGCCGTCGCCGTAGAGCGGGAGGTAGGGCGTGCCGTTCATTTCCTCCCACGCCTCGCCGCCCTGCGAGGTCTCGCTGCGACCCAGCTGCAGCACGATGGTCGACGGATCCTTGGGGAACGGTGCGGTCCGTGGGTCGCGCGTAGCGCGCGGCGTGAAGTCGGGGGGCGGCACCTCGCGCGGCGGCGTCGGGGTCAGCGACGGGTGCGGCGTCACGCGTTTGGACCACGGCCGCAACAGGTTCTTGCCTGCAAGCGGGAGATGGATGACCACGGCCGGATCACCCTGCGCGGCGACGCGATCAACCGCGGGAACGAACGAGCGGTGCGCGAAGATCCCGAGTACGAGAACGATGCCAAGGCCGACGAGCAATCCTTGTCCGGACGGCGCGTGGCGTGCGCGGCGCGCGCGGCGTTCGACGAGGCGTTCGACGGGGCGTGGATCCACGGAGGTTGGGTGCGGCATCGGGTGCTCCTACATCGCGTCGGAGGGGTCGGGGCCGGCGAACGGCTAGTGTAGCAGCGTCGCTTCGCAGCCACGGTGCGCCCTCACTTCGGTTGCGGTCGACCGTGCCGCTGACCGGGTTGCTTCGGCCGGCGTTCCCCAAGTGCTCACCTTGCCCGCCTCCGACGCGCTAGGGCTCCATTGCGGCCCGTCTGCCCATCGCGCGCTTGAGTGCGTCCAGGCTCTCCTCCCCGTAGCCGAGCTGGTCCGCCGCCTGCTCGCGCGTCTGCCGGGGTACGACACGGGCGACGGGGTCACCGGTCGGCCCGGCTTCGACGATCAGCTCGACCGCTTCCAGCAAGCCGCAGTGGTGCGCTCCGCGTACGCCGGACAAGATTTCTTGATAGGCCCCGACGCCGAGCACGGCGACCCATGTCTCGGCCGCCTCGTGCTCAGACGTGGCGGGGGTCTCGGGCAGCAACACAACCGCATCTTCACCGAAGCTCTCGGGCGGATAACGGCCGTCCGAGTCACAGCTGAGATCGCCGAGGCGCACGGCCCTCGCCGGCAGGTCGGCGGCGTTGAGGGCGAGAATGCGAAACGGTTTGTCGATCAGGAGCATGTCCGGGATCGCCGCCATGAGGCCGCCATCGACGATGGCCCAGGGCACCCCGCCCGTGTCGCTCACCTTCTCGTGGAGCACATGGAAAACGTGCAGCCCCGCCTCCGCCGCCACCAGACTCCCAAACTCGAAGGTGAGGTCGGGCGGTGGCACGTCCTGCGCCTCCGCCGCTTCGCGCAGCACGCGGAACAGACCGCGCAGCAACCCCTCGTGATCATAGTCCTCGCCGAGCGGTGGGACGCCGCCGCCCATGTTCAGCTCGCGCAGCGTTGGATGCTGTTTGCGGTGGGCGGCATAGACGCGGCCGGCATGGGCCAACGCGCCCAACATCTGGTCGACCGGCCTCGTCATCGCGGCACCGACCATCGTGTGCAACGTCGTCCAGCGAAGGTGCGGTGTTTCGGCGATCCGCTGAGCGGCATCGGTCAAGGCCTCCGCCGTCATCCCGAAGCGGCTGACCGTGTCGGCCAGTGCGCCCGCGTCTTCGACGGGGCCGAACTTGGCGCGCAGTCCCACATCCATACGCGGCATACCGGATGCGGCGAAGAAATCCAGCTCCCCGGTGTCTAGGATCGGGCAAATGTCCCAGCCGGCCTCCGCCATTTCGACGATCCGTGCCGCGTACGGAAGTTCGCGCACCGCGCGTGTCGCCGCATCGGCGTCGGGTAGCACCAGGCTGTCCGGATGCCGTTCCGCGGCGGGCACGGCCGCGCGAATGCGTGCCGGTGGGAGCTTGAATCCGTTGCACACCACCCGCAGGTCGCGCGGCAAGAGCCCATGACTACGCAGCCAGCGAAGGTGCGCAAGATCCTGCGCCGAGCTGGTCTCCGCATGCCAACCCGCGCGATAGGCCGCGTGTGCGATCTCCGATGCCATGTTCGCCTTGGCGGCATAGAGGAAATCGAGGCGCCCCGGATAGCCGCTCTCGACGCGCACGCGCTCGGCGAGGTTGCGCCACTGCGCGCAGCGCCGCTCTACGATCCGGGCGTCGACCACCTCGAGGGGCGTGCCGTATGCAGCCACCGCATCCATGAGCCGGACCGATCCGAACCACAGACAGCCTTCTTCGTCGTAGCGAAGCTCGTCCCAGATCCCAAGCCCGCCCCACATGCCTGCCACGGCCTCACGATAGGGCCGGCCGATCCAGCGCTCGAGCCCGATGCCGCGATCCGCATCGACGGGTTGCGGCGAGGCGGTCGGTGTTCGGTCCAGGAGTAGGTCTTCGTCGCTCATGGTGGCTTCCTTTCGGGGCGCGGCCAGTATAGGTCGAGGGAGGCAATCGCGCCTCTCGTTCGGGTTCCAAGACGTTGACGACGGCCCGTGCCGCGCGGTACCATGCGCCCTGTCGGTCCTCGGAGGGTCCGCGAGACCCAATCCGCTCGGCCGCGTATTGACACCGGGGGCGGCCCCGAACCGTCCCACAGCTACGAATCCACTCGGCGTTTCCCGCGCCGCAGCACCAAAAAGGAGCTCTCATGGGCCTGTTCAAGCGGATCGGCGACCTGTTCCGCATGTTCTTCTCCAACTTCGTCGACAGCGCGGAAGAGTCCGTTCCGCTCGAGCGACGCTTGGCGTACGATCGCCTCAAGCGCGCTGAGAACCTCAAGGGGCAAATGGGCGCCGCCGAAGACGTTGGCGCGGCCGCTGAGATGATGGTTCAGCAGCTGGCCGAGGCGCGCATCGTCGCGGCCAACCTGCGCCAAGAAGCAAAGGCGCACCTGGAGGCGGCGGTCGCCTCCGCCAACCGCGGCGACGCGACCACGCAGCAGCAGGAAGAGTCGCGCGCGTCGACCTTGGCCGAAGAGCTGGCCACGGCAGAAGCAGAGGTTGCCGATCTGGAGACCTTCGTCGAAGAAGCGCTATCCGACAAGAAGGGGGCCATCGACATGGTCCTCGAGCAGTCGAAGGAACTCGAGCGCCTTTCGCGCAACGATTCGCGCATGGTGGCCAAGGCCCGCATGACGGGTATGCGACGCCAGCAGCTTGAGCTTCGGGAACAGATGCTCGATCTGGTGCCCAACGACCAGAACAACCTGCGTTCGCGCATGAAGGACAAGGTTTCGTCCGACGAAGCAAAGTACCGAGCGCGCAAAGACGTGGTCGATGCGATGTGGAACCAGAAGCGTCATTCGCGTGGCGATTCCACACGCTCGACGACGGCAGCCGGTGCGGCCAAGTTGGCCGAGCTAAAGGGCGAGATGGGCTACGCCGAGAAGACGGCGCCACCCGCGCCGGTCGAGACCGTGCAAACCGAGGCTCCGGCGCAGGCCGCCGAAGCTCCCGCGGAGCAGCAGGCAGCGGGCAGCGGTCAGGGCTGAGCGACCGCGTAGAGGTTGTGGCCGCGCCCCCTGGTCGATACCGGCCCGGGGGCGCGCCATCTGTCGGCCCACGATCCGCATCCTTCGGCATACGATCCAACGAGCCGAACGGAAGTAGGGACCATCACCAACGCGCGCCGCACCGCCGGTGCAACAAGGGAGAACCGCCATGCGCTTGAAATGGGGACGCATCTTGCTCGGCATATTGGTGCTGGCCGTCGGCTGCGGTGTGCTCTGGATGTTGGCCGCAGGTCCCGTCCAGCAGGTGATGGATGCGGTGAGCACGGATGGAAGCGAAACGGCGCGCGACACCGACACCCGCGGCGGCGGTTCGGACGCCGATCTCGGGCGCGCGGCGGCCGATCGCGGGGACGACGAGGACGCGGCGCGCGACGATGACTCCAACGACACGGGCGGATCGGCGCGAGACGGGTCAACCGCAAGCGAAGGCGCCGTCGATGCCGATGGCCTGCCGACGTTCCGCGTCCTCACTTTGGCCTACACGCCCTACATGGCCACGTTGGCGCACATGGATGCCGGCGACTACATGGAACGGCGTGGCTACAATCTCGAGCTGTTCGACGTCTACTCCGAGGCCGTCGACCTGGACGAACAAGGTCAATGCGAGGCGCTGCGCTCCGGCGAGTACGAGGCGCTTGCCACGACTCTGGATGCAACGCGCAAGTGCGGCGAGGGCGTCGAGATGGCGATCCCCATCGGCCAGAGCGCCGGCAATGACGCGATCGTCGTCCAGGCCGGTGTGGAGACCTGGTCGGACATTTTCGAGCACGCGATCGCCTTCACCGAAGGCAGCGTATCCGAATACATGGCCTGTTTCGCGAGCCATACGGCCGGCGTGCCGATCGACTTTCCCGTGGGCTTCGACGATGCGTCCGAGGCCGTCGACGCATGGTTGGAAGGCGGCGAACGATCCGTGCTGAGCGTCGTTGCTTGGGAGCCCGAGATTTCGCGCGCCCTGGCCGCGCGGCCGGATGCACAGGTCATCCTTTCGTCGCGCGACGTGCGCATCCTGTGGGATGTTCTCAATTTTTCAAGCGCGCGCGCGGACGAGGATCCGGTGGCCTTTCTGGCCTTCACGGAAGCCTACTACGAAGCGCTGCGCGACCTGACACGCGACCCCCGTGCGGCGATGGGTCGCATTCGCGACTGGGCGGAGGGCGATCCGTCGCGTGAGGACCTGCTCACCGTGACGGCAAACGAGGACTTTGTCGCCGATTTGGATCTCGAGGCCTTCGCCACCCTCAAGGATGCCGCGATCTTGATGAGCGAAGGGGATACGCTGCGCAATCGCTTGGAGGAAGCCGCCTTCTACT
>JAJCYU010000154.1 GCA_029262755.1 Anaerolineae bacterium
GGTCTTCGCCGCATTCCAGCGCAACGGTGGGCCGCGACCCCACGTGTTCGGACGCGCGCCTTCGCTCTACCGCGTGGAGGGCGCGATGGCGCTCATGCGCGCGCTGCTCGGTGAGCGCACGTTCGCGGATCTCGCGCTGCCGCTCGCGCTCACGTCCGTCGACGCCGCGACGGCCGAGCCTGTGCCGCTGCGCCGCGGGGACGTCGTCGACGCGCTGCGCGCCGCGGTGGCGATTCCCGGGCTCTTCCCGCCGCATGCCGTGGCCGCGGAGGACGGCCGCGTCTTGCTCGACGGCGGTGTGGTCGATCCGATCCCCGTCGCACTTGCCCGGACCCTCGCGCCCGGCGTGCCGGTGCTCGCCGTGGTCTTGCAGCCACCGACCGCGGACTGGCACGCTCATCCGGCATCTCGCCGGCTGGAGCGACTGCCCCTGCTGCGGCACCTCGCCGGTTGGCGCGTGCTACGTGCGCTTGCCATCCACGTGCGAACCGCGGAATGGACGCGCCGCACGCTCACCGAGGCGTGCCTCGCGGCGGAACGTCCGGAGCTCGTCGTGCGCCCCGAGGTCATGCACGTCGACCTCTTCGACCACGAGCTTGCACTCGACCTCGTGGGCCGCGGCGAGCGAGCCGCGGATGCGGTGATCGACGCGTGGACGGAGCGCCCGGCCCAACGCTCGGCGCACCGCGAAGCCCGATCGGGCCGACGCGCCCACCATTCGCGAGGCCGCGCGCGGTAGGAGCAGGCGCGGGGCCGGCGGACCGGCAGCAGAGGTCTGGCGCGATCGCGGATTCCTAGCGAGGATATGCGAGGCCTGCGATCTCGCCGTTGCGAGTCGACCCTTGGTGGTCGCCGCGAGTCGAGCGGTGGACGCCGCGAATTCTCACATAGCCAACCTAGCGCCGGATGCCCGCCTCGACGTCCTGGAGGCAGGTCAAACAGTCATCCAGCGTCGATAACTGAAAGCCGAGCGCGGCGGGTGCCACGCTGCCGAAGAGATGACGTTGGTCTAGCGACCCCGCAATTCGGACAATCCGCCGTTCGAACGATCAGTACACCGGAGACTCGATCACCGCACGGGGCAGGTACAAGGTCCACGTCCGGCCGTCTGTGCCGTCCGGGGTCGCCTCCCGCGTGGGGGCGACGGTCGCCACCGACGTCGCCGCCATCGTCGGCTCGACCGTCGGGGCCACAGCCGTCGACGTCGGCTCGATGGTGGGCGCCGCCGAGGTGGGCGTCGCGCCTTCCGTGGGAGCTTCGCGTGCGCCGTCGATGCGCAGGCAGCGCGTCGCGCCGTCCACGGCGTTCGGGTCCGCGGCGATCGCGCGGATCGTGGTCACCCGATCCGCCGCGGGCGCGTCCGGAACCACGCGAAGGCCGTCCGACGCCAGCGTGAAGCCCCACTCGAGCGCCGCATCCGGCGCTACCGTGCCGCACAACCACGCTTCGCCGCGGCCGGCTACGCTGCCCAGCCGGCGTTGGACGGTTGCGTCGGACGTGCGCACCGTGAGCTCGTCGCCGCTCGGGGATTCGTGGACGCGCCAACTTTGCGCGGCGGCGGGGTCGGGGGTCGCGCGGCCGCCGGGCTGGGTCGGTCGTGGGGCGGGGTCGGGGCCGGGTGCGCCGAGGGTCGGGGTCGGGCCGGGAGGTGCGGCGGGGTCGGCCAGGAACCAATCGCGGCTCGTATCATCGGTCTTGAGGAAGGACAGCAGCATGCGGCCGACCTTTTGGCGGCCGACCGGATCGCTCGGGTGGGTGCCGTCGTCGCGGAAGTCACTGCATGACCAGGTGAGGCCGTCCGAGCGCGGGGTGAGGCCGTCGGCCCAAAGGTCTGGGCCCCAAAGCAGGACCGGAGCGCGGACAGGGCCGGCTGCGGGGTCGGGGTTGAGCGTGGGATCGCCCTCGATCTGCCGTTGGATCAACCACTTCACCGCGAAGCCGCTCTGGTAGGCGTAGGGCTCCGGGTTGAGCTGTGTGGTGGCGTAGCCGGCATAGGTGCGGTTGGACAGATACACCAGCTTCAGGGCGGGGAAGCGGTCGTGCATCACCCCGACGATGGCCGCCAGATCGTCCTCGAGCAGCCGCGCGTCTTCGGGGAAAGGCTCGTTGGGACTGCGGCGCGCCTGCTTCATCCAGACGACCTGGACCTGCTCGGGGCTCGAACCGGCGGACGAGAGACGTCCGTCCACCGTGTCCCAAAATCGCGCGTCCGCGCCCCGGATGTCGCCGGCCGCCTGCCCGCCCTGGGCGCCGTCGACGAGCAGCACCTCGGGCGCGATCTGTGGGTCGGTGGCTGCCTGGCCGAGGAAGGCGTTGAATTCTTGGGTCGTGTTGGACATGCCGATCGAAAGCAGGACGATCTTGCCCGCCGAATCCGGTGCCCCGCCAGTGTCCAAGGGCGCGACCGTCGCCGCCGCGGCCAGCGCGCGCTCGCGGTGGGCGGGGGGCGGAACGCGCGACGCGTCGGGGTAGTGGCCGCCCTCGTGGCCCATGTGGCGGTCGGTCGGACCCATGTCGAGCAATGGCGTGAAGCCGACGGAGGTGCCGGTGCAGTCGGCGGCGCGGGCGACGGGCGGGGTAACGATGCGGCCGAAGCCGTTCATCGCCACGAACGCGACGAATACGGCGCAGGGGAGAGCGAGACGGTGCACGGTGGGCCTCCGCATGGCGGGGCCGGACGTGGGGAGCGAAGCGGGCGCGTCGATCGTCCAGCAGCCTCGACGCGCGGGGCCTAACGCGTGAACCGTCAGGCGGGTTTGATGGGCGTGCGTCGCTCGGTTGCCCGAAGCTGGCGATGATCCATATCCAAAGTGCGAGCCACCCTGCGGGAAGGAGACGCACACAACGGCCTCACATCGAGTCGAGAGGAGCGTTCGATGAGGTTGATTCGCGCCTTGGTCCTGATGAAGCGCTCGACCGCCTTAGCCCGCCTGCTCCGGACGCACGATCTCCACCGTGACGCCGCTCTGCTCGGTGACGTCCTTGGCAAAGCGCTCGATGGCGTCGTCGCCAAAGACGTTGGCGGTGGTTCCGCGCGGTGCGCCGAGGAGCAGGCAGCCCGCCTCGATGGAGCGCGCGTAGGCGATGATCTCGTCGCGCACCGCGCCTTCGCGCAGGGCGAGCGTGCTCGCGACGCCGGCGCGCTGCGCCTGGCCGCGGGCCATCTCGAGCAGCACGCGGCCGACCCAGCGCAGCTCGTCGCGCAAGGCGTCGTCCAACGCGCGACCTCCTGCGGCCGGACGCTCGTCCGCCATGCCCTCCGCGTCGATCACGAAGAGGAAGACCAGCGGCGCGTTGCGCTCCGAGGCCAGCGCCATTGCCCGTTCCTTGACCACGCGGCTGCCCTCGCCGCCGCGCGTGGCGCAGACGATGGCGCCGTGCATGTCCGACGCACTCATGCGCCACCTCCGTTGCGGTCGAGAGAGTCGCGTTCGGGCCGATCAGCAGGCTCGGGACGGCTATCGCGCTCGGGACGGTTCTCGTGACCGCCACCGTCCGCACCCTGTCCCGGCGATGCCATAACGGCTTCGGTTCGCTCGGTCGCCCGCGCGTCCTTCGGGCCGCCGAGTGGCTCGCTGCCGCCGGGGCCCCGTGCCTCGCGGATGAGATCGAGCGCGGCGCGGCGGTCATCGATCTCGCGGCTGAGCTCTCCGTGCACCGCGTCGCCGATCAGCCCGCGCCGCGCGGCGTCCGCAACGGCCGTTCGCTCAGCGCGCAGTACGTCGGCACGGGCCTGGAGGACCATCTCCTGCTCGAGCTCCTGCCAGTCGCCTAGATGTTCGCGCAGGGCGGCGGCGCGTTGGTCGATCTGCGCGTCGTACACGCTGGACATTGCGCGGAAGACGTCGCCGACCACGATTCCGTCGTCGCGCAGCCGTTCCAGCTCGCGCTTGCCGGCGTGCGACGCGTAGAGACGAGCCTGCTTGCGCTGCTGCTCGAGGCGCTGCGCGGGCTTCTCGCTCATGCCTAAGCGCGCGATCAGGGTCTCGATCGAGAGGCCCTGGACAAGCAGCGTGAAGAGCACGACGCCGAAGGTCATGTACTGCAGCTCGGCCGCGATTTCCGCGCCGACGTTGCCCGCCGTGAGCGACAGGGCCAGCGCCAAGCTGATGGCGCCGCGCAAGCCGCCCCAATACATGACATGGCGGTAGTTCATCGGCACCGGATAGCGCGCGCCGAGCGCCCGGTGCAGGGCGGTCAGCCCGTACACGACGCCGGCGCGGCTGATCAGAATCGCTAGCACGGCCACCACGACCGGCACGATGTAATCGCCGAAGCGGGTGAGGTCGATGCGCAGGCCGATGAGGAGGAAGACGAGCGAGTTGACGACGTAGGCCAAGAAGGCCCAAAAGTTATCGAGCACGAGCTTGGTCGTCGGCGACGTGTTGCGCGTGCCGACGTTGCCCACGAAGAGGCCGGCCGCAACCACGGCCAGAATGCCGGAGAGGTGGAAGCCATCTCCGACCGAGATGGTCTCGGCCAGCGCGAAGGAGCCGAAGGCCAGGGCCAAGGTGGTCGCGGTCTCGATGAGCGCGTCGTCGACGTTGGCCAGGATCACGTTGGACACGATGTAGCCGAGCACGATGCCCACGGCGAGCCCGCCGAAGGCGACCTGCGCGAAGAGCAGGAGGATCGTCCATGGCCCCGTGGCCATCGCCGCCTCGCCCTGACCGGCCGCGGCACCGCCGACGGCCCCGAGCGCGAGGGCGAGCTTGAAGACCACGATCGCCACGCCGTCGTTGAACAAGCTCTCGCCTTCCACCAGTACGGCGAGGCGCTTGCTGACGCCCAGACTGCGGAAGAAGGCGATCACCGCCACCGGATCCGTGGCCGATATCAACGCCCCGAAGGCGATGGCCGCCGCAAGCGGTACGTCGAGCAGGCGGGTCACGATGAAGGCCACGATCGTCGTGCCGATGAGCGTGCCGACCACGGCGAGCAGAATGATGGGCACGAGGTCGCGGCGCAGCTTCTCCCATCGCAGGTGGAGCGTAGCTTCGAAGATCAGCGGCGGCACGAGCAGGAAGAGGATGACGTCCCCGCTCACCAGGTCCGGGTCGATGCGCAGATGATCGCCGAAGAGCGCAAGCGCAAGGCCGACCAAAACGAGGGCGACCGTGTAGGGCAGCCGGATGCGCTGCAGGAGGATCGCCACAAGGGCCGCGATGGAAAGCAGCGTGACAAAGGCCAGCTCGGTTTGGAGCACGCCGCCGGCCGCCTCTTCAGCCGCAACCGTCGTGGCGAGCAGACTCAATGGGAGGGGCACGGTTCGGGGCTCCGGGTGGGGCGCGGGCGATGGGCGGGGGCGGTTGCGCGCGGGTTGAGATGCGATCCCGGGCGATTATACCGGCGAAACGCGACCGGCGGCGGCCTCGCCGGCGCGGGCGTGATACGATGGCGCCGGGGGACGCGACTGCCGGACTCGACCGCGCGACGCGTATTGCGGAGGCCTCGATGGAAACCCACATGTCAATGCGTCGTGCGCTCGTCGTCGTTGCGCTCGGGCTCGCCCTGCCGTACGCGCTTGCGACCGGCGCGGCTCGAGCCCAAGGGCCGTCGCCGCTGACCTTGATTCCCCTGTCCGCCGCATTCAACAACCCCATCGGCATCGACTACCACGCACCCAGCGACAGCCTGGTCATGTCCGTCAACTACTCGAACGGGCAGCCCTACAACTTCGAGCTGATCGACCGGGACGGAGCGCGAACGCCCTTCTCCGACGTGGCGGGTCTGACGAACGAGGTCAAGATCGGGACGGTGCGCGAGGGGCCCTGCGAGGGCGGCTTTACGCCCGGCGAGCTCTTTGTCGGCACCGGCGAGGCGGGTGTGATCGCACGCGTTTCGTCGGACGGCACGCGCGTCGACAATCCGTGGGTGACCCTGCCCGGTGAGACGGGGCTGATGCGCGGCGCGCTCTTCCAGGATCGCTACTGCGTGGTGGGCGGCGACCTCGTGGTCGTGACGACGGCGGGCAACGTGTGGCGCGTTTCGAGCTCGGGTGTGCCGAAGGGCGTCGCGGTCGTCGGCTTTGGCATCCACCTCGAGGGCGTGACCACGGTGCCGAACGATCCACGCTACGGACCGTGGGCCGGACGGATCTTGACCGGCGCCGAGACGATTCGGCGCACCTACGCGATCTCGCCGGAGGGCGACGTGGACGAGTATGTCCTCCCCATCGCGCCGGAAGATTTCGACATCGTGGAGCCGGGCGAGCACTTCTACGGTGTCGACTTCGGCAGCAAGCGGCTCGTGGCCGCGGAGGCCGATCAGTGGCGTGACAAGGTCGGTGGGGTCGTGATCGCCGACGAGAGCGGACCGCTTTGGTATGCGCGCTGGGACGCCGCGGCGGCCGCGTTCGAGGTCACGTTGATCGCGACCGTGTCGCAGTGGGAGCACGTGACGTTCGCGCCGCCCCCGATCCTCGAGGTGCCGCGGGGTTCGCCTACCCCGACGGCCAGCGCGACGCCGCAACCGAGCGCGACGGCGACGGCGACCCCGCCGCCCACGGCCACGCCGACGCCCACGGCCACGCCACGACGTTTCAAGCGCTACCTGCCGCTCTCGCTGCGCGAGTCGCCCAAGGACGGACGGCGGCCCGTGACGGCGGTATTGATCCTGGACCTCTCGACCTCCATGCGGCGCGTGGACGGCTCGGGCCGCGCCAAGCTCGACGCCGCGCTGGCGGCCGCCCGCGACTTCGTCGGGCGTCTCGATTCCGAGCGCGGGGACCGCGTTGCGATTGTGGGCTTCAACGATCGTGCCTGGACCGCCGCGGCGCTCGGTGACCCGCGCGCCGCCGAGCGAGCGATCGCCGCGTTGCCCGCGGAGGTGGCGGAGGGGACGCGGCTCGACCTGGCGCTTGCGGAGGGACGGCGCGCGCTGGGGGCGGCGGACGTGGGCGAGAGCGCGAGCACGAGCGGGAACGCAGGAGCGGTGATCCTCCTCACGGACGGTCTGCCCAACCGCGTGCCCTTCGGGCCGGGCAGCACGGTGCCTGAGTGCGCTAACCAGGAGTGCACCGTGCTCCGCGAAGCGCAGCGCTACCCGCCCGGCGTACGGCGCGTGACGATCGGTCTCGGGCAGCGCGACGACGTCCTGCACCGCCTGCTCGGCGACGTGGCGTCCGCGCCGCTCGACTTCCACTTCGCCCCGACGGGCGCGGAGCTGGCGGGCGTGTACGCGCGGATCTTGCGCCGTCTGGCGTGCGACGGGCCGGCGTTCTGGGGCGCTCGCTGCGGCTGACGCGTGCTTCGGTGCGTGCTCTGACGCAGGCTCCGATGCTTGAGTGATGCGGGGTGGACCGGCGGTCGACGTAGACGTCGACGTAGCGGTCGACGTAGCGGTCGACGTAGCCGTCGCCGTCGCCGTCGCCGTCACCATCGCCGTCGACGTGGACATAGTGCACTGCGCGT
>JAJCYU010000155.1 GCA_029262755.1 Anaerolineae bacterium
TCCTGTAGGCGTTCAAGCTCGGCTTGGCCATAGCGCCGGTAGCCGGCCTCGCTGCGACCACCCGGCACGACAAGCCCCAACTCGTGGTAGTGGTGCAGCGTGCGAACCGTCACGCCTGACAAGCGCGCGACCTCGCCCACCCCGAGTTGGACCTGCGTTTGCGTCTCCATGCTGCAAGCCTAAAGCCTGACCTTAGGTGAGGGTCAAGGGGTTCCTTGAAATTGGGTCCCGCGGCAGCCTTTAGGTCACCGCGACGCCTTCGGTCGCACCGAGAACCTCAGAATCGATGGAGCTCTTGTCACGCCACGTTGCCGCGTAGCGCATGCCGATCGTGCGGATCTGCGTGCCCTTGTCGTATTCAAAGGTGCCGAATTGCTCGACCGGCGGACGCAGGTAGCGATCGGCGCTGACCTCGGCCTCGCGTTGGTGCCGCAGTCCGGCCAGCTCGAGCGCGCGGGTGAGGATGACCTGGATGCCCGGCATGTCGGACTTCTTGCCCCACGGGTTGATGCGGCGCCAGAAGAGCTGGTAGCCCGAAAGGCCGTTGTCTCCGTAGGGCTGCACCGGCGGCAGGTTGACCGAGGGCATCACGTCGACCGCGATGACCTCGCCGCAGCCGAAGAGCTGGCGGATGAGGTCGACGGGCATGTTGTTGATGATGAAGCCATCGGCCAGCAGCGCGCCGTCGGCGGTCACGACGGGTGGCGCGAGGCCGGCCGGCGCGTTGCTGGCGCGCACGGCCTCACGCAGAACACCACTGCGCAAGTAGGTCTCGCCGGCCTCGGTGAGGTTGGCCGACATAAAGAACGTGGGCAGCCACAGATCGTCCAGATCGACCTCCCCGTAGACCTTGCGCAGCGCCGCCTCGAAGTTCCGTGCGCTGGATAGCGCGACGACGGGCAGCGTGCGGTCCAAGAACTCGTCGGCCAAGTACTGGGCCTGTTTCATCGTGATGTCGGGGTCCCATTCCTGCCCGATCATCGAGGCGACGACCGCGCCCATGCTGACGCCGGCCAGGCAGTCGATGGGCTGGCCCGCGGCCTGGAAGGCTTCGACCACGCCGACGTGCGCGAAGCCGCGCGCGCCCCCGCCGCTAAGCACGAGCCCCACGGCGCGTCCGATCGCGAAGCGAGCCACGCGGTCCATATCCGACGCGTTGTCGGCCCGGACATGATGGTGCATGCGCAGCCAAGGCCTTCGATGCAGCCATTCCCGCGTGCGGGAAGGCGTGGTTGTGCCCGCGGGATGGACCAGCACGAGCCGCCTGTGGTTGTGGCGCGGATCCTCGCGCGTCGCCTCGACGAGTTCGGTGCGCACCGCGGCTTCTACGGGCCCCAGGTCCACGTCCGGATCCTCTTCCACGAAGTCGACGAAGAGCACGTCATCGGCCTGGTGCAAGCAGCGGCGGGCCCACGCGATGTCGTCGTCGGCCACGTAGACAAGGGCGTCGTGCCAATGCTCCTGCGCCAGCAGCCAGAGGTCGGTGAATCGATGCTTGTGCCGCGCATCCAGCACGTCTGAGAGGCCGCTATCGGCCATAGCCCTGTCGATGCGTTCGTGCGAGATCAGGGCCACGTCCGGCGTCTCGCCTGCGGCGACCTCCATGCGCTTCAGCGCATCGATGAACGAGGGCACGAAATCGCCCATCCGCTCCGTGTCGCCCGCCGGCAGCAGGGCGATATGCTTCTTCTGGCGCCGCCATCGCCGCTCTGCTTCGATGAGACGATTGGCCACGGAACGCATGAGGTGCCCGATCACCTGCGGCCGATCCTCGACATGTGTCCGCACCGCATCCGCATCGACCCAGAGGAACTCCGTATTGTGCGCGGCACGCACGGACCCGATGCTCGGCCGCCGCGAGAGGACCTCGAGCGAGCCCAGTTCCTCGCCGTGCTCGATCAGGCCGACGACCTGCTCCCCCTTCTCGCTTGATTTCTCCACGATCTCAAGCGCTCCGGTGAGGACGATGGCCAGACCGTCCACGGGTTCGCCGGAGCGGCGCAACATCCGTCCGGCCTCGATGGACCGCCACTGCATGCGGTCGCCGAGCGTGTGGTAGGCCTCGTTGCCCTCGGCGCCAAGCAGATGGCGTAGCGCCCATGCGATTTGCTCGCTGCGCATGCGCTCTTCGAGGATGCGCACCACATGGGCTCCCTGCTCGGGGTTGGCCACGATGAGCTCATCGACGTCATCGATGACCACGACGCGCAGATCTTCGAGAGCACGGGCGGTATAGGGCGACTCCGTTTTCAAGAAAAAGCCCAACTCGCCGAAGGTGGTGCCCTCCAGGTGGCGCGTCAGGCGGTGCACCTCGTCCCCGTCGCCGACGAGGGTCTCCACCGCACCCTGGGCAATGTAGAACATCGCCCCGACGCGGTCGCCGGATTCGAACAGGACATCGCCGGCTACCAACTCACGCACCTCATGCGCGATGGAGCCGAGGGCGTCTGCGGGAAACACATGGAACAACTCGGTCTTCGCCAGGCCATCGCGCCAGCCGTCGGAAGCCGAGGCCGCGTTCGCGGGCTCGGTCATGGTGATCGCTCCTCCTCCTGCAGGGCACCGTCACGCGAGGGGGGAGCGACGCACGGACCCAAGGCTCATCAAGGGCCAGGATAACACGCTATGCGTCGCGGAGGTATCGGACGAATAGACGGAAGCGCGAGAGGCGAGTCGGGTGGGCGCATCCCCGCCTAGCGTGCGTCGGTCGCCGACGGTGCGTCGAACACGAACGTGTGGATCTTCATGCCTCGGCGCGGCGCAGCCACGGCACCTGCATAGCCGGACGGGTCGGGTATCGGCGCGAGCGTCCAACCCGCGGCGGCCTCACTATCCCCGTCGAACGAAACCAGACGCGGCGTCGCGCTCAACGTCCCCGTAGGCGGCTGCGCTTGCTTGCCGGCATCGGGTTCGCCGGCCTTGGATTCGCTGCCCTTCGCAGCGCCACCCTTCGCATCGCTGCCCTTCGTCTCCCATCGGACCTCGAAGCGGTCGGGGCGAAACTGCAGCCCGAGGCCCATCGCCTTCACGACGGCCTCCTTGCATACCCACAGGCGTACGAAGCCTTCGGACCACTCCGCCTCCGGGCGCGCAAGCAGCGTTTCGCGCTCCTCCGTAGCCAGGTAGCGCTCGGCCAGGGCCTCGATCTGGCGGAGCGGGCGCAGGTGCTCTACATCCACGCCGACCTCCACGCTCTTCGTGATCGCCACGACCGCCCGCTCATGGGAGTGGCTGACGTTGAAGGCCACGCTGGCGCTCACGTCGTCGTCGAGGCGCGGCTTGCCGTACAGCCCGTGGATAAAAGACAACGTGGGCGCGGGCTGCCCCGCATATCCCGACAGGATCGCACGCAACGCGGCACGCGCAACGAGCGCGCGGCGACGCAGCTCCGGACGGCCAAAGCGGGATAGCCCCTCCGTCTCGGCCTGGCTCAGCAGGGCGGCGAGGGTGGTCTCCTCTTCCGGCGTCACGTCGAGGTTCACCTGCCAGAGGTGGATCTCGTTCGCGCGCGGGACGCCGGGCTTCAGGCCGGCACCTCGGACAGGTGGGCAAGGTAGGCCCGTGCGAAAGCGTCTTCGCGGTCGCCTAGACCGCGATCCGCCGTCAATCCGTGAATGATCAACTCCTCGTCGGTGAGCTTGCCGCCGCCAAGGGCTAGGTCGGTCAGCACGACGTGAATGGATGCCGGCACCAAGGATACCTCCTCGATATAGCGCCACCACGCCAGGACCGGATCGAGCTTGAAAGGCCCTACGAAGACAACCTGCGCCGAATACCCCGCGGGGCCAACCGCTAGCAGGTGCGGCGAAGGATAGGCGTCCGCGGGATCGGGCACGGGCCCCACGATGGTCACACGGCTTCGGCGCGTGGCGGACGATGCGAGCACGCAGGCCGCTTCCAATGCTTCGGCGCGCTCGGGCAGAGCATGTCGATCCGTGGTGAACATCAGCTCGTGCTCGGGCAGGCCGGCCACAAAGTCGCCCCGCCGATGCTCGCTCAACGCGCCCGATGCAGGGCCCGTCAGCAAGGTGAGCCGGTGTTCGCTTGACGCTGCGTGTCGGACGAGGATCGCGGCGAGGTCGGCGTCACGGTCCACCAGCAGCGGCAACGAGGCGTCGACCGCCGCCGGGACCGCGCCGCCCTCCGCGAGGTAGCGCAGGGCATGGCCCTCCGCCAGCTGCGCGCCCTCGGGTGATTCCAGGTGCCGCACCGCCTCAAGCGCCATCGTCCGTCTGCCGGGCTCCATTGAGAGCAGATCCTTCCGCAGTCGATCGACGGAGCCGCGGTCGCCCAACTCCACGAGCGCCGCGCTGGCCGCGATGCGCGGCGCATGCTCGAGCTCACGCGTCGCCTCGCGCAGGACACGTTCCGCGACCGGATCGTGGGTGGCGCCCAGGATGTCCATGAGGCGCGCTCTGTGGCTCGGCGCAAGGCTGCGGTCGCGCGCTTCGCGCGCCACGATGGGCGTCAGGCGATGCCCGTAGGCGCGCACGGTGCCGAGCAGGTTGCGATCACCGTGCATCACATAGGCGCGCACGAGCGGGCGGGCCGCCTCGTCCGGGCACATCGCGGCCACGAGCAGCGCGGCTTCGGCGCGCACCGCGGGCGTGGGCGACATCAAGCGCCGGCCGAGCGTGTGGAACGCGATCCCGCCTTCCGCGTCGCGGACAGGCGGCGCTACGGGCACGACGCGGTGCGTCACGCGCCGACGTCCCAAGCCAAGCAGCCTGCGCAGAATGCCCATCGAGCGGTCGCTTCTCCTCGTGTGCCGTGTCGTCCACCGAACCGGAACGTATCCTAGACTGTAATCCTCGCGAGCGGCGGCGCCAACATGCCCGGTTGCGCCGGCCTGCCGGGTTGAAGCACCGGCAGAAGACCGATTGCACCCCGCATTGCGACTCCTTAATCGCGGAGCAAACACGCCGCAACCGCGCCCACCTACCCTGGCGAACGTCGCTTCCCGCGGCCCATCCACCCTGCCTCTGGAGCTCCCCATGAACCGATTGCAGCCGGTCGTACCCGCCCGCTCTCGCCCATCGCACGGCCCGCGTGCGGTGCGTGCGCTACGCTGGACCTTGCTCGGGTTCGTCATACCCTGCCTGGCCTTCGCCTTGCACGGCGCCAATACGGCCCCGCCCCTGGCAGCCCAAAACCTGCCGAGCACCGACTCCTTCGTCGACGTCGATGTCTACGGCTCCACGATCATCATGCAGACCTTGCCGGCTGAGATCGTGTTGGCCGAGTTGTTGGGCGCCGACGGAACCCAGAAAGCAACGGGCCAAGGCTTTGCGGACGGCGCGGGCAGCGCGAACGTCCAGTTCTTCGCCTTCGGAGGGCCCGATGTCGATCCCGTGATGCGACCGGGCGACCAGGTGCGCCTGGCCAGCCTCGGTGCAGCGGTGCGTGAGATCACGATCCCGCCCTTCTCCGCCGCGGTCGACGTCGGCGCGGATCGCATCGCGGGAGCCGGCACCGCGGGTTCCGAGATCGCGATCGCGCTGCACCTGGCGGACGGTTCGCGCCTCGAGCGATCGGTGGTCGTGGACGGGCAGGGTGCATGGATTCTCGACCTTGCCGGTGAGGTGGACTTACCGCCCGGTGGTGTCACGGGCACGGCTCGCATGACCGAAGGCGATGTGCGCTTCACGCTGCCCTTCGGCGTGTTCCGCGCGGAGCTCGTGCTCGGCGCCGCGGAGATCACGGGCGGCGCCGGCGGTGGCGACACCGTGTACGCCGCGGTCTCCGGGCCAGGCGGACCGACCCTCCAAGCGCCACCGACAGAGGTCGTGGGCGGGCCCGCGTGGGCCCTTTCCCTCGGTGCCAGGCAGGGCGGCTTCGGACCCGGACCGGGACCCGGCCAGGGCCCCGGCCAAGGCCCGCGCCATCTGGCCGCGGGCGATACGGTCACCCTGACGCACCGCGCCGCAGGCGCAACGCAGGTGCACAGCACGACGCTACCCGCCCTCTCCCTGACGTTGGATTCGTCCAGCGACAGCCTCCAAGGCACGGCCTTGCCGGGCGCGATGCTGCGCATCGAGGCCGAATCGCTCGACGGCGGTTCCGCCCAGGCCGATGCCGTGGCGGATGAGAACGGTGCGTTCCAAGTGGATCTGTCGGACCAAGCAGATCTGGGACCCGGCTGGCGCGCCCGCGCCTGGTTGGACATCAGCCCGGAACTGCGGGTTGGCGCTGTCGCCGTCGTACCGCTAGTGCGCTTCGGCGTCAGCATGCAGACCATCCATGGTCTGGCCGATCCCGGCCACTCGATCACCGTCACATTGCGCTCTTCGGACGGCGGCACGGAGGGTGAGCAGGTCAGCACGCCCAGTGCGGACGGCCGCTTTGCCGTGGCGCTCGGCAGCTTCTTCCTCGGCCCTTCCGAGCCGGGTCCGGATGCAGAAATCAACGAAGGCGATCGCATCGAGGTGGCCGTCGTGGCCGGCGACCCCTGGGTCGCCACCGTACCGCGCCTCACCGCCGTCGCGGACCCGGAAGGCGACGTTGTCACGGGCGAAGCACCGCCCGGATCGACCATCCGTTTGATCGGTCCCCCCAACGGCGACGAAACCGCGACGGTCGGCCCGGACGGCACCTATCGCGTACCGTGGCCCGGCCTCGTCGCCCCTGCGTCGGGGCAGGTGGCCATCCGCCTCAACGGCCCCTTCGAAGCCTATACCAACGTCTCCGCCACCTCTCTTTCGGTCCAGCTCGGCGGCGGCTTCGTGTTCGGCAACGGCCCGCCGGGCCGACGCGTCTCCGGCGCGATCGTGGCGCCGGATGGTCGTGAGATCGCCCGCGCCTCGGACCGCGTGATCGACATGACCTCGTTGAATGCCGTGATCATCCGCGTCGGTGGTGTGGGCGGGCTGGATGCCTTTGGGTTGGACTTCCGCGACCTGGCCGACATGCCGGTGCCCATCGCCCCCGGCGACCGGATTCGCGTCACCGTCGGCGACGACGAGATCGAGATGACGGTACCGCCGCTGGACGGTGTTGCGTTCCTGGCCGACGACGCGGTCGTCGGGCACACCGCACCCAACGGCATCGTGCGCCTCGCGCTTCGGCCGTCTGCAGGCGGCCTTGGGGTGCGCGGCGAAGCGACCGCGGATGATACCGGCGCCTATACCTACGACTTCGGCGAGCAGGCCGACCTGGCACACAACGATTCGATTCAGTTGGCCACCTTCACCGGAGCGCCGGATTCCCAGCACACCGTCACCCGCTACGCAGCGGTGCCCGGGCTGACCATCGACCTCGATACGAGCGTGCTGACCGGCACGGTTGCGCCCAACGCCCGATTGCCGATCACGGTGCGCCGTAGCGGAGGCATCCTCGCACGCACCAGTAGCGTCGCCGACGAATCGGGCCTGTTTTCCGTGGCCCTGCGCGACGGCACCGGGGCGCCCTTCCCCTTCCGGGAGGGCGACCAGATCGAGGTGGCGCCGGAAGAGCAGAACCTGCCCACCCAAACGCTGACCGTGCCCCGCCTCACGATCGATCCCGACCCCACCGCGAACCGCGTCGACGGGAGCGCGAGCCCCGGCGGCTCGCTCATCGTGCTGGCGACCAACGGCGTCCGCCGCGACCTGGGCGAGGGCCTCGCGCAGGCGTGGCCCGAGATCGGCGCTGACGGTCGCTGGGTGGCCGACTTCGTACCACGCTTCCCCATCGAGCCGGGCCGCGCGTACACGGCGCAATACCGGTTGCCGGAAGGCCACGCGGCCACGCGCACGCGCTACGTGCCCCTGCTGGGCGTGGAGCACGGCGGCTCGACCGCCTGCGGCGTCACGGCACCCAACACGCCGGTCTCCGCCCGCCAGCTCGACGGCGGCGCGGAGGTCGCGGCCGGCGCCGGACGCTCCGGAGCCGGCTCGCGCTACGGCATCCGCCTGACGACGCCCGACGGAGCGCCCGCCCGCATGGGTGACGGCGCTCGCGTGGAGGCCGACCTGGCCGGAACGGCGGCTGCGTTGACCCTGCCGGAGCTGTCCGTCGATGTCGACTGGGAGTCCGGCCAGATCTCCGGCAGCGGGCCGCCGAACCTGTTCTACCGCTGGCTCTATCCCGCACGCCGCTGTTTGGACACGGGCGACCCCTTCGTGGACTTCACCGCGGTCCTCGGCGGCTTCAGCGGCGAACAAGGCCGCATCGGTGGCTTCCTGCTGCCCTACGTCACCCCCGGCGAAGGCATGACCCTTGAGTTGAGCGACGAGAACGGCCACCGCATCTTCCGCGACGTGTGGCGGGCGTTGGCCGAGATCCACGTCGGCGATGACCGCGTAACCGGCGTCGCGGACGGCGGCGCGCCCGTGACCGCGACGCTCCGCGCGGCGGACGGCACGGCCAAGGCGACCGCCGCCGACGTCGCCGATCCGTTGAGCGGTGCGTACCTGCTGCGCTTCGCAGACCCGGGCGACGCGGACACGCCGGTCACCATAACCCCCGGCGACACGGTCGAGCTGCATGCCGGCGACGGCGCGGCGACCGACCCGTGGAGCTCGGCGCAACGCGCGACAATCCGCGTCGAGGCGCTGTCCTTCGACTGGGCCGCCGGTCGGCCGATCGACGGCGTCGCCCCGCCCAACCGAGGCGTGACGCTCCGCCTGCGCCTAGGCGATGGTCGGACCCTGAACGTAACCCGCGAGAGCAATGACGCCGGCCGCTTCACGCTCGGCCCCAACGACGTCCCACCGCGCGCCGATTGGCTTTGGTCCGACATCGTCGCGATCCAGGCGCGGCTCGAGACGCCACGCGGCCACGTGCTCGTGGCGCAAACGGAGGGCTTCGCCCCGGGCCAGCGACCGGACGACGGGCGCACGATCTTCCTACCGTACGGCGTAGCGTCTGGCGGTCAGAGCAACGCGCTGGACGCGGGGCATGCGCTGCCGGCGGACACGTTGCGTGCGCGACCCGCGGACGTGGTGCGAGCCGGATGGGAAGCACCCGCCTCCGCGGCGCAACGAGGCCAGCTGCCGGGTTTCCATCATGCTCGTCGCGCGCTGCAAACCATCCTATGGTCCGCTGCGATCCAGGACCACGTGCGCGAGTAGCAATCACCTCGCCGGACGTTCGCCGCTGCCCTGCTCGCGCGTTCGGCGTTCCACGATAATCCCACGAGCGCGGCCTCGCATGATGCGTGGCCGCGCTCGTGGTCGTGGTCGTGGTCGTGGAGCCGGATCGGACCCGACATCCCGTTCTTCCTACGGTGCCATCTCGCACGCTCGGCGACGTTGCGATGCGCTCCCCGAGTCCATTTGACGCCATCCCTTCGCCTTGGCATCCTGGCTCCAACCCATCCGCCATCGGTCCCGCCGCCCTGGGCGGCGAAAGGTGAGACGTGTCCCAAGACGCGGTTCTCCCTCCCGACTTGGAGACCTGGCAAGAACTCTTCCGCGCCGGTATCGGCATGCGCGATCTTGAGCCCTGGCAGTGGTTGGCCGAAACCGACCTGTTCGGCGTGCGTGATCCTGCTACGGGCGAATTGTGCACCTGCTGCGTGTTCGGGCAGGGCGGCGACGTGCGTGGTTTGAGCGCCTACCGCGGCGCCGATGGGCTCGACAGCCTCCTGCGCCTGCTCACCGGCGACTTCGATCGCGGCAGCCCGCTCGACCATCTCGAAGCCTATCTCGGCCAGCATTGTCTGGTCGCGATCTTCGAGACGGATCGCGACCCCGATCCACGCGACGAGGCGATCGCCTCCCGCATCGGCTTGCACGGTACGGCCGATCTGCCGCGCTTCCGCTCCCACTGGCCGGGCCACGAGCCCTGGTACCTCGACCCCGACGAGGTCACGTTGCTGACCCTCGTCCTCGATCAGGCCGTCGATCTGGCACGGCGCGCGCGCGGGCGAAGCACGCTCCTTGAAGCGCCGACCGAAGACGTCCTGCGCGCCCGCGTGCCCGACCTCACCCTGGACGGCCTCGCCTGGCGCGACGCATGGGTTAGCCCACCACCGGGTGTCGACCTCGACCGCGCCGGCTTCGAGCTGGACGCCACCCGTCTCCACGCGCTGCGCCGGCTCCCCTACGGCGGTGCCGGCGGACCGCGAACGGGTCGCAGCGGATCCGACCTGCGCGATGCGGGTCGAGCCGGCTCGGATCCGGTCGATACGCGTCCGGGCAATCCGAGCCCGGGCGAGATCGAGCAGCCGATCTGGGAACTCGATTTCTTCATCTCCGCAACGCCCGTGCAAGACCATCCCGACGCACGCCCCTACTACCCCTTCATACTCTTGGCCGTCGATCAGGAAAGCGGCCGCGTGGTAGGGGAAGACGCCGTTCCTTACGAGCAGCGGCACAGAGGACTACGTGAGCTGCTGGTCCGCGCCATGGAAGAGGAGGCGATGCGTCCCGTTGGAATCTGGGCGCGTCGCGATACGATCGCGGACGCACTCTATCCGCTGGCCTCCTGCGCGGAACTCCACGTCGAGCGCGTCGCGGGCCTACGTGCCATGGACGCTGCCCACCTCATGGCGACCACGGGCGTCGAGGTCGGGGTGGGCGCGCTATAGCGGTGGTGTCGATCCGCGCCGCCGGCCGCTGCCCCCACGATGTATAGCCCCTGGGAGATCAGACGAACTCACCGACGTCAGCAACAGAGCACCCACGCAGCGCGTGCTCTTTCGGCGGCGACTCGCATCCGGTGCCATAGCGTCGGTCTCATTCGCGCCCCGTTGACGACCCAACCAATATCGATTAGGCTTCGAACGCATGTTCTATCCTCGATCCGATGCACCCTAGGAGTACCGCCATGATTCGCCCCATCCTGGCCGCCGTCGCCGCCTTCGTGCTCAACGCCGTGCTCGTCCTGGCCACAGACCAGGTCATGGGCATGCTCGCGCCCGATCTCTTCAGCGACCCCAGCAACCCGAGCACCGCCGGCATGCTAATCGGACTCGGCTACGGCACCGTCTTCGCCGTCGTCGCCGGCTACGTCGCCGCGATGGCCTCCGGTGGGGCCGCGCAGATGGCGGTACGCATCCTCGCGGGCCTCATCACGGCCTTCGCCGTCGTGACCTACGTCCAGTATTCCGCGATCCTACCGGCATGGTATTCAATCGGGCTTGCGGTCCTCGGAGTTACCGGCGTGCTGCTGGGTGGTCGGATCTTCGAGAGCGGCCAGGCGGGCTGAGGGCTCGTCAAGCCGAACCGGATGCGGGGCACGACGTCTCCCGGTACCACCGCGCGCAAGCGCGCTTGCCCATCTGGCCGCCTCGGCACGCATCTTCAGCGCGATGTCCACGCGTCGCGATCGGCAAGCCGAACGACGAAGCGGAGGCCGGACCAGGTCTCGTCGATCGCGCATGTCTTGTTGTCGACGAGGCCGTAGGACAGGCCGAGCGCGCGTACGGCGCCGTCCGAGAGATCGGTCGGACGGCGCGAGGCCTGCTTGGGCCAGCCCACCCACAGGCCGCCGTTCACGGCCAGACGCGCCATCGCGTCTTCGAATCGGCGGGCGAGCACGGTCTCGCGCTCCGCGAAGAGCACGATCACGTCGAAGGGGCCCTTGCCGCGCAGGCCGTGGCGCAAGGTCACGGCGTCGGGCAGGCCTTCGAGCGTCTGCTCGAAATCGGGCGGGGCGTTGAGCAGGGCGACGAGATGACCGTGCTTGATGCCCAGCTTCTTCGCAAGGGGCGTTCCCGAATAACCGGCCATGGCGGCTTGTCCTCCCGACGGTGGCGTGATTGTCGTCGACGACCCTGTGCGGCCGCCATCTAGAATACGGCCGAATCGAACATGCTGCCCGACCGAGCATGCTGCCCGACTGATTACAGTGCCCGCTCGAACGCGGCGCCCGCACGAACATACTACCCTTTGGTGACGCCCGTTCGCCACGGCCTCCCGACCGGTTTGCAAACCGCCACCGGTCTACCCCCGGAGCCGCCCGTGTCCCGGTCCATGCCCGCCTCGGCCGCCGTATCGGTCGCCCCCGCGCTCGCGCCCTCCGCCCCCCTCGCCCCGGCCGTCCCAGTTCCCGTGCCCGCACCGACCTCCGCATCGTTCGGGTCGGGCGGCGAAGGTTCCTCCTCCCCTCCCCAGGGAGGTGGTACGGGTGGCGCGGACAGCGGGAGTTCCTTGCCCTTGGGCGGCGTCGCGCATCTGGCCGTGCTCTACGTGGCTTGGAGTACGACCTATCTCGCGATCCGGGTGGCCGTACGCGCGGGCAGCGGGTTTCCGCCCTTCTACATGAGCGGCACCCGCCTGCTGGCCGCCGGCCCGTTCTTGCTGTTGATCGCGATCGTGCTGCGGCGCAGCCTGCGGGTGTCCCGGCGTGACTGGGGCACGATCGTGGGCGCCGGCTTGCTGCTTTGGATCGGCGGCAACGGCCTGGTCACGTGGGCCGAGCAATTCGCGGAGTCCGCGTACGCGGCGCTGCTCATCGGCGCCATGCCGATCTGGACGTCGGTGATCGAAGCCGTGCTCGACCGGACCTGGCCGTCGCCGCGTCTGGCGCTCGCGCAGGCGATCGGCTTCGCGGGCGTGGCCGTGTTGACGATCCCCGAGCTACGCGTCGCGGAGGGCAGCGATCTCCTGGCGGTCTTCGCGCTGCTCGTGGCGCCGATCTCGTGGGGCGCGGGCGCCGTGCTCCAGGGGCGACGCAAGATCGAGGCGGCGCCGTTGGCCAGTGCGGGCTTCCAGCAGCTGGTGGGCGGCTTCGCCTTCATCCTGATCGCCCTGGCGGTCGGCGAGCCGGCGCCCGACCCGACGCCCGTCGCGTGGGGCGGCTGGGCCTACCTGGTCTTCGTAGGCGGCTTGGCGTTCGTGAGCTTCACCGAGGCGCTGCGGCTACTGCCGACGCGAATCGTGATGACCTACGCCTACGTCAACCCCGTCGGCGCCGCGCTGCTCGGCTGGTGGCTGCTGGATGAGCGGATCACGTGGTGGACCGTAGCCGGCGCCGCACTGGTGGTCGCGGGCGTCGCCGGCGTCTTCCGCGAACGCTACGCCAAAGGGCCCGTCAAGCGATAGGAGGCTGCTACCGAGGGCGCAGCTTGGCGGTTCCCGTGGGTCGCGGTGACGAGGTAGTGGCAGCGCCATTGCCGAAGAGCAGCGGAGCGCTGGGGCAGTCTAGCCGTGGCCGAATAGCGCCTGGTATTGCTTCCTCTCTACGAGCCACCGGCACGGCGCATTGGCTCCCTCACTACCCCATCTCAAAGCTAGTTGGACTACTAGCCCGTCGCTCGGCGCACGACGACTTCGGCGCACGACGACTAACGGCGTGTCGCCCGCTTCTTCGCCCGGCGCAGACGGCTGAACGTGTCCTCCTCGGCCGGCTCCAGGGCCGGGGATGAGGACGAGGACGAGCCCGCGGCATCGGGCGATGCGGCGCGCGGATCCGGCGGTTCGCCGGGCGCGGCGCCGCTCGTGCCGCGTGTTT
>JAJCYU010000156.1 GCA_029262755.1 Anaerolineae bacterium
CGCCAGGGCCGCGGCCGTTGCCACCCCCCAACCACATCGCCCCGTCGAGCATCCGGAAGCGTGCGCAACGCAGCATGACGGCGCCAGGGCCGCGGCCGTTGCCACCCCCCAACCACATCGCCCCGTCGAGCATCCGAAAGCGTGAGCAACGCAGCTTGACGACGCCAGGGCCGCGGCCGTTGCCTTCCCACGACCAACGTTATTGCCGTGGGCCTGAGGGTGTGTGGCAAGGCGGCCGTGCTCCTAGGCGCGGAGGCGGGGCTTCAGCCCCGTCGAGCACCTAGGAGTGCGCCCAACGCAGCCACGCGCCCTCAGGGCCGCGGCCGCCCGCCCCCTATTTAACGACGGCCGTATGCCAGGGGGAGCGGTAGGCGCGGCCAGCCTCAATGCCCGCCTCCGGTCCTAGACCGTTGGCGCGGCGCACGTTCTCCGCCCACTGCTGGCGCTCGGCGAACGGGACGGAGGCCGGGTCGTAGCCGCGGACGCGGGCCGCGAAGGCCGCCCAGCCTTCGCCGGGCGACGCGACGACGCGCGCCTCGTGGTTGCTGGTCAGCCGCGGCGGGCGATCGTCCGGGCCCTCGCCGATAACGATGGGCACCTCGCCCGGCTGGGGACCGACGGGTGACGGATCTCCCGGTTGGTCGGGGATGACGGGCACGGGCAGCGTGTCGGGCGGCGCGCGGTGGCCGGCGGGCAGCGTGCGCATCAGGTCGATGAGCAACGCGCGTTCGGCGTCGGCGTCGTCCGTGGCTAGGTCGAAGCTCAGCCACTGGGGATCGATTGTCGCGAAGCCGAAGTCGACCGCGCCGACGATGTAGGGGTCTTCGGTCAGGCGCTCGCAGTACCAGCGCACCTGGTTTGCGTAGCTGCCGTGCACGGTCTGCGTCCATGGCGTGGAGCGATAGTCCTTCCAGCCCTTGGACTGGGCGGGGCCCAGTCGCGGCTGGATATCGTCGATGCCGCTCTCCGTGATGACCATGTGCACGTTGTCGAGGCCGGCGCGTACCAGCAGCCGACGCGCTTTGCGGTAGCGCAGCGTCGTCCAACCCTCGACACCCGGCGTGGTGCACAGATCGTCGATCGTGAAGTAGGTGCCGCGGTCCCAGTCCCATTGGTTGTTGCCGCAAAGTGCCTGCATGACGGGTCCGCTGTATTCGTGGAAGTGATAGAGGCAGCGGTCCTTGCCCTGCTCGTGCGCGTATTCGAGCGCCGGCAGGAAGCGCTCCCATTCCTCCAGCGGCAGTGCCCCCGTGGAATAGCCGCCGATCGCCGCGCCGATGCCCAAGTCGTTGAGGCGGATCGCGAGACCACGCTCTTTGCGCGCGTAATCCGTCATCGCGTCGCCGCGGAAACCCGTCTCGTTGTAGCCTTCCCAGTAGTCGATGAGGTTGCCGAACTCACGTGCCTTGCCCAGCACCTGGTTCTGGAAGTCACCGTAGGCCGCAAGCGACTGCGGGTTCCACACGTCGCGGGCGATGATCTTCGTATCGGGCGACGCTTGCCGGATCATCTCCAGCTGCGCCCGGTCCGGCGCGATCGTCTTGACGAAGGCCGGCTGCACGCGCTCAATGTACTCACGCGCCTTGGCCGTGTTGCGATTGCTCATGAGGTGCAGGCCCATGCGCATGGCGAGCCTCCTGCGGATTCGGGGCGAACGAAGGGGGGAATGATGGGTCGTAGGGGCCGCTCGCAAAAGGTCCTACACACTACGACCGACAGCAGTCACGCAGGATGACACGCGCGCGGTTATCGCGGTAGTCCGCAGCACATCGTTGAGCCACGCGACCGGATTACCGGCGCCTCTGCTATGCCCCCGCGCCCGCCGTGTCTCCCCACAGTGTCGCGCCCCCCGCCTTCACCGTCGCCCCCGCTCACTCGTCCGAGAGATACCACCCGCGCGCCATCGCAACGAGCCCGCACGCCAACAGCAACCACCCGATTCCGCTCCACAACCGCGCGTCGTCTCCCAACAACAGGCGCGCGCCGAAGGCGGCCGCCGCCGCAACGAGCAGCACGCGGCCCGCGATGCGCCAGCGGCGCGGATCGCCCGCGGGCCTGGCCAGCGGCACCATACGCGATTGCCGCTCGAAGAACGCACGCGAGTACATGCTCGGGCCGGTGGTGTAGCGGATGTGGTCCTGGATCTCCCGCGGATGAGCTTCATCGTGTTCGGGTCCCGGTTGCGGCTGTTCTCGTTCGGTCATGGGCAGGCGCCTCCTGGGATCATTCTACGCCCTGCGCCGCCATGTGTTGCGACATCGGTTGCGCTCTCGCCGCGAGCAGCAGCGAGGACTCTGCAGCCAGCAACGACCGCACCGCACGGCGCATCGCGAGGCGCATCGAACGGCCTCCCTACGGTCGGCCCCAACCGTTCGGCCCAATCTGCTACCCTCCGCCCATGAGCTACTTCTGCGCGGACACCACACCCGAGGTCGAGACTCGCATGATCGAGGGACTGCGCGCGATGACGCCACAGCAGCGACTTTCGCAGCTCCCACGATTCATCGCCGCACAACGCCGTCTCAGGCTGGCGGGACTGCGCCAACGCTATCCCGACGATCCACCGGAGCTGTTGCGTCGGAGGCTTGCCGACCTGTTGCTTGGCCCCGACCTGGCGGCCAAGGCTTACGGACCGCTTGAGCCGATCGACGGAGTTCGTGGTGGCCCATGACGCTGATGTCGGCACCGACGTCATCGTGCAGCACGTGGCCGACGTGCTGAGCGAGCTTGGCCACGTCGACCGTCTCGCACGACTGTTCACGGCCTCCCTACGGGTAGAACGGTGACGCCTTCCGCCACCGCCGCCTCCCACAAGGTGCGATCGTAGGTAGCCATGGACACCGGCTCGCCTAGGTTGCTGCGCCAGGCCAGCGCGGTGGCCAGGTGAACGGCGTCGTAGCCGCGCAATTGCCTGCGCCACGCCAGTTCGGCGGCGGCTTGCAGCACGGGCCGAGTAGCCGCCGCACGAAAGAGGTTCGGCCACTCGCGTGTCCACAAATCTCCTTGGCGCCGGGCGATCCTGTCCGCGATCAGGCCGACGCGAACGGCTTTCGACAACGCGGCATGGACCTCCACAAAGCAGAGTTCCGTGCTCGCCACCACACGGGCCTGGTTCAACCAATGGTCCGTCTCGCTGGTGCCCTCTTCGATGACGTAGCGCTTGACGATGGCGCTGGCGTCGACATAGAGGTTCACGCGCGATCCTCGACCACGATATCGGCCAGCGTCCGTGCGCCTCGGATCATCGGTCGATCCTGCGGAATCTCGGTTGCGAAGGGCCGGCCACTCCATGCCGCCGCTCCGGAAGCCACCATTTGATCCAGCTTCTGCTCCAACGTCTGCTGGTAGGGCACGATCCGGCCGACCGGTTTCCCGTGCATCGTCACGGTCACGGATTCGCCGTCCCGGACGCGGCGCAGCACTTCACTCAGCTTCGACTTTAGCTCTCGGACACCCAATCTCGGCTCCACGGCGGCCTCCTCAAAGACGCGAATTGAGGCCACTATACAATACTTGTGGACACTTACCCCGCCACGATGAGACGTTCCTTGCTCCCGGCTCCAGCGTAAGCTGAGCCTTGTTCCGCGCATAGCCCTTTCGCGCCACAATCGCGCCGCCCGTGCGCCGCCCGTGCGCCGCCCCTATCCGGCGCTTCGTCGTCGCCCAGATTCGCGAGCCCACCACGCCATGTCGCCTACCGTCGAATTGAGCGCATTCGGCCTCCGACCGGCACTTTGCGCGCCCCCTCATCTCGCCCCTACCCAACCCGTGGATAACTCGCCCCCCCGATCGTCCCGTACCTCCGTTCGGGGCGGCGGCTGAGCCCTCCCGCGAACAGACGTTCCATGCTACATTCTGGCCATGGCCGGCTTTACCCACCTTCATTGTCACTCCGAATACAGCCTGCTCGACGGGCTGGCACGCGTCCCCGACCTGGTCAGCACGGCCAAGGAGCGGGGATTCGACGCGTTGGCGCTCACCGATCACGGGGTGATGTTCGGCGCCGTGCAGTTCTACGAGCACGCGGTGAAGGCCGGGATCAAGCCCATCCTGGGTTGCGAGATCTACGTCGCCAAACGAGGCCGGGGCGATCGTGATTCGAAGATCGACCGCAAGCCCTATCACCTGACGGTGTTGGCCGAGAACCAGCAGGGCTACCGCAACCTCATGGCCCTGATCAGCCACGCGCAGCTGGAGGGCTTCTACTACCGGCCCCGGGCCGACCGCGAGCTGCTCGAGCGATACAACGAAGGCCTGGTCGTGTTCAGCGGCTGCCCCGGCTCCGAGGTGGCCAACCACATCATCGAAGGACGCATGGATGGGGCGCGCGAGGCGGCGAACTGGTACCGCACTGTGTTCAAGGGCCGCTACTACATCGAGCTCATGGTCCATGACATCGAGTTCATCCCGCGGCTGAACGTCGGCTTGCTGCAGCTGGCGAAAGAGCTGGACCTGCCCACCGTGGCTACCAACGACGTTCACTATTGCCGCGACACCGACGTGAGCGCCCACGAGGTCCTGCTGTGTGTCCAGACCGGCAAGACCATGCTCGATCCCGACCGCATGAAGATCGGCGACACCTTCTACCTGCGCACGGAAGCGGAGATGCGCCACCTCTTCCGGGAGATGGAGGACGCCGTTGACCGCACCGCGGAGGTCGCGGAGCGCTGTGACGTCACGCTGACGTTCAACGAGTACAAGCTACCGCTCTTCGACGTGCCCGACGGCGAAACGGCGGCCACCTTCCTGCGCAAGCAATGCGAGAAGGGCATCGCAGAGCGCTATCCGACGATTACCGAGGAGGTCCGTACGCGGCTCGAGTACGAGCTCAGCGTGATCGGCCAGATGGGCTTCGATGCCTACTTCCTGATCGTGTGGGATCTATGCGTCTTCGCCGCGGAACGCGGCATTTGGTGGAACGTGCGGGGCTCCGGCGCGGCCTCGATCGTCGCGTACAGCCTTCGCATCACCAACATCGACCCGCTGCACCACAAGCTGATCTTCGAGCGCTTCCTGAACCCCTCCCGCGTCTCGATGCCCGACATCGACCTCGATTTTCCGGATGACCAGCGTGATCTCCTGATCCGCTACACCTTCGAGAAATACGGGCACGACAAGGTCGCCCAGATCATTACCTTCGGCACGATGGGCGCCCGCGCCTCCGTCCGCGACGCCGGACGCGCGCTGGCGATGCCGCTGGTCGACGTCGACCGCATCGCGCGCATGATCCCTGCCATCCCCGGCAAGTCCTGCTCGATCGCCGATGCGCTGCGCCCTAGCGAGGGCACCGAGGTCAACGAGTTCTTCTCGCACGACCTGGCCTCCGCATACGATCTCGATCCGGAGTCCAAGCGCCTGCTCGATAACGCGCAGCGCATCGAGGGGGTCGCTCGGCACGCGTCCACCCATGCCGCCGGTGTCGTGATCACCGACCGCCCGCTGGTCGATTACGTCCCGCTGCACCGCCCCACGCGCGGCGCAGGCGATGAGGACGACATCACCACGACGCTCGCCGTCACGCAGTACAACATGAACGACGTCGAGAAGCTCGGCCTGCTCAAGGTCGACTTTCTCGGGCTCGCTACCTTGACGGTGCTGCGCCGCGCCGCGGAGCTCGTCGAGCGCTACCACGGCAAGCGCTACACCCTCGACACGATTCCGCTCGATGATCCCGCCATCTACGAGCTGCTCTCCAGCGGCCACGTGACCGGTGTGTTCCAGGTCGAGGGCGCGGGTATGCGGCGGATGCTGCGCGAGATGCGTCCGCAGCGCTTCGAGAACGTCGTCGCGGCGATCGCGCTGTACCGCCCGGGGCCTATGGAGTACATCCCCACTTACATCCAGCGCTTGCACGGCAAAGAGCGGGTGGTCTTCCGCCACCCGAGCCTCGAGCCCATTCTGGCCGAGACCTACGGCATCATCGTCTACCAAGAGCAGATTATCCAGATCGCGCGCGACCTGGCCGGCTACGATGCCGGTGAGGCCGACATGATCCGCAAGGCCGTGGCAAAGAAGATCGAGAAGAAGCTGCTCCTGCACCGCAAGAAGTTCGTGAAGGGCGCCGTGGCCAACGGGATCCCCGAGCACGCGGCAGAGCGCACCTTCGAGGATATTGAGACCTTCGCGCGTTACGGGTTCAACAAGGCCCACGCCGCCGACTACGCCGTGATCGTTTGCCAGACTGCGTACCTGAAGGCCCACTACCCGGTCGAGTATGCCGCGGCCCTGCTCGCCGTCGAGCGCGACGACACCGAGAAGATCGCGATCATCGCCGCCGACTGCCATCGCATGGGCATCGAGCTCCGCCAGCCCGACATCAACCGCTCGGAGCTGAACTTCACGATCGAAGCGGCGCAGAAGGACGTGGAGGACGGGGACAGGCGCAAGGACGAGGACAAGAACGAGCCCAACACGCCCCACGATCCCGCGCCGACCGAGCCGGACGGCGCCGCGGTTCCCGGCCGTTCGGTGCCCGCGCTGCAACACCGCCGCGGCATCCGCTTCGGTCTTGCAGCCATCAAGAACGTCGGCACCGGGCACGTCGAGACCTTGATCGAGGCCCGCGAGGAAGGCGGCCCGTTCCGGGATCTTGAAGATCTTGCGAACCGCGTCGACCTGCGCCTCGTCGGCAAGCGGGCCCTTGAGTCCTTGGTCAAGGCCGGCGCGCTCGACCACTTCGGTGGACGCGCCACCTTGCTTGCGGCGCTCGAACGCGTGGTACAGCTCTCCACCTCGCACTACAAGGCCGCCGAGGTGGGCCAGATGAGCCTCTTCGGCGACGCGATGCCGGACTCGCAAGCCAGCATGCTCTACCCCCTGCCGGAGGCCATCGGCAATCCCAAGGAAGAGTTGCTCTGGGAGAAGGAGCTGATCGGCCTCTACCTTTCCGACCACCCGCTCCAACGGGCCGCGGCCTCGCTGCATGCCGTGGTGACGCACCTCACCGGCGATCTCGACCCAGATCTCAACGGGCAGCCGGCCACGATGGCGGGCATCGTCACGAGCGTGCGCTCGATCACCACCAAAAAGGGCGCTCCGATGGCCTTCGTGCGCCTGGAAGACCTGCAGGGCGATCTCGAGTTGATCGTCTTCCCGCGCACCTACGAGGCGACGCGCGCCGTGTGGGGCGTCGACCGCGTCGTGGTCGTGCAGGGCAAGATCGAGCACCGCGAAGACCGCGTCCAGCTGATCGTCGACCGCGCCGAACTCCACGACCCGGAGCATCCGGGCATCATCGCGGCCGCAGCCGCGGCCGCAGCCGCCGCCGTGATCGAGGCCCCTACGCCGCCCCTCGGCCCCGTAGCCACCGAAGTCGCGCTGCCCTTCGCGCACCCCACCTCCGAAGCGCCGCCCGCATGGGCCGTCGCCCACGCCGAGCGCGAAGAGGACGAGGCGCCCTTGCAGCGACCGACGCCGTCCCCGATGCAAGAGCCACCGGTCACCACGCAGGCTCCGGCGGCGTCGGCAATCGATCAACCACCGCGCGCCAATCCCGTGTTTGAGCCGGACGAGATCGAACCGCACATGAGCGCTCCAAACGCGATCGATCCCTTGGTCGACGACCGCGTCGCCGTCGATCCGCTCCCCCTCGAGACGCCCGCGGCCGCTCTGAGCGAAGGCGACCGAAGGGCAAGCGCCCCTTCCACGACCGATCCGACGGAGGTCGATGTACCCGCGGCCGCTGCTCCGACGGACGACGCCGGCGATCCGGCGATCCACGCCGCAGAGCCGGCCGCCACGGAGCCCGCAGCGGCGGAAGCACCGACTGCACGTGCAACGGAGCCCAGCGCCGATCGCCCTGCGGCATCCACGTCGCCGTCACCGCTGGCTGGGAACGCGTCCCCCAACGCGCCGTCTACGCAGACGGCCACCGCACCGTCGTCGACACCGTTGCATTCGCCGTCGAAGCCCTCCACCCGTCGGCGGGCGCCTGCCCCGTCAAGCCGCGGCTGGGCCGGTCAGCCGGACGTACCGCTGCGCAATCCGGTGGAGACGCCCGACGTTGCGGACCCCGTGAACGAGGAGACAACCGCGACCGCCATCGACCGCAACGTCACGACCAACGCGGATGTCGCGATTGATGCGGACCCCGGGAACGACGCCACCGCCCTTCCAGCCGACCCCAGGCCCGACGATACAGCTGCGCTCGCTCCAGACCCCGTCGATACCAACGGTTCCGCTACCAACGGTGCCGATACAGTGCGCGTCGATTCTCCGCCCGACGTCGGCACGCACCCCAACCCGGTAGAGGTCGAGAACCCCGCTGCGATCCCCGCTGCGTCCTCCCCTGCTATCCCCGTCGCGATCCCCGCCGAAGTCGCCGCCACCGACCCCGCCGCCGCCGACAACGGGGTTGCGCCAACCACGAGCGGCGGCGCGGTCCTACGCCAAGGGCCGGACGCGCCGCGCTACGTGCTGGCCGTCACGCTGCCGCGCCGGGACACGCAGGACGAGGCGATCGCCCTCCTCGGCGAGGTCTTTCAAACCTTGATCGACTACGACGGGGCCGACACCTTTTCCTTGATCGTGCCGAACGGCCCCGAGCTCGTGGAGCTCGATTTTCCGAACCACGCAACGTGCTATTGCGTCGACCTGCTCGGCAAGCTCAAGGGCATCGTCGGTGAAGAGCGAATCCGCGTGCGTGCGACCGTAAGCGCGTGATTCGTTATCCTGACGATCTTCGGGCAGTTGAATGACTGTCACCTCCCAAGAGACGGACGAGTTTCGGTTGGACGTGACTCCGGGGAACCTTTGCGCGTTGAAGGCACTAGTCAACGACCAGCGACCCGATCGGCGCCCGAGGAGACGCCGGCCCCTTGCGAGGGATGTGCCTGTGGCCGACACCACACCGCCGACAGAGACGAAGCGCCTGCGCATCGTGCGCGTGGCGGAACGAAGACGACTGAGCGACATCGAAGTTCGATTCTACGTCGCACAGGGTGAGCGCACCCTCGATCCAGGCTGGGCCATCGTGCGCAAGCCCGATGGCACGAGCGCGACCGTATTCTGGGATCCGCTGCAACACCGCTGGGTTGGCCGCGCGTATGACGGCGGCGAATTGCGCGTCGCGCCCGGCTGGGAACGCGAATCGCTTGACGACGTGGCGGACTGGGTCAGCGAAGGCGCGGCCTACGCACGACTGCGCCGGGAGATCAGCGAAGGCTAAAGGCTCGTCCGCGCCACCCGATGCTAGTGGACGATGCGCATCCCGTCCGCGCCCAGTGCGCAGGGACGCGGATCGACAGCGGCTATCATGGTTCCATGCCATCGCTCGATCCGTCTGACGATCCGTCTGCCGCGACGTCCGCAGCCCGGTCCGCGGCGCTCCCTGCCGCCACGCCGGCGCGTGACCTGGTCGTCCTTGCCGAGGTCGCGGCTGCGCTCAACGCGCAGCCGGATCTGGAGCGCGCGCTGGAAGCCGCGTTGGCCAAGGTCGCGGCGCTCCTCGACCTGCGCACCGGGTGGGTCTGGCTGCTCGAGCCCAAAGGCGGCGCCAGCTACGTGGCGGCGGCGCGTCACCTGCCGCCGGCACTGGCCGAGCATCCGGAGCGTCTCGCAGGCTCGTGCTATTGCCTCGACACGTTTCGGGACGGAGATCTCGAAGGCGCGGCCAACGTCAACGTCGTGCGCTGCAGCCGGCTGCGCTGGCTCGAGACGGGCACGGAGGGCCTGACACATCATGCGAGCATCCCACTCTATGCGGGGGAACAACGGCTAGGTCTGCTCAACGTCGCCGCGGACGACTGGCGCGAGCTGGACGACGACGATCTGCGCTTGCTGCATACGATCGGCGACTTGCTCGGCATCGCCATCGAGCGGGCGCGGCTCTACGACCGCAGCGTAGCGCTGGGCGCCGCCGAGGAGCGCAACCGGATCGCCCGCGAGATCCACGACACCTTGGCGCAAGGACTCACCGGCATCACGTTGCAGCTCGAAGCCGCGGAGGCCCTGCTTGAAGACAGGAGTCCCGATCAGGCAAAGCGCGCCGCCGCGGCCATCGGGCGCGCGCTCGACGCTACCCGCGAAGCCCTCGAGTCCGCACGCCGCTCCGTGCACGACCTGCGCGCCGCGCCTCTCGAGGAGCGGACGCTACCCGAGGCCCTCGCCGCGCTGGCGGCCGAGGTGGAAGCCGCCCATGGTTTGCCCGTCCGCACCGAGCTCGCGGCGCCGGCACGCCCGCTGCCGCCGCGCATCGAACACGTCGTGTACCGCGTGGCACGCGAAGCACTCTTGAACGCGGCGCGCCATGCCGGTGCCGGCCATGCCCGTCTCGCCCTGCGCGTCGACGCCGCGCGACTCGAGCTGCGGATCGAGGACGATGGCCGCGGCTTCGACGTGTCACCAGCGCTCGGCACGGCGGGCGATCGCTACGGCCTCGTCGGCATGGACGAACGGGCGCGCGCCGAAGGCGGTACGCTTCGGATCGTATCCCACACCGACGTCGGCACGCGCGTCCGGCTGCGCATCCCTCTCTTGCACGAGACCCGCCCGTGAGCACGAACGCGCGGGACGGGCGAGAGCGGGACGGGCGAGAGCGGGACGGGCGAGAGCGGGACGGGCGTGGGCGGGACGGGTCTGCGGGTGGCCGCGCAGCGAGTGGCCGCGCAGCGAGTGGCCGCGCACCGGATGGCCGCAGCATGGACGCTCTGGACCCGAACCCTGCCGCCCCCGCGCCGATCCGCGTCCTGATCGCGGACGACCACCCGATCGTGCTCGACGGTCTGGCGGCGATCCTCGGCACGCAAGCCGGCATCACGGTCGTAGGGCGGGCGGAGGGCGGCGACGACGCCATCGCGCGCTACGACGCGCTGCTGCCGGACGTCTTGCTGCTCGATCTCGAGATGCCGGGCACGGACGGCGTCGCCGTCCTACACGCCCTGCGTGGCCGCCACGGCGACGCGCTGCGCGCCCTCGTCTTCACCGCGTACCAGGACGATGCGCGCCTCATGGCCGCGCTACGCGCCGGCGCACGCGGCTATCTGCTCAAGGGCGCGCCGCGCGCAGAGCTCTTCGCGGCCATCCGTACCCTGGCAGCCGGGGGCGCCGCGCTTCCCCCCGCGCTGGCCGAACGCGTGCTCGACCGGGTGGCGGGCGACGCCGGTGGCGACGGCACGATCCCCACGGAGAGCCTCACCCCGCGCGAGACGGACGTCCTGGAACTGCTCGCGCAAGGCCGCACGAACCGCGAGATCGGTGCGGCGCTCACCATCGCGGAGCGCACCGTGAAGTTCCACGTGAGCCAGATTCTCGCCAAACTCGACGTGGGTAACCGCACGGAGGCCGTCAGCAAAGCAGCACGTCTTGGTATCGTCTCGCTCACCGGGCCGGATCGCGAAGGGTAGACAGGTCCGTGCGCAAAACCTGCTCTTAAGAATCGATCCTCCGGTCGAACAACCGGGGCGCCAGACGGGTCGCGCATCCGGGCAGCGTTCCGAAAACCGCGGCACCTCGCGATTCATGCGCACTCCGGGCTGATTGCCCGGACCGACGGGCACCATTACCATCACCGCGTTCGCGCCATCGTGAGCGCAGAAGTCCCGACCCTGCCGAACATGGTCGATCCGGCACCGGTTGATCACGATTCGATGTCCTCTATCCATTCCCACGATCTGTTCTTAATCCCGTGGCACCACACCATCCTGCCCGGTCTCGATGCGGCGACGGCGCCTACCGGCTTGCCGATCCCGCCTTCAGGAGGAAGCCGCCGTGTACCCACGCTCCTCGACATCCAACACGAACGCGCGTCCCAGCACGCGTCGATCGCCCGTGTCGCTCAGCGGGGTGCTCGGCACCCTGCTCAGCCCCCTGTTTGCGGCATTGCTCGCCGCGGGCTTCGCATCGTCCGCATCCGCCGCGCCGCAGCAGCGCCCCGAAGAGCCGAACACGGGCCCTGGTTTGGCGCCGATCCACGCCTCCATCTTGGAGGACGACGCCTGGGGTGATCCCACGGCCGAGCTACCCGTCCTGCTCGAGCTCGCCGGCCGCACCGGCCTGGAACGCTACCTGGACGCCGGAGGCGTGGTGGGTGCGAAGGATCCGGCCTCGGTCGCGCTTCGCGACCGCCTCTATGCGCGTCTCCACGTCGAACAAGCGCCGGCTGCCGCCTTCCTCGACAAGGTGGGCGTTTTCGTCGACCACACGTTTGACAGTGCCTTCAACGGCTTCCTCGTCTACGCCACGCCGGCGCAGATCGAGGCGCTACGCTCTGCACCGGGCGTTTCGCGCATCCTCCGCGCACCCTATCACGAGCGCGCGCTCGACAACGCGGTGCCGACGATCGGCGCCGACCGGGTCCAGGCGGCGCTCGGCTACAAGGGCGCCGGAGTCAACATCGCGATTATCGACACCGGCATCGACTACTTCCACAAATCCCTGGGCGGAGACGGCAAGCCCAACGATTTCCGCAACAACAACCGCGCCTCGATCGAGCCCGGTTCCTTCCCGACCGAAAAGGTCGTGGGCGGCTACGACTTCGTCGGCTTCGCCTACACGGGCGGTCGTCCGGGTCCCGATTCGGATCCCGTCGACGATCAAAGCCACGGCTCGCACGTATCCGGGATTTCCGCCGGTATGCCGGGCAACCCCAACGTGCCGGCCGGCGTCGCGCCCGAGGCGAGCCTCATCGGACTGAAGGTCTTCGGCGCCCGCGGCGGGACGAACCACGTGGTACCCGCCCTGGAGTGGTGCGCGGACAGCAACATGGACCTACCCGTTCCGGGCGTTCGCGCCCGCTGCGACGTGATCAACATGAGCCTCGGCAGTGGCTGGGCCTTCGGTATCCAGCCCTACATCGGCGTCATCCGTCGGGTCTCGCAGGCGGGGGTCGTCATCCTTTCGGCCTCCGGCAACTCCGGCGACGTGGCCTTCATCACCGGCTCGCCCGGCGCCGCGCTGCACACGCTGTCTGTCGCCAGCACCGTAGCCGGCGGCGCGCGGGTCGACATGATCCGCGCCTATCACGGTGGGAACACCGAAGACATCGAGGCGCTGGAGGCCGATCCGCAGTTCGCGCCCCAGATGGCCGATATCGGCACCGTACGCGCGCCCATGAAGTGGTTGGGCCGCGCCTGTCTCGGCGACGTCAGCGAGAACGACGTCGCCGGCGCCATCGCGTTGATTTCCGCCGGCGGCTGCGGCCAGCGCGAGGTCATCGAGCGCGCCGCAAGCGAAGGCGCGGTGGGCGCTGTGCTCTACAACACGGTCGATCAGCTGCTGCCGGTCGGGACCGGCGGCGACAGCTTCGAGGACCGCGTGGCTATCCCCGCCTTCGGCATCGCCCTTTCCTCGGGCACGTACCTGCGTGACCTCCTCACCGGCGGCACGGCCGTCGAAGGCCACCTGGACGCAACCTTCAAGAACAGCATTCAAAAGGACAACCTCGGCGACACGATTTCCGGCTTCTCAAGCCGCGGCCCATCGCGCCTTGGCATCATCAACCGCGGCCAGGGCGGTGAGCTCAAGCCCGAGCTGGCCGCGCCCGGCTCCGCGATCCTCGCGCCCCTCTTCGGTACGGGCGATCGCGGCGCGCGCTTCAGCGGCACGTCCATGGCTACGCCCATGGTGGCCGGCGCCGCCGCGTTGCTCATCGAGCGCCTGCGCGACATCGGGGTGCTTGCCGATGACATGCCGATCACGGCCGGCTCGAATCCGCAAAACATCGAGGCGCTCGATATCTCGGCCATGCTCGTCAACTACACCGCGACGGTCTTCGCGTCACCCGGAGTGCCCGCCGCGCTCGCCCGCGGCGGTTCGGGCCGCATCGACGTGCTCGCGGCCGCGCAGGCCGACACCATCGTGCGTGCCGGCGAGATCGCGTCGATCAACTACGGGCGCCGCCCCTTCAGCCTCAGCGAAGAGCTCGAGGGCATCTCGTTCACCATCAAGAACGTCGGCGCCACGGACAAGACCTACCACATCCATGGCGAGATGCTCATGCGTGACGACCGCAACCGCGGGCTCGAGTTCCTCTTCACCAGCGGCGAGCTCACCGCGGACGACCGCATCATGGTGCCCGCCCAATCGAGCAAGGTGGTCACGGTGCGCCCGCTCATCACCCCCGAACGCCTGAAGCCCTTCGGCGCCTACGGCGGCGCCAACGTGTTCAGCGCAGGCCTGACCGACGCCGAGTACGATGCGCACATCTACGTCACCGAGGTCGACGGCGAGGGCGGCGATCCGCTGCCCGACGGCGACGAGGCCCGCGTGCCGATGTACCTCGTGCCGCGCGGCACCTCGCTGGTGCACGCAGCCGACGAGACCGTCACGGTCGATCGCGATACGGGTGTCGGCACGGCCGACTTCTTGAACGATTCCAAGGTCACCGGCCGCGCCGAGCTCTTCGCGCTGCTGGGCGAAGACTACGGTGACAACGTGGGCCCGCAGATGAACATCGAGCGCGTCGGCGCACGCGTTGCGGAAGACGAGGGGGGCCGGCGCTACGTCGAGTTCGCGCTGCAGACGCTGCGCCCGCGCCAGATCCCGCTCGAGAGCTCCTTCCGCATCCTGCTCGATACGGACCGTGACGGCTCCATCGACTACATGATCCTCAACGACGACCTCGCCTGGTTCCTCGGTTCGCTCGGCGTGCGTGGGACGGGCCTCGCGGTCCAGGGCACGCAGCGCATGCTCATCGTCGAGGTCTCCGGCCAGAACCCCTTCGGCTTCAAGTTCCCGGTCGGCACCTTCGGAGGCGACTTCGCCCACGCAGCCTTCGCCGAGGTCACGCTCGACACGCGCCTGATCATCTTGCGCGCGCCCGTCGCAGCGCTCGACTACGGCGCCGACGAGCCCGTGGCATTCGACGCCGTCGTGTGGCACCACGCCAACTTCGACGAGGTGCGCGGCGGCTCGCGCTGGGATACCTACGAGAGCGTGCCCGACGGCGGCTTCGTGATCAACGACGGCGGCGGCCGCGTCAACGCCTCCGGCGTGCTGTACAACGACGTGCAGGTGACCACCGAGCGCATGACCTTCGACGAGGCGCAGCTGGGCTTCGGCGTCGACCGCTGGTCGCTCGAGGTCGAGCGCGACGGCGAGAACTTCGCGGAGGTCACCAAGCGCGCGGTCACGGGCGACAACGTGCTGGACAAAATCTGGGCCGTATACACCTTCAACACCCCGGACGAATTCTTCGAGGACGTGGTCGGCGACAACCAGATCCTGACGCTCCAAGAAGGCTCCGTCGGACCGCCGCCCACCCGGCCTCCGCTTCCGACCCCGACCTCCGGTCCCGCGACGCCCGGCCCCGTCGTCGCGACGCCGACGGCCGTGGCCACCCCGTCGGACTTCGAGCCGGTCGGCATCATCTACCTGCCCTTGGGTGCCAAGAACGCGGAAATCCGGGCTCGCTGACCGCGTGGGTCCCTGTCCCCGCACCGGCGCGCCGGAGGCCGACGAGACGCCCGGCGCAGCGGCAGCCGTCTTCAGCGGCGCCACCACGGTGACTTCGGGGCCGACCACGTGACGCGCACGCAAGCAGAACCAAGGGCGTCGATCCTCGTCGGGATCGACGCCCGCTTGCGCGCCTACCGCGGCGGCGGCATCGCCGAGCACGTGAACCGTCTCCTCGCCGGCCTCACGGCCATCGATGCCGAACACGATGGCGTCCGCATGCGCGTCTTCGCTCACCGGAAGGAGCGTGGCGCCGACGCGTCGCGGCGGGCGGTCGGCGCGTACCGCGCGGGGTCCGCGACGGAAACTGCTGAGAGATCGATTGCCGGATCGACGGCAGGATCCACGCACGGGAAGGCCGACGGTGCGCGCGACGGTGTCGCCGGCACCGTCGACGCCGCCGGCTCGGTCGACGCCGCGGGTCCGGCACCGGATGTCGAGCGCGAGCACCGCGGCGCTCGCAAGGACGCTCGCCACGACGCTCGCCACCATCGTCCCCACCATGGTCGCCACGAGACCACCTACCTGTGGACCCCACCCCACCATCGCCTCGAAGGCCTGAGCCTGCCGCTTGAGATTGCAGTGCGCGGTCGCCTCGACCTGCTGCACAGCCCGGACGTCGTCGTGCCGGCCGCATGGCGCGGCCCCTCGGTCGCCACGGTGCACGATGTGGCCTTCTTGCGACGACCGGAGCTGCTCACCGACGAGAGCCGCCGCTACTACACCCAAGTTCACCGCAGCGTCCGGCGCGCGACCCGCATCATCACGGTCTCCGAGCACACCCGCCGCGAGCTGCTCGCCCTGACCGACGTCGACCCCGCGAAGATCGTCGTGGTCCCGAATGCCGTCGCCCCCCATCTGCTGGATGGGGGGGAGATTGCTGGAAGCGGGAACAGCGTCGATTGCGACGGACACGGTCGCCTCGGCCCTGTTCTCGGAGTCCACGAAGTCGATGAACCCGACGTCCTCGGTCGGCGCGCGATGGATCGCGACGTCCACGGTCGCGGCAATCTCCTCGGCGATCGCGACGAACGTGCGATCGCCGGCGCCCGTTCATCTCCCGCTCTTCCTCCCACGACCGACCACGCCCCCTACGTCCTGTTCGTGAGCACGATCGAGCCGCGCAAGAACGTGAGGGTGCTCCTCGAGGCGTTCCGCGCCTGGATCGACGCCGGCGGCGCCCAACACGAAGGCCGCGACGTGCAGCTCGTGCTGGCCGGCGGCGACGGTTGGAAGAGCGAGGAGGTATACGCGCGAGCCAACGCGCTTCGCCTCGGTCACCGCGTCCATTGGCCGGGATGGGTAGGCGCGGCGGAGCTGGCCGGCCTTTATCGCGGCGCCCTGATGCTGGCCCATCCGGCACTGGACGAGGGCTTCGGCATGACGCCGCTCGAGGCCATGGCGTGCGGAACCCCGGTCGTGGTCAGCGACGCGGGCAGCCTGCCGGAGGTGGTCGGCGACGCCGGGCTGCTCGTCGACCCCACGAACGTCGCGGCATGGAAGGCTGCACTGGAACGCGTGACCGGCGATCCCAACCTACGTCGCGCGATGCGCGAATCGGGTCCGCCCCGCGCCGCACAGTTCACGATCCAGCGCCAGGCACGCGAGACGATCGCGGTCTACCGGGCGGCCGTTGAACAGGCTGACGCACAATGAAGATCCTGATCGTCGCGCCTCAAGTGCCATGGCCGATGCACCAAGGCACGTCGCTGCGCAACGGCAACATCGTCTTGGAGCTTGCGCGCCGACACGAGGTCCACGTCGTGGCCTTTGCCGCGGAAGGGTCCCAGAGCGCGGTCGAAAAGAGTGCGGCCGAACAGAGCACAGTCGAGCAGAATTCGGGCGAGCAACGTGCGGAAGGGGAGCACGGCCGACGTGACCGCGACGCATCCATCCACGGTCCGCTCTCCGAAGCCGGCGTGACCGTGCACACCGTAGCCGCCCCCGCCGCGCGCCCGACGTGGCGCCGCGTTTTTGACCTGCCCACCACCCTCGTGCCCGACCTCGCGCGGCGTCTCGACAGCCGGGCGATGGACGCGCTCGCCCGGAGCGTGGCCTCTGAAGGCGCCTTCGACGTCGTCCAGATCGAAGGCCTGGAGATGGCACGCCACGGGCTCGTCGCCGCGGCTGCGGCACGTGCGTCCGGGCGGCCGCACGGCCACGCGAACCGGCGTTCGGACAAACGTTCGCAGGACCGGTCTCAGCAAACGATGCAGAAGCCAACGCGGGACCCGACGCAGGATCAGGAACGAAGGGTTCGGATCCTCTACGACGCCCACAATGCCGAGTGGGTGCTGCAGGACCGTGCATGGCGCGCGGATTTACGCCGATTGCGCGGCTGGCTCGGTGCGCTCTACTCGCGCATCCAGACCGCGAAGCTGCGCCGCTTCGAGCGGACGTTGCTGGCATCCGTGGACGCCGTGGTGGCCGTCAGCGATGCCGACGCCGCCGCGTTGCGCGCCGTGGCGGATCGCGGCGCAGCGCCGATCACCGTGGTCCCCAACGGCGTCGACATCGACGCGCTCCGTCCGAGCGAGGGCGCCGTCGAGGCAGGAACGTGCCTGTTCATCGGCAAGATGGATTTCCGACCCAACGTGGACGCCATGGTGTGGCTGTGCCGGTATGTATGGCCCGAGGTGCGCCGCCGCGAGCCCGGAGCCCGGCTCTGGATCGTGGGCCGCGACCCGTCCCCCACCGTGCGGGCGTTGGCGGACGAAGACAACGGCGTCACGGTCGTGGGCGGCGTGCCCAGCGTGGAATCGTGGCTCGCGCGTGCGGCCGTGGTCGTGGTGCCGCTGCGCATCGGCGGCGGTACGCGCCTCAAGGTGCTGGAGGCGATGGCGGCCGGCAAGGCCATCGCCGCAACCACGATGGCCGTCGAGGGCCTCCGGGTCGCGGACGATCACGAGGCCCTCCTGGCGGACGCCGCCCCCGCGCTGGCCGACGCGATCGTGCGCCTGCTTGGCGACGACGCGCTCCGCGCACGGCTGGGCGCCCAAGCCCGCAGGCGCGTCGAGGACGACTACCCTTGGTCCGCGCTCGTGCCGCACATCGAGGCACGCTACACCTCCTCCTGAGCGGCCCTAGGAGCCCTGTGGTGCCCTGTAGCACCCGAAACGAGGCGCTGAGATTGGCGCACCGACCACGACCCGCCGACCATCACGCAGTTATCCCGCGCGCCCACAACCCGGAGCTCGGAGCATGGACAACAGCGAACGAAGCGAAGCCATCTCGAGCGCCATCGCGCGCTACGAGGCGTTGATCGCGGAGCTCGACTCCGCCATGGCCCACGCCCGCACGACCATCGGCCACTTTCAAACGGGCGAGCTCGCCCGCGCCGGCGCGCACGGCTTGGCCGTCGAAGGCCACATGGCCACGGCCCGCAAGCTCCTCGACGCAGCCGCCATGGACTGGGCGGAGCACAGCCAGGCGTGACGCCGCCCCGCCCGGTCGACCCCGACCAAGCCATCGCGTGGCGCGCCGAAGCGCGCGCGCACGCGGAGCGCGAAGCAGCACGCGACGTGCGCCGCGGCGCGTGGCTACGCTGGGCGCCGGGAGCACGCCGCACCGAGCCGCTGCACTTCGCATGGCAAGAAGCATGGGCGGAGGGCGAAGGCGATCGTGCCGGCGGCGGCGATCGCGATGAACGCGGCGATCGCGTGGGACACGGCCATCGAACTGACCGCATCATCCGCGACACCGGCGGCGATCGCGACGGCGGCGTCGATCGTGCCGCCAATGGCATTCGCGACGGACTCGGCGATCCCACATCCCAAGGCGATCGCAGCGTCCAAGGCGATCGCAGCGTCCACGGCGATCGAACGGGCCGCGAGCCTCACGAAGCACGCGATCCACTCGCCGACCTCCCCGCCGGCGCGGGGATCCTGTGGCTGCAGCCCGACCACTTGGGCGATGTGCTCCTGCGTGGGCCCGCGCTCGCCGCCCTGCGCGCCCGGCGGCCGGACGCGCACATCACGCTGGCCGTGGGGCCGTGGGCGACCGAGGTCGCGCGCCATCTGGAGGGGCCGGACGCGATTCGCTCGATCGCGTTCCCCGCTTTCTCGCGCCGTCCCGCCGCCGCTCGCGCGAGCGGCGTACGGCGGCTGGCGCCCTACGCGCTGCTCGCGCGTGAAGCCGCACGTCTTCGCCGCGACCGTTTCGACGCGGCGATCGTCGGGCGCGACGACGATGTGTGGAGCGCATGGCTCGCCGCGCTCGCCGGCATTCCAAGGCGCGTGGGGCATGCACATCCAGCGCTCGCGCCCTTCTTGACGCACGCGCTGACCGACGCGCGGGGAGCGTGCCACGTCGCGGCCGCGTCGCTCGGGCTCGTGGGCGCGCACGGAATCGACGCCGCGCGGCACCCGCTCCGCTGGCGAATCGATCCAACGGACCGGGACGTGGCGCGCAGGCTGATGGCGACCCTCGAGAGCAGGGCGAATCGCGATTTCGCGGCGACCACGGACGTCTCGGCGAATCGCGACATCGCAGCATCCCTCGACCATGCGGCATCCGGCGACAAGGCAACGGCCGGCGACATCGAAACCGTGCCGATCGCAATCCACCCCGGCTCCGGATCTGCGTTCAAGCAATGGCACGCCGAAGGCTGGGCCGCGTTGCTCGACGAGATCGCGCAGCCCACAACGCCGGTCGTGCTCACGGGAGGTCCCGGCGAGGAGCGGCTGACACGCACGGTGCGAGCCGCCCTCGGCGACGCCCGGCCCGTCCTCGACCTCGGCGGCCGTACATCCGTCGCCGAGCTCGCGGCCGTCTTTGCCGCCTGCCGCCTCGTGCTCGGTCCCGACAGTGGGCCGCTGCATCTTGCCGCGGCGGTCGGCACGCCCTCGGTTCACCTCTACGGTCCCGCTGACGCGCGCCGCTTCGGACCATGGGGCGATCCCGGCCGGCACGTGGTCGTGGCATCGGCCTTGCCGTGCGCACCCTGCCATCGTCTCGACTGGCCCGCCGCGGACGAACATCGATGTGTGCGCGGCCTTTCGGTGCCCGCGGTGGTCGCGGCAGCACGCTGTTGCGGCGGCGCTTGAGCCGAACCTATACTCGCCTGCCCTGAACTTCGGCGAGCAGCCGCTCATCCGGCCGAACGGGTCCCATCACGAGCTCATCGTAGAGCGCACGTACAGACCGGATGAGGACGATCGGCAGCGCGGAGGCCAACGGTCCGGCACGCAGGGGGAGAACCGTGCACCAACTCGATATTGCCGAAATCGCCGAAGAGATCCGTACGCCCTATCACATCGTTCCGCTGCTTTCGCTTGGAGCGGTAGAGGTAAGCCTCGTCATCTGCAGCGGGCCGAAGCCGTGGCATCGCAGCACGGTGCACGACGAGCTTGCGCTTGTGCTCGAGGGCGTGGTCACGCTCGACGGCCCGCGCGGACGGACCGTGGCCAACGAGGGCGACATCGCCCGCGTGCCCGCCAAGATCGGTCACGCCTATGCGTCCGGCATGCGCTCGACGGTCGTGTTGTTCCAGGAACGCGATCTGGCGGTCCACACCAACGGACACCGCAAGGGCCCCGCACCCGCCGACGAGCTCGAGGTCCTGGACGAAGCCAGCCGCGTCACCTTCGGCATCGACGTGCGCGCGGCCGAGCCCTTTGCGTGGCTGGCGACCGGCAACGTGGGCCCCTTTAGCGCGTCTTCAACCCGCCTCGCCGGCACGAGCGAAGAATATGAAACGCCGCCGGGCGGCATCGTGATCCTGGTCTACCGCGGTGTCATGGACTACCGCGCCGACGGCGATTACGGCTCCATCGTGGGACTCCAACTCCTGCATGTTCCCCAAGGCAAGCGGTTGACGCTAAGCAGCGAGCGTGGTGCGACGATCGTCGTGCTGGCACGCAGCGGCGCCGCATTGCCACGCTTGAAGGATTGACCCCGTGCTCGAAACCGCGCTCACGATGGCGGCCGCATACTTGATCGCCCTGCCGATCGCCTATGACCGGGAAGCCCGTTCCCGTAGCGCAGGGCTGCGCACCTTCCCGCTCGTGGGAATCGGCAGCTGCGGCTTTGTGCTCATCGCGCTGCAGAGTCCAGGTGTGGACGAATCGGCTGTCGGCCGCATCGTGCAGGGGCTCATCACCGGGATCGGCTTCATCGGCGGCGGCGCCATCCTCAAGGACAAGGGCGAGGTCCGGGGCACCGCGACGGCGGCGAGCATTTGGATCACCGCGGGCATCGGTGCGGCGGTGGCCTTCGGCCTCTACCCCATCGCGATCGCGCTCTCCGCAGCGACCACGTTGACCTTCTGGCTGATCACGCCGATCAAGCAACAGATTCCTCAGCCAGACGAAAGTCAGCTCGACTGATCGCGCCCTCGACCGAGCGTCCTGCCCAACAAACATCGACCGCGAGCACGAATAGTCGGGCACCAGCACAGTGTGGTTGCGTCCCCCGTCCTCACCCTCCGGCGTCATCACCCCTAAGCCTCCTCTATAGTTGATCCACCGCATAGTTGATCCACTGCCGAGCCCGCCACCCCGCCCGTGTCCGGGGCTCGGACCTCGCCGGTCCGCGTCCGCGCGTACCGGCGCATCGGAGACCGTGATGCGTGCTAGCCACCTACTGCGAATCCTCGGCGCCATCGCCCTCGCGGGCGTCGCCGCCACCGCATCGCCGGTCGGACCCGCGGATGCGCGCCCGGAACCGGGCCCCACGCAGCGCGTGCACGGTGACCAGGCGATGCAGCGGGTGATCGTCGTCCCCCGGGACAGCGCGGCGGACCGAGCCCTGCGCGCGTCCACGAATCGCATGAATCCGCAGCAGGTCGATGGTGCCGACCCCGTAGGTAGCGGGCGCGCTCACACCCCACCCGCTCGCGACGACAACGCACCATACCGCGATAGCGACGCGCCTGCCCCCTCCACCGCACCGCTCGACGCGACCCGCGTCGCCGCCGCCCTCCGCCGCGCCGCCGACCAGCCCGACGACGGCCTCCGCGCCGCGCTCGCGCAAGCCGTCGCGGACGGCGACGCGACGCGCCTGACGCCGCTGTGGATCAACGGCACCTTCGCCCTCGAAGCGAGCGCCTCGCTCGTCGCGGCGCTCGACGCCCGATCGGATGTCGCGGCCGTGTTGCCCGATCGCCCGCTCGCGCTGGCCTCCGCCGGCGCTCCGCGCGCTGTGCGCGCAGGTGCAGCCGGTGTGCTGATGCCCGCGCTCACCGCACTCGCGCTACCGGGCCAGAGCAATGAGGCCGTTCCCGTCGCAACGGATCCGACCTGGTCCGTGAGCGCCGTACGTGCGCCGGAGACGTGGCGTCGGTTGGGCGTGGACGGCAGCGGTGTGGTCGTCGCCGTGCTCGATTCGGGCGTCGATTACAACCACCCGGCGCTGCGCACGCGCTACCGCGGATACCGCGGCGAGGGCCGGCCCGATAACACGAACAGCTGGTGGTGCCGTAGCTGTGGAAACAGCAACATCTACCCCTACGACAGCGCCGGGCAGGCCGGGCACGGCACACACGTAGCCGGCAGCATTCTCGGCGGCGAGGGCTTCGGCGTCGCGCCCGGCGCGGAGTGGATCGCCGCACGCGCCTGTGACGGGACGGATTGTTCCGACAGCACCTTGCTCGCAGCCTTCCAGTGGGTGCTCGATCTCGGACCCGCGGCGCCGGAAGTGGTCAACACCAGCCTCGTGACGATCCTCGACACGTCGACCGCGTTGATCACGCCGGCCGTCGAGGCCGTCGAGGCCGCGGGCATTCTCTTGGTCGGCTCGACGGGCAACGACGAGGGCCCGATCACCGCGCCGGGCGGCCTGGCGTCCGCGCTGGGTGTCGGCGCGACGACCGCTGCGGGCGAGATGTGGATCAAGAGCCGCTGGGGTACCTCGCCGTTCGGGGACAATAAGCCGGACGTCGTGGCGCCGGGCGCGGGTATCGAGTCCGCGATGCCGGGCGGCGGCATGATCCGTCAGACCGGAACGAGCATGGCGGCGCCGCACGTGGCGGGCGTCGCGGCGCTCATCCTCTCCGCGGCGCCGGACCTGCGCCCCGCCGAAGTCCGTGCGGTCATCACCCGCACTGCACGCACGCTTAGCACGTCCGCGCCGAACCCGAAGTCCGGGTGGGGGCTCGTCGACGCCTACGGGGCCGTGAAGTCCGTGAGCGAGGTCGGCAGCGTGACGGGCCGGGTCGTGCGCACGGAGGACGGCGTCGCAATCCCGGACGCGGTCGTGCGCGTGACGGACATCGTGCGCGACCCGGTTGCCCGCCTCACGGTGGACAGCGACGGCCGCTTCGATATCGACCTGCGGCCCGGGAGCTACGTGCTCTTCATCGAGGCCTTCGGCTACGTGAGCGTCACGCGGCCGGACATCGATATCACCGCCGACGGCCAGATCGACCTCGGCGACATTGCGCTCGCGGTCGAGACGCCACGCGGCACCTTCAGCGGCCGCTTGATCGATGGCGAGAACGGCGCACCCGTGACGGGCACGCTGCGCATCGAGGGCGCTCCACGCCCCCTGCCGACCGACGAGCTCGGCTTCTTCTCCGTGCAGCTACCCGCGCGCACATACCAGGTCGACGTTGCAGAACTCGGCTACCGTGCGCTGCGCGACAGCGTCAAGGTCGTCGCAGGCCAGACCGTCACCCGCACATATCGCATGGTGCCGGCGCCACGCGTCCTGCTGGTCGACGGCGACGCGTGGGCCTACGGCCGCGCGGCCGCCGTCATCGGCGACAGCCTGACGCGCCTTCGCTACGTATTCGACCGCCACCATGTAACCGATGACGTCGGCGGACCGGGTCGGCCCGGTGGCGCGCCGGACCTTGCCACCCTGGCCGGCTACGACCTCGTGCTCTGGTCCAGTGCCGTGGCGGGGCCCGCCCATGTGCGCGGCGCAGGCGCGCTGTCTGCCTACTTGGAGCAAGGCGGGAAGCTGCTGCTCAGCGGCCAGGACGCACTGTGCGTAGACGCGGGCGTCGACACGGGTCGCCGCCCCTGCGACGATCGAGCACGGCCGCACCCCTACGTCCGCGACCGACTGCACCTGCGCGTCGTGGCTGATGCATCCGCAAGCCGTATCGTGCACGGCCTGGACAGCGGTCCGCTCGCCGGCATCACCCTGACGCTGAACGGTCCGGGCAGCCTCGACAACCAGGACGCGACGGACGTGCTGGCGAGCATCGACGATCTCCATACCGATCTGATCGCACGCTACGACAACGGCGGCGGCGCGGCGGCGCTCGTCGCCCGCTGCGAGAGCCATCGCAGCGTCGCGCTCGGCTTCGGGATCGAGGGCATCGCCGGCGACGAGGTCCGTGACGTGGTGGTGGCTCGCTTGATGGACGCACTCGTGGCTCCGGAGCCGGCCCACGCCGCCTTCGTGCGCCCCGTCGTCGATACGCTCATCCGCGCGCCAGGCCGAACCGCGGACTTCACGGTCACCCTGACCAGCACGGGCGTTGAAGCCACGACCTTCGACCTCGACGTGGACGGGTCCACCGGCTGGCCGGCGGAGCTGCGCACGGCGGGCTTCGGCGAAGTGCTCACCGAGCCGCTCGTCTTGGAGCACTGCGCCAGCGCCGTATTCGGTGCCCGCGTGCAGGTCCCGGCCGACGCACTGCCTGGTGCCGCCAATGCACCGGAGTTACGCATCCGTGCGCGCGAAGGAGCGTCGGTCTCCCTCTCGCTGCCCTTGAAGGCCCGCGCCCCCGCGCCGCTGCTGCTCGTCGATGGTGAGTTCCAGAGCGAGACGCGCGACGCTTGGTCCGCCGCGCTCGACGAGCTGGGTCTGGTCCACGACCTGTGGGCGCTCGGGGAGGAGAACCCCAGCTGGGAAGCGCGCCCACCGGACGGCCAACGGCCACCGGACGAGGCGCTGTCGCTCTACCCTGCGGTCTTGTGGTTCGTAGGCTACGACTTTCGCGACCACGGCAACCTGGGGTCCGCCGGCCAAAAGGCGCTGGCAGCCTACCTCGACCAGGGCGGACGGTTGTTGCTATCCAGCGAGGATTTCTTATGGGCTCGCGGGGAAACGCCTTTCGCGGGCGAACGGCGCTTCCACCGCGAGTATTTGGGCGTGACCGGCTACGAGGACAATGCGGGCGCCGCCCACCAGGGCCCCCTGACCGGCGCCGAGGCTTCGATCTACGAAGGTCTTCGCGGCTGCATGCTCGACCGGCGCGATGTGGACGAAGACCGTTCGGATCGCCTTGAGCTCAAGGCAAGCGGACGACCAGCGCTGCTCGACATCTTCGACCACCCCGTCGCCGCGCAATTTGCGGGTCGCGATTTTCGCACGGTCTTCCTCGGCCTCGATGCCGGCCGCGGCGACCCGGCGTGCCTGCAACCGCTGCTCGCGAGTGCCGTTGCATGGTTCGCGCCGCTGGCCGACAGCGAGCTGCTGCTCGTGGACGCCACGGGCCGCCAGACCGATCGCCGCGCCTATGGCGACGGCGATACCGTGCGCTTGGAGTTGGTCGTGCGCCCCGCCGTAGCGCGCGATGTCGCGGGCGCCGAAATTCGCTGGTCCCTGCCGGAGGGCGCGTCGCCGCTCACCGGCACGCTACCGAGCGGCTGGACCTGGTCCGAGGCGGAGCGCACGCTCAACTGGCAGGGCGACGTACAACGCGGACGGCCCCTCCGCGCGGTCGTCGCGCTGCGCATCGATCCCGGCGCACCTGCGCCCGGCGCCATGGTGTCCGAGGCGGTCCTGATCGGCGAGGGCCTGGCAGCCTCGACGCGCGTAGGTTGGCGGGTAAACGCACCCGATCTCTCCAGCGCGAGCAAGAGTGTCGGCCGTCCAAACGAGCCTTTCGCCTACGGCAGCGAGGTGTCTTTCTTCCTCAATGTCCGGAACAACGGCACGCGCGCGGCCGACCCCTTCCTGGTCACGGACACGCTGCCCGCCGGCCTGATGTTGGTGCCCGAGAGCTGGATCATCACCGCCGGCGCGGGCGAGGTGACGGGCGATCCGGACCAGGGCCGCCTCCACTGGCGCGGCGTGATCCCGCCCGGCGGCCTGGCCGCGCTGTCCTACCGCGCCCGCGTCGTCACCCACGAGGGCGGTCCGCGCACCAACATCGCGGTCGTCGACGACGGTACGGGCGAGCGGCGCAGCCTCACCGCCTCGGTCTTCGTCTCGCCGCGCCTCCTGCTGCCATGGGTCGCCAGCGAGATCGACACGGATCCGTAATCCCGGCGACAGCGGCCCCTGATCCAAGCGACCTTGCCCCCTGACCCAAACGTCGCCCAGGCACCCCTTCAGTCGATGCGACCGCGCAATGCGCCGCGGCACCCGTTGGCCGGCCATGGGGCGCGGCTTATAATCGGTCGCCGCCGCCGCCGCCAGCCGCCGCCGCCAGCCGATCGTGCCCGGGAGCGACCGATGGACGCCCAAGCCCTGACGACCACCGATCGCATCGAGCAGCTCGAGGACCGCACCGCCGGTTCCGCGAGCGAGCTCGAGCGCCTGAGCGCCGCCGTAACGGCCATGGACGCACGCTTGGCCGCCATGGAACGCGGTGTAGCCGCGATGCGCGAGGCGCAGGAGAGCGTCGCCGGCCGCTTGGAGCATGTGGCCGCCTCCCTTGATCACAGTGGCCGGATCGACGCCCTGGAAGAGCGCTTCGGCGCCGCCCGAGCAGCCACGGAGAACACCGCGGACCGCTTGGAACGTCTGGCCTCGGAGGTCACGCGCCAGGCCGGACTCGAGAACAGCATGGTCCACCTGCGCTCGGAGCTGGCGGAGCAGCTCGCCGAGCACGCGGAAGAGGCGCGGGTAGCCGCCAAATCCGGCGGGATCGAGTTGAGCCGGCAGGTCGAGAGCACGCGAAGGTTGCAAGAAGAGCAGCAAGCGCGCTTGGAACACCTGACGCCTCTCGTCGATCGCATGACCAACGCGGAGCGCCGCGTGACCGAGGTCGGTCGCGAGATCGGCGGGCTCGCGGTGCGCATCGACGAGGTGGCGGACGAACGTGCCGGACTGCGGGAGATCGCACAGCGCAGCGAGCAGCACGCCGCGTCGCGCATCACGGAGCTCACGGGGATCACGGACGATCTGCGCACGGAGGTTGCGGCCTGGACGAAGCGCATCGAAGGCCAGTCGGAAGCCGTCCGCGAGGCCCAGGCCATCGCCGCCCGTCTTCAAGAGACGGCGGAGCGCATGCGTGCCGAGCACAGCCAGACCGCGGAAGCACAGCGGATCGCGGAGGCGCGCGTTGAAAAGTCCCTGGAACAGATTCGCCAAGAGCAGGTTGACGCGTGGGAGATCTTCACAGCGCAACGCGCCAAGGAACGAACCGAGGCCGACCGCGTGCGACAATCGCGCGAGGAGCAGGACCGCGAGGCGCTTGCCGAGGATTTGGAGCAGCGGGAGGCGCGCGTGCGCGGAACCATTGCGGAGCTGGAGGGTCGGCTGGAGCAAGACGTGCTGGCGCTGGACGTGTTTCGCCGCGCGATGGCTGAGATCCTTGTTCGCGCGCGGGACGACAACGAAGAAGCTGTGCGCTCCATGGAGGCCCTCCTGCCGGGCTCCGCGCAGCCGGCGCTCGTATCGGAGCGCCGGCAGGCCCTGCGACGCGCGATGCGCGCGCGGCGCGAGGGCAACGAGGGGCACTAGCGGATGCCGCCTGAGGAACACGGCACCGACACGACGCCCGAACGGGTGGTCGTCGTGGGCACCTCCGGGCATGTCGATCACGGCAAGAGCACGTTGGTGCGCGCCCTCACCGGCACGGACCCTGACCGGCTGGCCGAGGAAAAGGCACGCGGCCTGACCATCGAGCTCGGCTTCGCCTTCCGCGATCTACCCAGCGGCCGCGTGGCGAGCTTCGTGGACGTTCCCGGCCACGAGGATTTCATCCGCAACGCGCTTGCCGGCGCGGGCGGCATCGATGCCGCGCTGCTGATCGTGGCGGCCGATGAAGGCCCGATGCCGCAGACCCTCGAGCATCTGGCCATCCTCGATCTGGTCGGCGTGACCCACGCCATCGCGGTGATCAGCAAAGCCGATCTCGTGGAGCCGGATTGGCTGGAGTTGGTGCGTGAGGAGGTAGCCGAGTTGCTGGCGGGCACGCGTCTGGCCGGCTCCGCCGTGCTGCCGGTTAGTGCAAGTTCGGGCGCCGGCATCCCCGAGCTCGTCGACGCCTTGGACGCCCTGCTCGCCGACGTGCCCGCACCGCGCGACGTGGGGCGGCCACGGTTATCGGTCGACCGCGTGTTCACCCTGGCCGGCTTCGGCACCGTCGTCACCGGCACGCTGCGCGACGGCTCGCTGCGCGCCGGAGAAGCGCTCACGGTCCAGCCCTCCGGCTTGACGGTGCGCACCCGCGGCGTACACAGCCACGGCCGCGCGGTGGAAACCGCGCTGCCGGGCACCCGCACCGCCGTGAACCTGGCCGGCATCGACGTAGACGCCATCGAGCGCGGCGACGTGCTGATCCCGCCCGACAGCTACCAACCGACCCGCTTGATCGACGTCGCCGCCGAGGTGCTGCCGGAAGCCGTGGCCGCTATCGAGCACGACCGGCAGGTGGCGATCTTTCACGGCGCGAGCGAGATCCTCGGCCGCGTGCGGCTGATCGATGCCGAGATCATCGAGCCCGGCGGCCGCGGCTGGCTGCAGCTGCACCTCGCGCGCCCCACGGTCTTGGCCGCGGGCGACCGGATCGTGCTGCGCCTGCCCTCGCCCAGCCGCACCATCGGCGGTGGCGTCGTGCTCGACCCGCGCCCGCGACGGATGTGGCGGCGCTTCGACCCGGTTGTCGCAGAGCGCTTCGCCGCCCTCGCCGAGGGCTCACGCGAAGAGCGAGCCTGGTGGATGCTGCGCGAGCGTGAGCCGACGCGGGCGCAGGACATGCCGCCGCCTGACACGGGGCTTGAACCCGACGTGCGCGACGCGGCGCTCACCGCTCTTGCCGCGGACGGCCGTGCCATCGCCCTGGGCACATCGAGCTTGTGGATGACCGATGCCGGCTTGCGTACCGTGCAGGAACGCGCCCGCAGCCTCCTCGCCGAATACCACGCCCGTCATCCGCTGCGCGTCGGTCCACCGCGCGAAGAGTTGCGCGAGCGCCTCGACCTCTCGGCCGAGGCCTTCGCGGCCCTCCTCGCCCATGCAGAGACCGAGGGCTGGCTGACGCTCGACGGAGGCCGCCCGCGCCTGCCCGAGCACAACGTCCGCTACTCCACCGAGGCCGCCGCGGCGCGTGACGCGTTGCTCACACGCTTCCGAGCCGCGCCCTTCGCGCCTCCGTCCACCGCGGACGCCCGCGCCGCCGTGGGCAACGAGGTACTCGAGGCGCTCCTGACCCAGGGCGATCTGGTCGCGGTCACCTCCGATGTGCTCTTCGACCGAGCGGGATTCCAGACGCTGCACGACTGGGTGATCGAGCACGTCGAGACGTCCGGCCAGGTTACGGTGGGCGATCTGCGCGACAAATTCGACACGAGCCGCAAATACGCCCTCGGTCTGCTCGAGCACCTCGACCGCATCCACGTCACCCGCCGCGTGGGCGATGCACGCGTTCTGGCGCGCGAGAGCGGCGCGTGAACATCGTTATCGTGAACTACAACACGCGGGCCCACCTTGCCGCGTGCCTGACCTCCTTGGCCGAGGGCGGTCTGGACGGCGTCGCGGCCGACGTGTGGGTGGTCGACAACGGCTCGACGGATGCCAGCGCGCACATGGTGCGAGCGCGCTTCCCCTGGGTGCGCTTGATCGAGAGCGAGGGCAACGTCGGCTTTTCGGGCGGCAATAACCTGGCCCTGCGCGCCGCCGGCTACCCCGAGCGGCCCGTCGCGCGCGACGCCGCTCCCGAGCGGCCGGCGCTGCTGCTAAACCCGGACACCGTGGTGCCCGCCGGTGCGCTCGCCGCGCTGCGCGCCGTGCTGGACGACGAGCCGGAGGTCGGCATCGTGGGCCCGCAGCTGGTGTTGGAAGACGGTTCGTTGGACCTGGCCTGCCGCCGCGCCTTCCCCACACCGGAGGTCGCCTTCTACCGCTTCAGCGGCCTATCCCGTCTCTTTCCGCGCAGCCGGCGCTTCGGACGCTACAACATGACCTTCCTCGGTCGCGACGAGCCCGCCGACGTGGACGCCGTCGTGGGCGCCTGCATGCTCGTGCGCGGCGCCGCCATCGCCGACGTCGGGCTGCTCGACGAACGCTTCTGGATGTACGGTGAGGACCTGGACTGGGCGCTGCGGATCCGCGCCGCGGGCTGGCGCGTGGTCTACCGCCCGCACGTGATCGTCCACCACGTAAAGCGCGCCGCCTCACGCGCAAGCAACAAGGCGGCCTTCGAATTCCAACGCGCGATGTGGCTCTTCTACCACAAGCATTACCGCGCCACGACCCCCCGCTGGATCGACACCTGCGTCCTGCTCGGCCTGACGCTGCGCGGCGGCCAACGCTTGGCGCGCGAGATGTGGTCCGCGGACGGGCCCGGCGACCTGCCCGGCTTAGCAGGCGATGGGTCAGCCGATAGCGCGAACGACCCGTCGGCAGACCCTGGCGCGGGTCGTAGCGACGCGCGCTTCCACGCCGGTTCCCACAACCCTTCCGACGACCCTTCCGCCGTCGAGCAGCGCACCCCATCCTCGCCACCGTCCCCTCCCTCCCCATGAGCGTTCACCGCACCGCGCTGGAGCGGATCTCCCTGCTCGCCATCGACGTGGCCGCATTGGCCGCCGGGGTGCGTCTGGCCTATGCGGCCTACGCACGCACCTTGATCGGCGGCGCACAGCGCGTGCCGCCCTACTCGGCCTTCACCACCTTAATCGCGGTGCACGTGGTGGTGCTGGTCGTCGTCTTCTTCTTCCAGCAGCTCTACCACCAGCCGCGCGGAGTTTCGCGCCTCGATCTAGCGGGCCGCCTCTTTCGCGGCGTTTCGATCGGGCTGGTCATCGCCTTCGCCGTCGCGAGCTTCGTCAGCCCTTCGCTGTCCGGTCTGGAGGCGCTGCGCTTCTTCCTGGTCTACACCTGGCTGGCCTCGCTGCTGACCGTGGGCGTCGCGCGCATGCTGCACCGCGGGATCTGGAGCGGCCTACGCCGCATCGGCGTCGGCCGCCTGCGCGTGCTCGTGGTGGGCGCCGGACCCGCGGGGCGCGATCTCGTGGCCCGTATCCACCGCCGCCCATGGCTGGGCTACGAGCTCGTCGGCCTGCTCGACGACACGCCCGGCCGCACCCGCGTGCGCGGCGTGCCCGTGGTCGGGCGCACGGCCGAGCTCGGCATCCTCGTCGATCGCCTCTCCGTAGACGAGGTGCTGATCGCCCTGCCGGGCGCCACACGCTCCGAGCTGGTCGCGTTGGTCAGCCAATGCGGGCGTGAGGGGACGACGATCAAGATCCTGCCCGACGTCTTCCACCTGATGACCACCGAGGTCCAGGTCAGCGACCTGGACGGCCTACCGCTGCTGGCCATCCGCGACGTCGCCCTGCGCGGGTGGCGGCGCAGCCTGAAGCGCACCCTCGACATCACCTTGAGCGGGCTGGCACTCGTGTTCTTGTCGCCCATCATCCTGCTGCTCGCGCTGCTGGTGAAGTTCGAATCACGCGGCCCGGCCTTCTACGTGCAAGAGCGCATGGGGCTGGACATGCGGCCCTTCCCGATCATCAAGCTACGCTCCATGCGCCCCGACGCCGAGGCCAGCTCCGGCGCGGTCTGGGCCCGACGCGGCGATCCCCGCGTCACCCGCCTTGGCGCTTTCATGCGCCGCACGAACCTCGACGAGCTGCCGCAGCTGGTCAACGTGCTGCTCGGCCACATGAGCCTGGTGGGGCCGCGCCCGGAGCGCCCGCAATTCGTGGCCGAATTCCGCCGCCATATCCCTCGCTACGCCGAGCGCCACCGCGAACGGGGCGGCATCACGGGCTGGGCGCAGGTCAACGGCCTGCGCGGGAACACCTCGATCGAGGAACGCACCAAGTACGACCTGTTCTACATCGAGAACTGGTCCATCCTCTTCGACCTGAAGATCCTCTTCCGCACGGTGATCAACTCCTTCCGCGATCCGAACGCGTACTAATGCGTGTCTTCCAACCCCTCTTCGAACGCGCGGACGCTCGAATAGGAGTCTGCAGGCACGCTCGATGGCGCCTACTACGGGTGGCCGACGACGCGCGCTCGGCGACGCGATTGACGCCGCGCCCGGCCCGTCCTACCGTTGCCCCATGACGAGCGAGCGCGACGACCTACTCGGGAACGATGTGCCCTCGAAGCGAAGGGCTTCGAATCCCGTTCCCTCGAGTCCTGTCCCCCCTAGCGATCTGCCCATGACCGAGCGCCGCTCGCGGATCCTCGCGCTGGTCGTACGCGAGCACGTGCGCCGCGCCCTCCCCGTGGCCTCCGGTGCATTGGTCCGCCACCACGAGCTCGACTGCAGCGCCGCGACCGTGCGCAGCGAGATGGCGGCGCTCGAAGAGATGGGCCTGCTCTCCCAGCCGCATACCTCCGCCGGCCGCGTCCCGACGGTGGCGGGCTACCGCTTCTTCGTCGAGCGCCTGATGCACAACGCGGGCCTTCCCGAGCACCACAAGCGCACGATCCGCCACCAATTCCATCAGGCCGGCTGGGACCCCGAACGATGGATGCGCCTCTCGGCTGCCGTCGTGGCCCGCTCCTGCGGCGCCGCCGGCCTTGTCGCAGCACCCCGCGGTGGCAGCGTAGCCATCCGTCGTCTGGAGCTGGTCGATATGGGCTCCGGCAACGTCCAGGTCGTCGCGCTGCTCGACGACGGCCTCGTGCACCAGGCCCGCTGGCGCCCGGCGCACGCCTACACCCAAGCCGCGCTCGACCAGATCGCGCACGCGCTCAACGAAGACCGGGTCTGGGGGCCGCCCGAAGGCGCGACGACGCCCACGCGCGCAGGCGGCCCCTTCTCCGATGCCTCCACGCCCGCCCGGCCTTTGTCCCTGGCCGCCGAAGCCAAGGCCGCCGTCGACGAACTCGCCGGCCGTGCCAGCCAACCCGCGGCGCCCCGGTTGTACCACGCGGGCCTGTCGCAGATCCTCGTTGCGCCGGAGTTGGCCGATGGCGATCGCCTGCGTGAGGTCGTGGCGCTCCTCGAACACGGCCGCGGCCTCGAGTCGATCCTTGGCGGCCTACCACCCGGCGGCGTGCACGTGTTCATCGGCGGCGAGCCGCCCTTGGAACGCGTGCCCTACCTCACCCTCGTCCTCTCGCGCTTCGGCCGCGCACGCACACCGGCCGGCGTCCTCGGCGTCGTCGGCCCGACCCGCATCGCTTACGAGCGCGCCGTACCCACCGTGGGCTTCGTCGCCGACCTCATGACGCGCATGCTCGCCGGCGACCCGGAGCCGGAAGCAGCGTAGTCGTAGCAGCAGGTAGGCGGGCGAACGAGAGACAGGCAGGCAAGAGGCAAGAAAGCGGCACGTGAGTCGGCGAGCAAACGTTTGGCGAGTCGTAGGCCGGCGAACAGCAGGACAACGAATCCGAAGACACGAACGCCCTCCCACCGACCCCGCGCCGCACCGACCCCGTGCCGCCACGGCCCGCTCCTCCACCGCTGCATATACGTTTCTAACGCGGCCCACGTGCCGCGGCCACCGTAGGCACCCTATACTCTTGCGCGTGAGGCGGGGGCGCTCCATGCGCCGCCGCCCAATCCGCATCGTGCGGCGGACCGGCATTGCGCCCGCTGCACGGTGAACCGCCGACCGACCACACCGCGAACGAGACGATCCATGGCACAACAGGACTACTACGCGGTATTGGGTGTGGAGCGCGGTGCGGCCCCGGAGGACATCCGGCGCGCCTATCGGCGCAAGGCCAAAGAACATCATCCAGACGTCAACGCGGACGACCCCGACGCCAACGTCCGAATCAAGCAGATCAACGAAGCCTACGAGATCCTGAAGGATCCGCAGAAGCGCGCCGCCTACGACCGCTACGGCCATGCGGGCGTGCGCGGCACGGGCGGCGGCGCTCCGCCGGGCAGCGTCGATATCGGAGATCTGGGCGATCTCTTTGAGCAGGTGTTCGGCTTCGGCACCCGCGGTCGAGGCGCACCACGGCCACGCAGCGGCCCGACCCCCGAGCGCGGCGCAGACATGCGCGCGCGCGTCACCCTCGACCTCGAAGAGGCCGCCTTCGGTGTGACGAGCTCCGTGGACGTCGTTCGGCGCGAAACCTGCGACGACTGCGAAGGCGTCGGCGCAGCCGAAGGCAGCAAACCGGTCCCGTGCTCGCAATGCGACGGCACCGGGCAGGTGCGCAAGGTCCAGCAGAGCGTCATCGGCAGCTTCGTCAACGTCCACACCTGCCCGCATTGCCAGGGCCAGGGCTTCGCGATCGAGAACCCCTGCCCCTCTTGCATGGGCCGCGGCCGTACGCAGCGACCGCGCACCCTTGAGGTGGACGTCCCCGCCGGCGTCGAGCGCGGCATCCAAATCCGGCTCACCGGCGAAGGCGAGCACGGTCGCTATGGCGGCCCGCCGGGTGATCTCTTCATCGCGATCGACGTCAAGCCCCACCCGCGCTTCCGGCGCGACGGCAACGACCTGCACGTCGAGGTCCGCCTCAACCCGGCCGACGCGGCCTTGGGCGCGCAGATTCCGGTGCCGTCCTTGGACGGCGAGCAGTCCGTGCGCGTGCCCAGCGGCACCCAATCCGGCGACGCGCTGCGCGTGCCCGGCCTCGGCGTGCCCCGCCTGCGCGGCATCGGCCGCGGCGATCTCGTGGTCACTACGGTCGTCGCCACGCCGGAGAAACTCACCCGCGAGCAGCGCGAGCTCATGGAGAAACTGCGCGACACCCTACCCAGCGCCGAGGTCATCGAGCAAGACCGCGGCTCCTTCTGGAACCGGGTGCGCGAGCGCTTCACGTGAGCCCCGCCGCGGACTCGCCGTCGCCGATGTCACCGCCCAATTCCGACCCGAGCGACTCGATCGACCCCGCTACGAACCCCGCAATCGACCCCTCCACCGACCACGCGATGGACCCCGCAGCCCGCGCCCGCGCCAACGCGCGCCGCGCGGACGGCAGCGTCGGTCCGCTGATCGAGATCTCCGTGCCGGCCGAAGGGGAGCTCGTCGAGCCGCTCTACGAGCTCTTCGTGCGCCACGGCGCGGGCGCCGCCATCGAGACCCGACTGCGCGACGACGTCTCCGGTGCGCCCGACGCGCCCGAAACGTGGGTGCGCACGTGGATCGCCGCCGACGACGCGGACGCGCGCACCGCCATCGAAACCGGTCTGTGGCATCTGGGCCGCATCCTGCCGCTGCCCGAAGCCACGGTGCGCGAGCTCGCCGAGGCCAACTGGGCCGAGGCGTGGAAGGCCCATTGGACCGCACAGCCGGTCGGGCCCTTCCTGATCACACCCACCTGGCTCGATCCCGAGTCCACCGACCCCGACCGCCTGCCGCTACGCCTCGATCCCGGCACCGCGTTCGGCACGGGCCAGCACCCCACGACCCGCCTGTGCCTCGAAGCCGTGGCGGAAGCGGTGGCCGAAGCGCCCAACGCGCGCGTGCTCGATGTCGGCACGGGCAGCGGGATCCTCGCCATCGGCGCCCGCCTGCTCGGCGCGCGCGAAGTGCTCGGCGTCGACATCGACCCACGCGCCGCGGAGACGGCCGCCGCCAACGCGGCCGCCAACGGTGTGCCCTTCCCCACCCGCGCCGGTTCGCTGGACGTGGTGGAGACCGAGCCGCCCTTCGACATCGTGCTGGCCAACCTGCTGGCGCCCATCGTCATCGAGCTCGCGCCCGGCATGGCCGCACGCACACGCACCGGCGGCCTGCTCATCGCCTCGGGCGTGCTCGACACGCAGGTCGACGAGGTCACCGCAGCCCTACGCACGGCCGGCTTCGGCGAAGCGGAGGTGCGCTCGGACGGCGATTGGGTGGCCATCCTGACCCGCAAGGAGCCGCCCGGCGCATGAGCCAGCCGCCCTCGTTGCGCCTCTTTGTCCCCTTGGAGAGCCTGGTCGACGGCCGCCTGCGCCTCGCCGGCGGCCCCGCCACCCGCGCCTACCTGCGCGGCGCCCGCCCCCAGCGCATGCTCTTCGCATTGGACGGCGCGGGCTGGCAGCACGAGGTCGCCATCGAGCACGCCTCGTGGGAGCGCATCGAGGGGCAGGTGATCACGCGCAGGCTCGCTCCGGAACGGCGCACCAAGATCTCGCTGCACCAGGGCCTCCTGCTCCCCGCCGACTCGCGCCGTCTGGTCTTTGCTGCCGCGGCCGCCGGCGTTGTGTCCTTCGCTCCGCTCATCACCGACCACAGCGTCCTTCCGGGTCTGGACGCCGCCACGGACGATCTGGTCGATCTCGCGGAGCTGGCGCTCGAGGGCGCGGAGATCGCCGGCCGCGGACGTCGCCCCGCCCTACGCGAGCCCGCCCTCTTCGACCGCGCCCTGGATGAAGCCGAACGTGCCGGTGAATCGATCGTGCTGGTGGACCCCCAGGGCAAATCCTTTTCGGAGGCCACCGACCGCCGCCCCTTCGCCCTCGCCCTTCTCTGCCCACCCCCGGACGGCTTCTCCACCGCCGAACGCGAGCGCGCCGTAGAGCGCGGAGCCACAGTGCTCGCGGTGCCGCCCGATTCTCTACCCGATTCCGTAGCGGCTCCTTCCCGGCCGCTCCGCCTTGCGCTCGCCGCACTCGACCTGCTCTATGCGAGCCTCGAACCCGACAACTTCGAATCTGTTTGACCCACCGCCGGCCGGCATCGTATAATCGCAAGGTTGTGTCTGGCCCCGGCCGAGCGCACCGTTGCGCCGGCCTTTCCGAGAGGCGACTGTTCCAATATGCCCAATCGCATTGACACGCCCGAATACTGGATCGAAGACTTCCAGCCGCAGAAAGAAGAACTCGCCGCGTTGGAAGCGCATATGCTCGAGACGTTGGCCCCGGCCGGCGTCGAGACCTTGGCCGGCTTGCTCATCCGCGGCCGCGTAGACCGCGCCTTGGCTTCCCGCAAGAAGGCCGCGGACGGCAAGGGTGTTCCCTACATGCCCACCGATAGCTACGAGAAGGGCCAATCTCTTGTCTTCCCGGCCCTCGATGGAGCCAAGGGCACCATCGGCAAGGTGCGCAAAGGCAACAACCCGATGTACGGCGATTACCAAGTGCTGTCGGTCAAGATCGGCAGCGACGCGCGTGAGTTCGCAGCCGGCATCGGCTGGGACCACGCTCTGACGTCCACCCAAGCGGATCTGGACGCGGACCTGCTCGTCGACCGCTACGCCTCCGTCATCGCGCCCCAACTGCGCGAGCGGCTGCACGGCACGGGCGACTGGCTCGGCGCCGGCAACAGCTGGATCCTCAAGTCCTTGCTGCCCGAGGTCAACGCGGGTCATCGCAACCTGGCCGAGGCCATCCTTATGCTTGCCAACGAGCCGCTGAGCGCCGACAAGCTGCTCGACGAGATTGATCTGGACGGCTCCGTGTCCGAAGAGTCACGTCGCCTCGCGTTGGAGCTGGCCCTCGAAGACGACAAACGATTCCGCAACGTGGGCGCGATCGAGTCGCCTCTCTGGACGCTCGACTCCCAGACCTAGCCGCGTCGACCGCACTACACCGACGCGCTTCTCGTTCTCGCCTCGCGGGCCTCTCGGCCACGCCGCATCCCCTGGACGGACTATGCACGCTCTCGCGGATATCTCGACCCCCTTCCACATCGACTTCGACTGGTGGCGGAGGAACGAGCGCAACCTCGGCCGTTTCCTCTCCGAGATTCTCGGCGAGCAGACCCCGGAGCTGCCCTCCGAGGATGCCATCGACTACATCGACCCTCACACCGCCGAGGTCCACCAACTCGATCCGCTGTGGGTCAAGGTCCTTGTCCAGCGCGCTCACCAGCCCGACTTCATAACATCCGGCACACCCATGACCAGCGCCGTCCTGCGCGCGCTCGTCGAGAACCGCAACGTGCCGATGTCCCCCGTGGAACTGCAGCGCCGCATCAACCGCTCCACCCCGGAGACCATCCTGCGCGTGCTGCGCACCGCCCAGCAGCGCTACGGCATCTTCCCGATCGAGCGCACCGCGTAGGCATCTCGCTGCGCGCTCCGGCAGCCTGCCTGCGGGCAGTGCTTCCATGCGGAAACCGACCAACCCGACCCCGCGGCCGCGCCTCGACGCCGGCCGCGTTGTCGTTGCACGCTGCGGCGGGTCGATCGCCCGACG
>JAJCYU010000157.1 GCA_029262755.1 Anaerolineae bacterium
GGACTCGGCGCGCAGCTCTTCGGGGCGGATGTTGTGACGGATGTGCTTTCGACCATGGATGGGGCAGGGCTGTCGCACGCGCGGGTGCAGGTGCAGTGGCGCTGGATCGAGCCCGCCGACGTCAGCCCGCCGCTGCGCCATTGGGGCGGCATCGATCCGCTGGTTCAACGACTCGATGCAGAGGGAATCGGGGCGCACCTGAACTTGCTCGGCAATCCGGATTGGGCCGCAAGTACGGCCTGCGGGCCGGTCGACATCGCGCCGCTCGTTCGCTGGCGGGACTTCGTGGAGGCGATCGTCGAACGCTACGACGCGGACGGCGTTGCGGACGCCCCCGGCTCACCGCGGGTCGATCGCTGGGAGATCGGCAACGAGCCTGACTTTGCCCCGTCGCGGGATACGACCAGCGAAGGCAACTACGGCAGTTGCTTCGGCGACGGCGACGCGGACGCGTTCGGCGATCTGCTGCGCGCCGCTTGGCAGGGTGCGAAGGCGGCCGACGCCACCGCGGAGCTGGTCTTCGGAGGGGTGGCGCACGACCGTTTCTACAACGGGCCCGGCTATCCGCCCGGCAACGCGGGGCCTTTCGACTACGACTTCGTAGGGGACGTGCTCGACCACCTCTACAGCAGCTATGGGCATGAGCCGGACTTCCCGTTCGCCGACGCAATCGGCATCCATGTGTACAACGATTTCCGTACGTATTGGGACGGGACGGCGCCGTTTGAGCAGGAGCTGGTCGGCAAGGTCGCCCGCTTCCGAACGCAGCAGCTACACGCACCCGGTGAATACGATCTGCGTGGATATCCGATCGCCGTGACCGAGGTGTCGTTGCCGAGCCTTCCGGCCGATCCGTGGACTTATCGGGACGAAGCGGTGCAGGCGCATTACCCCGGTCGCGTTCTGGCGCGCGCCGCGGCCGCCGGCGTCGATTCCGTGACCTGGTTCTCGGTTGAGGACCATCGTATCGGTCGATGTGACGATGCGCTCGGCTACTCCTGGCTGGCCGTCGGCCTGCTACGCGCGCAGGCGGTATTCGACGCGCTGCAGGCTTGCGTGCCCGTGCCGGACTATGGTGCGGGCTATGCGGTCACACAGCCGCATGAGCCCAAACCGGCCTTGGATGCGGCGGCCGTCGCGCTCGAGCAGATGGCAGGGCTGCGCTATGACCGTCAACTCGAAAGGGCCGAGACGGGCAACGTACGCATCGAGGCGCACAGGCTGCTTGATGCGGGTGGCTCGGGCCTGCTCGTCGCCTTTACCGACACGGGCTATCGGATCGGGCATCGGAGCCATCCGGACGTGACGCGGATCCTTTCGGTCGACGCCGAATTGCTGCCGGGGTGGACAGGCGCGATCGCGGTAACCGATCACCTTGGCTCGACGTCCATTCTTACAGGCACGGCCATCAACGTGACGCTCGGCCAGGCCCCACGCTACATCCGGCCCCATGGTGAGCCCCCTGTGGCCGGTCGTGTACAAGGATGCCCCGCAGACCGGTGGAGGACTTGCGGATGCCTACCACGGGGGTATTATTGCATTAACGCATCGGCTGAGAGCCTGTATGCAGTAGGCTTGCCAAGGTGACCGAGGACCACCGACGCACGCGTACCGTGAAGCATTGGCACTCAGATCCGTCGATGCATCGCCCGGCGTCCCCACCCTGGGCTCGCCCGCTAACGCGGGACCTGTGCAGTACGTTGGGCGGACGCTCCGGCATGCTACGACACGCGGATTCAAGATGAGCAGGACGAGATGCACGCTGCTGCTGACCGGCCTTGTGTCGTTGTTGGCGGTGCAAGCGATCACAACGTTGCGCTTCGCGCCCGCGCCGGCCACGGCCGCCCCGGGCGATCGGTCCTGTCTTTACCTTCCGCTCTCCAACCGGGGCGTCGGCGTGGCCGACACGGCCCCTGACCCCATCGGCGATCCGGCTCCGAGCCCCGATCCCGACCAAGGCGAGGAAACCGACCCCCCGACCGGCCCGCGCGCATCCGACGATTGCGCCGCCGCCGTCGCGCCTTCGCCGACCACGACTCCGGACCCGCTCGCCACCCAAGCGCCGACGCCCGGCCCCGCGACCGCAACGGTCCTCGCGCTGACCGCGACGAGCACGCCGACGCCCGCGACCGGCCCCGAAGCGAGCGCGACGCCGGATCCATCGAGCACGCAGGACCCACCGAGCACGCAGGACCCGCTGAGCACGGACGAGCCGACGCCCGGCCCCGCGACCGCAACGGTCCTCGCGCTGACCGCGACGAGCACGCCGACGCCCGCGTCCGGCCCCGAAGCGAGCGCGACGCCGAATCCATCGAGCACGCAGGACCCATCGAGCACGGACGAGCCGACGCCCGGCCCCGCGACCGCAACGGTCCTCGCGCTCACCGCGACGAGCACGCCGCTGGTGATACCAACGACGCCCCTGGAGCCGGTGCCCACCGCTACCGGCGAAGGGCCGGAGCCGACACGCGCTTCCTACCCCGGCCCGGCGACGCGCGTCGCGACGTCCGTGGTCACGGTGGCCCCCGGCACGCCGCGAACCCCGACGCCGACACCTCCGGTTAGCCCGACGTCCCCGGTCAGCCCGACACCTACCGTCCTCGTGGGGCCACCGGCGCCACAGCCGACGGCGGACGGTAGTCCGGAGGCCACCCCGCCGCGTCCGCCTGTGGTGTTGACCCGCGTCGCGACGTCCGTCGTGACGGTGGTCGCACGGACCGGGACGCCCACGGCCCCGACAACTGCGACCGCCACTGCAACGCGGACGTCGAGCCCGAGCGCCACGATCGTGGTCGTCGGCACCGATGTGGCGACAGCGGCCGTTACCGTTGGGCCGCCCGTCCCCTCCGCCTCCGCAACGCGCACGCGCACCGCGACGGCCACCGCGACGCGCACGGCGAGCCCGAGTGCGACCGTCGTGGCCGTCGGCACAGACGTCGCGACGTCCGTCGTTACGTTGGGACCGCCCGCCCCCGCTACCGCAACGCGCACAGCGACGGCCCTCGCCACCGCAACACGCACGCGCACGGCGACGGCCACCGCGACGCGCACAGCGAGCCCGAGCGCGACCGTCGTGATCGTCGGCACCGATATCGCGACGTCCGTCGTCACGTTGGGACCGCCTGCGCCAACGAGCACCCCAACGCGCACGGCGACCCAACCCGCGACGTCGACCGCGACATCGACCGCGACGCGGACCCGCACCGCTACGGCCACTCGAACGGCAACGGCGACGCCCGTGGTCGTCGGAACGGATATCGCGACCGCGGAGGTCACGTTGGTGGCGCCGACCGGCACGACCACCCCGACCGCATCGCGCACCGCCACGCCGACCCGGACGCCCACCGCAACCGCCACCGGTACGGCCACCCAAACCGCGACACCGACCGTGACCGCAACGGCCACGACGACACCGACCCGCACGGCATCGCCCACGACCACGCCCTCCCCGACCGCGACGCGCACGCCGACGGCCACCGGTACGGCCACCCGAACCGCAACGGCGACCGCCACCGCGACATCGAGCGCTACGCCGACGATCACGCCGACCGGCACCGCGACCGCCACGCGGACCGCCACGCCGTCGCCGACCCGCACCGCAACCGCGAGCACCACGCCGACCCCGAGCGCAACGGCGACCGCAACCAATACCGCGACCGCGAGCGCGACGGCCACCAGCACGTCGACACCGACCAACACCGCGACGTCCACCGCGACCGCGACGGCCACGCAGACGCCGACGAGCACGGCCACGCCGACCGCGACGTCCACCGCGACCGCGAGCGCAACCGCCACGCTGACGCCGACCCCGACCAACACCGCGACGGCCACGGCGACCGCGACGACGACGCAGACACCGACGAGCACGGCCACGCCGACCACGACGTCCACCGCGACCGCGAGCGCGACCGCGACGCTGACCCCGACCCCGACCAACACCGCGACGGCCACGGCGACCGCGACGACGACGCAGACACCGACGAGCACGGCCACGCCGACCACGACGTCGACCCCGACCGCGAGCGCAACCGCCACGCTGACGCCGACCCCGACCAACACCGCAACAGCCACCGCCACCGCGACGGCCACGCAGACGGCGACCGTCACGCCGACGGCAAGCAATACGCCGACGCCGACCGCCACGGCGACGCCGACGGTCAAGGTGCGTGCGAACACGTTGATGGGAGCGCAATTCCTGGAGCACGACGGCACGCCCGAAGCGCTGGAGACCTTGGGTGACGCGCATATCAAGTTCGCGCGCCTGCAGGCCCAGTGGCGCTTCATCGAGTTCAATGACTTCGGCGGGCTGTTCTACAACTGGTTCGGGTTGGATCAGGTAATCACGGGGCTCGTCGACCGCGGCTTTACGCCGGTGGTCAACGTGCTGCGCAACCCCGACTGGGCAGCCACGACCGTTTGCGGACCCGTCGATATCGCGCCGCTCAGCCGCTACGGCGACTTCATCGAGGCGATGGTCGAGCGCTACGACGGCGACGGTATCAACGATGCGCCGGGTTCTCCGCGGGTGACCTATTGGGAGGTCGCCAACGAGCAGGACTACGATGTCCAGGCGCCGGGCGGCACGCAGCAGGAGGGCGATGACATCGGCAGCTGCTTCGGCGGCGCGGAGGCCGACGAGTACGGCGAGATGCTCCGCGAGGCCTTCCAGCGTGCGAAGATCTCGGACCCGACCTCGCAGATCATGTTCGGCAGCCTGGCCTTTGACCGGCTATCGGATGGCCGATGCCCGGGCGGAACGACCTGCCCCTTCGACCCGAACCTGACCTCGAACGCACTCGAGCACCTGTACGATACGTACTTGGTTCCCGGCGTCGACAGCGATTTCCCCTACTTCGACCTTGTGGGCATCCACGTCTTCAACGATTTCCGGAACTTCTGGGACGGCGTGCGTCCCTTCGATCAGGAGATGATCGGCAAGGTCCAGATCTTCCGCGACGAAGAGCTCCAGGTAGCGGGCAAATTCGACCTGCGCGGCTCGCGTATCGCGATCACGGAGTTCTCGATCGCAAGCATGCCTGCCGATCCGTTCACCGATCGAAACGAGGACCTGCAGGCGGTCTATCCCGGCCAGGGGCTGATCCGTGCTATGGCAGCGGGGGTCGAGATGGCGATCTGGTTCTCCGCGGAGGACCATCGCATCGGCAGCGGCTGTTCGGACGCCAACCGCTTCGAGTGGCTGGCATGGGGACTTCTCCGCTCGCAGATCGTCTACGATGCGATTCAAGACCTATGCGACCCCGTGCCGTCCTGGCTGGCCGACTACCAGGTCAGTGCGCCGCACGAACCCAAGCCGGCCCTCGACGCCGCGCGCACGGCCTCGGCGCAGCTGGCATGCAGCACCTACGACCGGCAGCTGGAGAACTTCGAGACCGGCAGTAGCGCCATCGAAGCCCACCGCTTCGTCGAGGCCGACGGGGCCTACATCATCGGCGCCTTCACCGACACCGGGGAGCGCATCGGACGCGTAGGGACCGCACCGCTGACCCGCACGATGAACTTCAACAGCATCGTGCTGCCCGGCTGGACGGGCTCGATCCTCGTGACCGATCACCTGGGCAACCAACAGGTGCTCAACGGCACGACGATCAACGTAGAGCTGACGCAAGCGCCGACCTACGTCCGGGTAGCGCCCGCGCCGTAGTCTTCGCCCGGCTGCGGTGCGGGCAACGAGCGACGGGAATGGTCGCCGGTAGTTGGTAGACCTCGTGGCGGTCGATGTGGCGCCGGTCGACGTTCGATGCAATGGCGGTCGATGTCGCGCCGGTCGCCGGTCGCCGGTCGACGTGGTTGGCGATGGCCCCGTGTTTGTTCTACACGTGGTAGGCCTACACGTCCCCGCCCCCCTCTTCCTCCTCGTCGCCGACGCCGTCCCACAGGCGGCGCATCTCGGGGCTGTGTTCGAGCAGGTCGGCCAGCGTGCCCTCGGCCTCGATCCGGCCGTCACGCAGGACGTAGATCCAGTCCGCGCGTCGTAGAGCCGGCCGACGATGGCTGACTACGAGGCATGCGGGCGGATCGCTCCGCTCGAAGGCTGCGGTGCTCGCGCCATTCGAATGCACGTCCTGCACGTCCTCCTCATAGCGCTGGAAGAGACGTCGCCACAGGCGCGACTCCGTCTCGACATCCAGCGCGCTCGACAGGTCGTCGAAGACGAGCAGCTCCGGCTCGCGGACAAAGGCGCGTGCCGCGGCGGCGCGCTGAAGCTGGCCGCCGGAGAGCTTCACGCCCCGTGGTCCGATGAGCGTGTCCAGGCCGGCTTCGAGATGCTCCAGGTCGCGGCCGAACACCGCGGTCTCCAACGCACGGTCGATGCGCGAAGCATCGTCGGGCAGGCCCATCAAGAGGTTGTCGCGTAGCGTGTCGCTGAACAGGCGCGGCACCTGCCCGGCGTACGCAACACGAGGCGGCACGAGCTCGGCCGCCGCATCGTCCAGCAGCTCTCCGTTCCAACACAGCTCCCCTCGCTCGACGGGGAGCTGGCCAAGCAGCGCACGCAGGAGCGTCGTCTTGCCGCTGCCGACGCGCCCGGTCACCACCACGAACTGCCCGCGCGCAACGCGCAGATCGATGCCCTCGACGCCGCGACCCGAATCCGGGTAGCGCCATGTCAGGTCGCGTGCCTCCAGCAGATCCAATCGGTCGCTGGGAATGCGCGCGCGGATCGCCGGTGCCGGCGCCGGGCCGTTCATGTACACCGGTTGGTGGGCGACCAGATCCTCGGCCGTACCGTCCTCCAACAAACGTGTCAGGCGGTCCCGGGCGACGCCCGCCTGCTTGTGCCGCGCCAGAAAGTTGCCGAAGGCGAAGGCCGCGTCCGTCACGAGCCCGAGGTAGAAGACGAAGAGCGCGAAATCGCCAACCGAGAAGGCTCCTTCCCGCATCCGGGCGGCCGCGAGCAAGAGGATCAGGCCCGTGCCGATGTTGAACACGCCGCCGAAGAGCACGTTGAGCATGGAGCTGAGCAACGTGTCCTTTAGTGCGGCTACCCTGCGCGCTTCGTTGAGCGTGTCGAAGTGCCCGATGACGTCGTCCTCGGCCGTCGCCACCTGAATGGCTTGAATCGCGCCGAAGGTCTCGCCGACGAAGCCGACCACCTTGGCCGTCGCCGTGCGGCTGATCAGCCGGTAGTGTTCCAGCCGCGCCCGGAGGTGGTTCACGATGGCAGCAACAAGAAGTACGGGCAGACAAACGACCGCCGTCACGAGCGGGTCGATACCCGCCATGATCGTCAGCGCGATCGCCGTCAACACGAACATGCCCGGCAGATCGACGGTCCATTCCGTCGCCCAGCCGATGTCGTCTACGTCGTCACGGAAGCGGCTGACGGTCTTGCCCGTCGACTCCGCGCGCGGCGCGGCACCCGGCTTGGCCAGGATCGCCTCGAGCACGTTCACACGCACCAACGCGCGCACCGTATCGACGAAGGACGAGTTGATCCAGACGCCTACGATGATCGAGCTGATGCGCAGCAAGGCGACGACCAAGAGCAGCGCGATGAGCGCCGGTAGACCGAGCCGCGCCTCGACGGCCGCCTCGCCGGTCATCTGATCGAAGACCATCCGCAGCACGAAGCCGGAGGCCAGCGGCAGCGACCAGACGAAAGTCCACGCGACGGCGTCCACCAGCCAGGGGCCCGGCTGGAATGCGGCCAGGCGCATCGCCATCCACCACGTGCTGCGCGGCGGTCGATCGACCGCGGGCCGGTCGTGCTTGGTCGAATCGCGCCGCCCTTTGTTGCGTCCGCCGCGCTGCCCGCCGCTGCGTCCGTTTTGTGAAGCCTGCAAGTTGCCGTTTGTTGCTGCGCTCATGCCAACACCTCCTCCAGACCCGTGGTCAGCAACGCGTTGAAGCGCGACCCGGGGTCAGCCAACAGTGCGACGCGCGCGCCATGCTCGCGCACCACGCCGTCTTCCAAGATCAATATATCGTCCGCCCGCTGCACGGTCCCCAGGCGGTGGGCGATGACGATGCCCGTACGGCCCTTCAAGAGCCGGTCGACGGCGCGCTCCAGCAGCCGCTCCGTGGCCGGATCCAGCCGCGAGCTGGCCTCGTCGAGCACGACGAGCCCGGGATCGCGCAGGAAGACGCGCGTGAAGGCCAGCAGCTGTGCTTCGCCGGCCGATAGCCCGCCGCCGCCCGACGCCAGCTCCGTATCGAGGCCGGCGGGCAGCTCGTCAAACCATGTGCGCAGGCCCAGGTCGTCGATGACCGCGAGCAGACGCTCGTCGGTGATCGAGCGGTCGAAGAAGCTCAGGTTGTCGCGTAGCGTCGCGTTGAACAGCTGCACGTCCTGCGTGACAAGCCCGACGCCGCGCCGAAGATCACGCAGCGGTACGGAACGCGTATCCACCCCGCCCAGGCGCACGACGCCCGCCTGCTGCTCGTAGAGGCGAAACAGCAGCCGCCCGATCGTCGACTTGCCGCTGCCGGTGCGACCGAGCAAGCCGAGCACGCGCCCGGCGGGCAGCTCCAACGAGAGCTCGTGCAGCACGGGCTCGTCCGGCTGGTACCCGAAGGTCACCCGGTCCAGCGACACATCCAGCGCCCCGGCCGGAACCGCGACCGGACCGATCGACGCCGCGGGCTGCGCAGCAATACGGGGCGTGCGGCTGCGCAATTCCGTCACGCGCTCCAAGCCGCCCGCGGCACGCTGCAGGTCCTCGAGTTGGTGGGCCAGTTGCTCGAGCGGGCGGCGTAGCACCTCGGTGTAGTGGAAGATCAGATACACGGTGCCGACCGTGATCGCGCCGCTGTTGAACAGCCAGGCGCCCGTGGCGAGGGCCAGTACGTTGCCCAGCGTAAACAACGCCACCGTTGCGATCCACATCGAGCTCCCGAGAAGGAAAGCCTGACGCCGTACCTGCATCGTGCTGCGCAGCAGGTCGTGGAATCGTTGCAGGATCCAGCCGCCGGCGCCTGCCGCCCGGATGTCCTCCGTGCCGGCCAACCGCTCCTCGAGGAAGCCAAATAGCTCGGCGGTCACCTCGCGCGCCTTCTTCCACTGCGGCACCGCGAAGCGCGCCAGCCGGCGAAGGACCACCATGGTGGTCACCACGAACACGGTGAACACCACACCGAGACGCCAGTCCTCGCGCCCGAGCAGGATGAGCACGCCGCCGAGCAATACGACGTTGCTCGCGACGCGCATCGAGAAATCGCTCATGAGGTTCGATAGCGCCGTCACGTCCCCGTCGATGCGCTCGATCATCTTGCCCGGCGTCTGGTCGTTGTGAAATCCCATGTCCAGGTGCAGGCAATGGCGCGTGAGGTCGGAGCGCATCCGGTTCGTCGCGCGCCAGCGTACGTCCTGACCCACGTACGTCGCCGCGGCGTCGGCGAGCTGGCCGACGAGCGCAACGGCCAGGAACCGCAGCGCCAAGGTGGTCAGCTCCGCCACGGTACTGCCCTCGCGCGCGCCGTCGATAAAGGCGCGCAGAATCTGCGGTACGTAGAGTTGGAAGCCGATACCCAGCGCGAGTAGGGCGGCGAGCAGCGCCACCGCCACGGCATGCGGGCGCAGGTAGCCGAGGATGTAGCGCGTCGGTTCGTTGCGAAGAAAGGGCACGATGAGCTCCTGCGACATTCGAGCAGCGTCTGCTACGGGTCGCTCGATGGTGGTTCAAGGGTCAGTGAGTCGAAAACGATTCGGCCAAACAAACAACAAACGGCCACGGTCGCTTGCGCGAGATCCGTGGCCGGGACAACAAAAAACGCCACGGGCGGGAGGCCCGTGGACGTGGGAAGCGTGAGACGCGCGAAAGCGCCTACATCGCTCGCACCGTGTCGGGGCGCACCGATGCCATCGGATCCGCGAGACCGCGGGTCAGGTCGGACAGGATCAACATCGGGCGCCTCCTTTCGCAAATGAGTTTGGGCATGAAGCGGGTGCCAACCTACCAGACCCGGTCGGCAATGTCAACGCTTTGGTTGGGATTGACCGCGCATGGTGCGCGGCCGGGCCTACAGTCTGGCCAGCAAGGCCCGCATGAACTCGTGCTTCTTGTCGTCCGAATCGAGCAACTCGTAGATCTCGTACTCTTCTTCCGAAATCGCGCTCGTTCCAGGGCGAGAAACGTTCATGAAGATGTCGATATCGGTGGGCACGGCCCCCATGTCGAGCACGTAATACCACCAGGCCTGCGCTGCCGAGAACTCATGCGGGTCGGCGATGATCATCCGCGCGGTGTAGTCCTGACCACCGTCGACGGGCTTCAAGAAGTGCGGCACCGGCGGATCGGCCGCGGGCGATGGCACCATGCCGACGAACACGGAGCGCTTGCCCGCCGCGGCATCGTCCCGCGCCGCCTCCAGCTCCGCGATCTGTTCCTCGGGCACCATGCGGCGCGTACCGAAGCGGACCACCATGCCCTCGAGCCCTTCTTCAAAGGTCGAGCGGCGCGCCGTAGCGTAGTTGATCGCCTCGCCGCCCACGACCAAGGTCAGCGTGTGATCCGCAGCCTTGATCGACGAGATGATCGCGTCGTGGAGGTGTATCTTGGGATCGTCGAGACGCGGAGCATGGACGGTGGTCTGCTTGGGAATCGCATCCGACTCCGCGAGATAGCGACCGATGTGTTCCTCGATGCACTTCTTGGCTTCGGGGCGGTCCATCTCGATCAACGTGTGTAGCGCCAATCGCTTGGCTACGGGATCGTTGGTCTGCAGGTCCTGGTCCAAACGGCCGATTCCGTGGAGGTCGCCGAGCTTGACCAAGGCGGCGCAGGCGCGAGCGCGCACGGCGGGATCATCGTCCTCGACCCCGCCACGTACCGCCGGCAACACCGCGTCGTCCCCCGTTTGACCGAGGATATCCATAATGCGGGAGCGTCGTTCGCCGGTGTTGGTCAGGTCGTTGGCGAGATCGTTCATCGGCAGCGTCAACGCTGCGCCGTAGCCGGACAAGGCTTCCAGCGCGGGCTCATCCCCATTCATCAAGTAGGCGCTGATCAGTGGGCGGATCGCGGAGTGTGCCTGTAGCTCGCCCAAGCGCTTCTCAACCGCGTGGCGGATGTTCGGGTTGGCCGAGCCAAGCTTGCGCGCCAATTGCTTGGCGGTCATGGAGTCCATCTCCGGCAGGAGCTCCTCCGCGCTCATCGGGCTGCCGTCGGACGCGACGGGCGGTGGCCGATGTCCCGGACGCAGCGGATCTTCCGGCCGCTTCGACTTCTTATTCTTCTTGCCGAACAGGTTGCCTAAGACGCCCATGATGTCCTCCCGATCCTTCGCATGCGCGGGGTGGTTGCTCCGTGGCCGGTTTTCACCGGGCGCGCAGGATATCGCGCGATAGCCCCCTGCGCAATCACGGCCCCATGTGGCCGCGTGTGGATCACACCCGAATGCGCGCTCATGCGTCCACGTCGATGACCACGCGACCACGAACCGTGCCCGCCAAGATCTCCTCCGCGAGCGCTTCGATGCGTGAAAGCGGCTCGATCCGATACGTCGCGTGTAAGGCCTCGTCCGGCAACAGACGTGCCAGCCGTTGCCACGCAGCCCTTCGCCGCGGAACGGGGCAGAAATTGGAGTCGATCCCCAGCAGATTCACCCCACGCAGGATGAACGGAAACACCGTGGTCGCCAGTTCCGGCCCGGCCGCGAGGCCGCAGGCTGCGACGCTGCCGTGCACGTCGGTGGTCGCAAGCAGCGTGGCGAGCGTCGTCGAGCCCACGGTGTCGACCGCGCCCGCCCAGCGCGCGGAGCCGAGCCCCTTGCCCGGCGGTGCGGCGAGCTCATCCCGGTGGATGATCGCGCTCGCCCCGAGCGCACGCAGGTACGGCTCCTCGTGCACGCGCCCCGTCGAGGCGGTCACGCTGTGCCCGAGCGCGGCCAACAGCGCGATCGCCATGCTCCCCACGCCGCCGGATGCGCCCGTCACGCACACGGGCCCGGGCGCCGGACCGACGGCCGCCGGTCGCGTCGCCCGCGCATCGCCCGTGCCCGCATCTCCCGCCATCAGCCCATGCTCCTCGAGCGCCATGACCGCCAGCATCGCCGTAAACCCGGCCGTGCCGATGGCCATCGCCCACGCGGCGTCCAGGCCATCGGGCAGCGGGACGAGCCATTCGCCGCGCAGCCTGGCCATCTGCGCATAGCCGCCCCACTCCGCTTCGCCGATCCGCCACCCCGTCGCGAGCACGGGGGTGCCGGGCGGAAGGCCCGGATCGGCCGACTCCACGACTTCCCCGGCCAAGTCGATGCCCGGCACGATCGGAAAGCGTCGCAGGATGGGCGCCTTGCCCGCCACGGCCAACCCGTCCTTGTAGTTCAGGCTGGAGTGCGTAATCCGCACGAGCGTGTCGAGATCGGGCAATTCCGCCGCAAGCATCGTCCGAAAGCCGCCCTGCTGCGGACCGTCGGCTGGACGCTCAACCACGTAGGCGCGGAACGGATCGAGGGGAGCGAGCATAAAGGCCTCGGGTTGGGGGAGGGCGGGTCGCTTTCCGCCGCGATGGACCCGTGCGGCGACTGATCATGGCACGCACGGTGGCCGCGATTCTACGGCCCGCCCGGCAGCCGTGCGAACGCGGCCACGGCGTCGCGGCGGCCCCCGACGACCCCACCCACGTCGCGGCGGACGTCGAAGGAGCCTTCGCCGTCGCCATCTGGACCACCGGGGTCTCCGCCGAGGCCATCTGGACCACCGGGGTCTCCGCCGTCGCCGTCTGGACTACCTAGTCACCGCCGTCTCCATCGCAGCGGTCACCACCCCTCCCACCACGACCTCAATCGCCGCCAAGCAGTCGCTCTCGATACGCGACGGGCAGATACGCGCGCTCGCCGGCCTCGGGCGTCGCCGTAGGCGTCACGGTCGCGGTCGCCGTTGGTATCGCCGTCGCCGTCGGGCACGGCGGGCTCGCCCCGGGCAGCCAGCGCGTGTGGATCGCTACATCGTCGTCGTCGATGTCGCCATCGTGGTCGAGGTCCAACCACGGCCGCCAATCGGGGTCATCGGGCTCCGTGCCACGGAGAGCCGTTAGCACCGCGCCGTCCTGCGCATCGCGATCGCCGTCGCGATCGAGGTCGAAGGCATCGATCCAGGGTGCGGCGGGAAACACGTCGGTGCGGGTGCCTGCCATCGCCTGGACGATAACGGCGAGCGGCTGTCCGGCGGTCATGGAGACCATGCCCGTCCAGCCGCGGTCCACGCAGTCGCCGGCGTCCAGACTGTAGGTCTCTCCGGGTGCGAGCGCGTCGATCGTGCAGCGCGTCGTCTTGGATGGGCATGGCCCTCCGTCCGCCGGCGGTGCGGGGTGGAAGGTCAGGTCGACGTTGGTGCACGCGGAGCCGGCGTTCTGCACGTAGAGCCTCGTGTCTACGGACGGGTCGGTCCCTTCACCGCCTGACGCAGGCGATGCAGAAGAGACCGTCACGGGAAACACGGAGGCAACGTGCCGCGCCGGGCGGGTGCGTGCGCTACTGGGCCGTGCGCCCGTCGGTGCCATGAAGGTCGAACTGATGGTCGCGACGCCATCGGACGTATCGCATTCGCGTGCGACGGAGACGTCCAGCGGGCCGGCGACAAGGCGGTCCAGCGGGATCCCCGCCCACGAAGCGCCCGCATTCCATGCCGCCAGGAATTCCGACCACCTCAGGCAACGTGAAACGCCGTCCTTGGGATCGGCCTGGAGCGCCCGACAGAGCATCTCGGCCGCCGGCGTGGCGTCGCGGGGCGCGATGCCGATGTTGGCTGCCGATTCCGCGCTCAGGCCTAGGATCACCCCGCTGATCGATTCCGCCAAGCCATCGCCCATGACGGGCTGCCACGTACCGCCGGGCGCCAGCAAGGGGGAGCACAGCAGGGCCGCCGGACCGCGACAGCTCGGCGGACACAGGTACGGGTCCCCCCAAACCGCGATCAGAGCGACGAGCGGCGTATCGGAGCGGTTGACGACGGTGATCTCGGCCACACACCATTCCCGCCATGCAAGGTTGTTCAACGTCGGTAGCCACGCGGTCGCGCGGGCCACCGCGTTGTTCGCCGGCTCGCCTGCGAACGGCTCGCGCACAGTCTCCGAGACACAGTCTCCCGCGTCCTCGGCCGGCCAGGGATCGCCGTCGATCGTCGTGGCAGACACGAACCCGAACTCGTCGCCCACGATCGGCGCGGCGAGGCTCGTTCCATCGAGGGTGAGCACGCCGGCAAGCAGAGCATGAGACAGGTCTTCGGCGGAAGGACCCTCCGGGCGGCCGACCGCCGCCACCTCGAGGCTGCCGGTGAATCCCTCGGGCACGAGGTCCTCCGCTTCGTGCAACGAAATGTGGCGCGTCTCTTCGGCCGCCAGCGTGAGGCAGGCCAAGCGGTCAGGACCGTGCCCATCAAAGAAGCGCAGCGCCACCGTCGTCACGGCAGGGGCGCGGTTGGCCAGGACGATCTCGTCGACGACCCCGCTGCCCTGCAGGTTGCGCTGCACACGACCCAACCACAAGCGGTCCCCTGGTCGGCCCGCGTGCGGATCGAGCAACACCCGATACCCCGACGCCGGCACCAGGCCCGGCGCCACGTTGGTGACCTCGACGACGATCGCCGGCATCCTCTCCGGCGGTCCCACCAGCTCACCGTTTGAATCGACGGCGCGCGAAGCCGTGATCGTGAGCATCGCTGCCACGGGCGCGTCCAACGCCGCGCTGCGGATCAACAACTCCGCGCCGCCCTCGCTACACAGAACGGCCTCCGCGCTCGCTCCCGGGCCGATCCCCGCGCCCGCGAGTCGGGCGATCACATCCAGATCACCGCGCGCCTCGCTGCCGCCGTCGCCGGCCACGGACTCCCGTTGCAGCCAAACGCGCACCTCGGTTGTCCGCCCGGCGGGCCCAAGGAGGAGCGGGATCTCCCGAAGCCAAACGCCCAAGGCCGGATCCTCCGGCGCGCGCGTGTGGCTCCGGGGAACGACATGGTCGTACAGGAGGTCCGGCGCAAGAAGATCCGCGACCACGGCGAGCGGCTGATCGCTCTCCAACCACCAGCTGCCGTCGAAGGGCAGTCGCGGCGCACAGCCGGTGACGTCGACCCCGGCCCCGGCGACGCCTGTCGAGAGCCCGTGCCAACTGAAGGCCTGGCCGGGCTCGATGCGGTACGAAGCGCAAGGCTCCGCGGCTCGCCGGCATTCATCCACGGACTGCATCCACAGCCTCACCGTGGCACAGGCGACACCTGCGTTCATCACATGGAGCGCGGTTTCGCCGAGTCCCGGATCGATGCGCGCACCGGGCACCACATAGCGGTGCACGTCCTCGCCGCTGTCGCCCCGCACGTCCGCGTCCGCGATGCCGGGATGGCGCGCGACGATGTCCGCGGACATCGTCGTTCGGCTCGGGCACTCGCGCATCACGGTTGCACGCAGCGCCGGCCCGGCCATCGTCCCAAGCGGCAAACCGCGCCAGGTCCCTCCACGCCGCCACGCGTCGTCGAAGGCTTGCCAGCCGGCGCAATCGCCGACAACCCCGCCGCTCTGTACGAGGCCACCCCGCTCCTCGTTGATCTCAGCCGGCCCGCCGAGCAGCCCGCACAAGGTAGCGAATCCCGGTGTCATGCCGTTGCCGTCCTCCGCGACGCGAGCGGCCGACCCCGCCTTGACCGACAACAACTGCGCCGAGATCGCTCGGGGCGGCATACCGACGCCCCGGAACGCCCACTCCGATCCAGGGGCCAAGAGCCCCGAACAACCGACCCACATCGGCCCGTCGCAACCACCGGGACACGCACCGTCGGCCCCATCGCCGTCCTGAGCATCGAGGCCCCACACCACGAACAGCACGCCACCCACCTCGTCGCCGACGTTTTGTACGCTGACCCACGGAGTACAACTCGAGAACGTGCCGCCTAAATCGCTGAGCGCCGGCAGCCACAGTCGCGAACCACGTTCCGCGTTGGCGTCGTTGGATTCGGCAATGCGCGACGTCTTCGTGCCCGTCGACCGCACGCTCCCCACGGAGTTCCCCACGATGCCCACCGCCTGCTCGCCTACGGATCGTATCGACGTCGAGGCGGACGACGCGCCCCGACCCGCACCCAAACCGGCTCGAATCTCCAGTACGCTCGAAGCCCATGTCATCCCTCCGGCCTCTTCCCCAAAGATCCGAGGAGCCGCTCCTCTGCGCAGCCCACTGGTGTCCCGCGCGGCGCCGACAACGCCCGCCCCGCAGGCAGCCGCAGCGATCACGACGAGCGCCGCGTAGCGAATCTGCCGGCGCCGGCCACGGTGACGAAACCCAGACCGGATGACCACGCGCGGTGGGCGAGAAGGGACGGCTTGGGCGAAACATTCGTCCGTAGGGGCCGCAACCAGCGGCAGCGCGTCGATTCGTCTCATGTCGACCTCGGTGGTGGCGGTGGTGGATCGCTTAACTTCGAACTCGCAGGTGGTGTCGAGGGTAGTGATGCGTTGCACGCGATACGAGGGGCTCGATTCGCAGGATGCGCTTCGCCGGAGGTGCCTCGCTCTGCGTGACTGATGGCGACGTTGCGGAAACGTGTCACCCCGGATCCGCCGCCCAATGTCCACGGTCGAGCATGACCTCGGAAGCCTTCACGACTATCGACACTGCGCCGGCCCGCTCGAGGGCGGACGCCATTGGAATCATCCCAGAGCCTTGCGACCATCGACCCGGTGGTAGAATCCCGCTCTGTGGCCACCTATCGAGCGTTCCCTATGTTGCCAAGACCCCGTTTCGAGCACGATGGGGACGCGCGCGAACCTCGCGTTGATTGCATTCGCGGCCGTCGCGCGAAGCAACGCGCGGCGACGACCCCTTCACGATTCGTGCCTCGGGTTCGCGATAGTTTCCTCGCACTCTGCGCGACGTGGCGATGTGCACGCTCGTTTCCGATCTCCTTCGTCCTCGCGACCCTGTGCGTGCTCCTTGCCGCC
>JAJCYU010000158.1 GCA_029262755.1 Anaerolineae bacterium
ATTCTTCGCAAGCGCGACCCCTCCCCCCACTGCGACGACCGCACCCACGGTCGGACCCGGCTCCCCCACGCTGACACCTGCGCCCACGTTCACGCCCCGTCCGACCCTCTCGCCTGTACCGACCCTCTCGCCGGTGCCGACGCCGAGCCCGACGGGCACGTCGACTCCGGCCCCGACGCCGCGCGGCAACGCCCCCTTCGTCGAAGCAGCGCCCGCGATCCGCTTCCCGGCCATCGCCGCGGCGGCGCCGGACGCCCCGTGTCGCGCAGAGGTGCGGATCTACAACCCGGGCACGCGGCCCGCACTGGCGCTGATCGTCGCGCAGGAAGCTGGGGATGCCACGTGCTTGTCGCCTTGGGCATGCCCGGCGGCCTTCACCGTCCAGTGCACTGGGCTCATCGCGCCGGCGGGGGTCTGGCGCTGGAGCCCGCCCTTCGGCGGCAACGGCGATCCAACCGGCGTCGGTCAAGACCCCGATAGCCCGGTTGCCGCCACGATCTTCAGCGTCTCCCGCCAAGGCCTACGCGCGATCGGCATCGATGCGCCGGGCTCGATCGCGGCGGAGCTCTGCGCCTCGACAGCCCACCTGCTCGCGTCGGACCGAGCCTGCGCCGCGTGGCCTGCCTTCGTGGCCGCCTGGCTGACGGGCGCGACCTTCCCCGCCGACGATCTCGTCACGGACGACCCTGGCGCCGGCCTCTTCCGCGCGGTGCCGGTCCGCCCCGGCAGCCCGCTCGTGGCCGAGATCTATCGCACGTGCGATGACGCCGCCGGCGCATACGTTGGCCGGCAGGGGACGGACGTGGGATGGCCGGTCGCGGCGTTGGGGTCCGGCGGTGGGGACGGGCAGGTGGTGAGCGAGCAGGGCCGGCATGGGGCGTACATCGCGCTGTTGCCGGAACATGGTCCGCGGGTCGAGGGTGGCGCGGCGGATGGCGCGGCGGAACTGGCGGTTAGTAGCGCGGCGGATATGGCGACGGGTAGCGGAACGGGTGGAGCGACGGTTGGCGCCGCAGGCGTGCCCTTGGCATCGGTCGCGCAGACCGGAGCGACCGTCACCGTGCATCTGCAATCCGCCGGCACGGTCTGCGCCCCCGTGACCCTCGACGCGCTCGACGCCGAGGGCCGTGTCGTCGCCACGTGTGGGCGCTTCGATCTACCGCCGGCGGGCCTGTTGCGCGTCGACATCAGCGAGTGCGTCGCAGATCCGGCCGTTCTCGCGGTGCGCGCCGCGGCGGACGGTCCGCTGGCGGCCGTGCTCGACCTGCGCCGGACTTCGGCCGCGAACGGGATCGCCGCGGATGCCGGTGGCGGTGCTGTGGGCACGGTGCTGGCGACGGTGCCGTTCGCGCCCCGCATCCCGCGCGATCCGACGGCGAGACCGCTCGGGGGCTCGCCGGGTGTCGCGTTCGCACCGTTGTTGTACCGTGGCTACACGGGCTGGCAGTCTCGCCTTCGGATTCACAACACGGACGAACAGCGGACGGCGCGCTACCGGATCACCGTGATGAGCGTTGGCGGGTACGAGATGGACAGGCACGAATCGGGGCCGGTCGCGCCCGGCGGTACGATCGTGGTGGATCTCGCGAACGTCGTGGACGAAGACATATGCGCGCCGATTCACGCGCGGGTCGAGTCGTGGGCGGTCGGCGGCGCCGCGCTCGCGTACGAGCGCGGTACGCGCGCGCTGGACGCGGACGTCGGTCGCACGTTGGACGCGGACGTCGCTCGCGCGCTGGACGGGGACGTCGCTCGCGCGCTGGACGCGCTCGCCATCTGTCCCGAGGATCGCAGAGGCTGGACGCCGACGCCGGCTCCGGGGCGACAGCCGCCTCCGCGGGCAACCGCCACGCCGACCGCGACGCCCGGACGGGCGGAACCGCCGGGCGGGTGGGTTGGGCGCGTGGCGTTGCCTATCGTTCAACGGGGGCGCTAAGGGGCGCGGCGAGCGATCCCGGACCGCCGAAGACACTGGTCACGCCGGCGCATATCAGTACCCGTCGCGCCAAGACCACGGCGCCCAGATCGCGAATCGGCCGCGTGCGCTGTCCGCACTGTTCGCGTTGCCCGCGCCACCCGTCCTACAACCGCACCCGCGTCACCCACCCCTCCCGCGCTCCCCGCTTCTCCCGCAGCTTCCCCGTGACGAACTCGTCACCCTCGCTCGGCTCCGGAAACAAGAACACCGCCGCCAACAGCGGCTGCCCCGGTGCTACGCCACAGCGGTCGAGCAGCGCGCGTTCGCGCAACATGCCGCCGCTCGACCAGTAGCTGGCCAGCCCGCGGGCCGTGGCTGCGAGGAGCAGGTTCTGCGTAGCTGCGCTCGCAGCGGCCAGGTGCTCGGCGTTGCGGTCGTCGATCACGAGCGCGCGCGAGGGCTCGGCGGCCGGCGGCGGTGGGTCGGGCAGCCACGTGACGAGCACGAGCGCGCCGGCCGCGGCCAGCATACGGGGGATCTTGCTCGTGCGCGCGGAGGTCCACGGCTCGACGTCTTCCTGCGCGTCGAGGAAGGCGAGCAGGCCGCGGCAGGCGGGGTCGTCCAGGACGTACATCCGCCACGGGACGATGGCGCCGAGATCGCCGCGGCGGTGGACGGCGTGGGCCGCGTAGTGGAAGGGCGCCCAGCCGGCGGCGGTCACCGACTCGTCGACCTGCGCCATGAAGCCGGCGGGGATGACGGCCGGATCGTGGGCGAGCGGAATACCTTGACGGTGCGCCGTGCCCGGATGACCGTGTCGACGGTGGCGGCCGTGCGCCCCGATGCGAGGTCGATCGGGGTGTCGATTGGGGTCGCGTCTTCGCGCATAGGAGCGCCCGGCATCGCGTCGTCCAGCAATGAATCGCCCGGCATCGTGTGCCTCCGCAGCGGTGTGGGGTGGGTGGGTCTCGGGATTGATCGGAGATGTGGTCGAGCGCCCAATCGCGACCAGCACGGCCGGATCATGCAGAATAGTCGTGCGCCCTGGCGAATCACGAGGCGCGACGGCTCGCCACAAAGACGGTATCCGTCACGATCGCAAGGAGCTCTCGACCGTAGAGAACACCGTGCATCCGCGAAAAACATCTAACCTCGCTGAACACCCAAACCCACCGAACACTCGCCCTCACAGAACATCCAACCCCACCAAACAACCGGGGCGGGTGCCTTGCGGCCCCGCCCCGTTCCTATTCTTCTTCGTATTACAACCTAGGTCGTTGCCCTAGATCCTACACAACGTGCGCCGATCAGGCCGCTTCGGCCTCTGCGCCGCCGTCGCCGCCGCTGCCGCCGTCGTTGGACTTGTTCGCTTCGATCGCGTCCTTGACCACGTCCATGATGGCCGTGAAGGCCTTCGGGTCGCGGACGGCGATGTCGGCGAGCATGCGGCGGTCCAGCGTGATGCCGGCCAAGCCGAGGCCGTGGATCAGGCGGCTGTAGGAGAGGCCGTTGAGCCTCGACGCCGCGTTGATACGCTGGATCCACAGACGACGGAAGTCACGCTTGCGCGTGCGCCGGTGGCGATAGGCGTGCTCGCGGGCCTTGGTGACGGCCTCTTTCGCACGGCGGAACAGGCGGCGACGGCCTTGCTGATAGCCGCGGGCTGCCTTGAGAATCTTGCGGTGGCGTTGGACGCGCACCTTTCCGGTCTTAACGCGGGCCATGTCTGGGGCTCCCTATTTCTTCCACAAGCCCGGCGCGAGGCGCTTGACGCGCTTCACACTAGCCTTGTGCGTGACGATCATGTACTCGTCGAACAGCCGACGTACGCGCTTGGACTTCTTGCGGCGCAAGTGGCTCTTGCCGATCTTGGTGCGCATGAGCTTGCCGCCGGCGGACACCTTGAAGCGGCGCGCGGTCGACTTGTGGGTTTTCATCTTGGGCATGGCGACACGTCCTTGACTCTTCAATCTAGCGATGCGCGGCGAACGGGAAAGGCTAGTCTTCCTTTTCCTCGTCGCTATCAGCGGAAGCTTTCTCACGGACCGCGGCCTTCTTGGCCGTGGCCTTCTTCTTGTCGGCCGCCTTTCTAGCGACCCGATCCGGAACCTCGTCATCCTCATCATCATCGAGGAT
>JAJCYU010000159.1 GCA_029262755.1 Anaerolineae bacterium
TGCTTGAGGTAAGGAATCACCTCTTGCGCGAATTGCCGGCAGTTCGGGCATTGATAGTCGCTGAACTCGACGACCGTGACGGGCGCACGGGCGTCGCCGAGTACGGGATAGCCCTGCGCGTCGAAATGCGCGCCCAGCTCCACGGAGCGGCGGAGGGCGATCGACTCGTCGCCAATGGACGCGCTCCCCGCCTTCTCGACCCTCGAGCCGGGCCCTGCGATCATCCACCATCCCCCGAGGGCCAGCCCGCCGAGGAGCAACACCGCCGCGAATGCGCCCACGAAGCCGCCGATCCCGATCTCGACGCCGGGAGAAGCCTCAGCACGGTTGGTGCGCGCTCGCTTCGCCTGCCGAGCTCGCTCGCGCTTGCTCATCGGAGCGGGTGGGTGCGGAAGACGGCCGGCGTAAAGATCCGGCTGTTAAACAGCAAGCCGGTCGGCGTCGCGCCGGCTGTGGGAGCGGGCGTTGGGGTGCCCGGTACGGGAGTCGAGCCGCCGCCGCTGATCGACGCGAAACGCGACAACGCGGAGGTGTTGAGATTCTGGGTTTGGGTGGCGCTCACGGTGTCGAAGGTGAACCCGGACGGCAGGTCGAAGACGAAGCTGCCGTCACCGGCGTTGCTGGTCATCGCGCCCTCGAATACGGCGGCCTCGCCCGCAGGGTCGCTGAAGACCTCAATGCGGCAGCCGGCGCACCCTGCGCCGCGCAGCTGCGTGCGAGTCGCAGCAGTCAGACGGGGGGGGTCGAGGTCGTCGTTCGGCTTGCGGCTGAAGTCGATGGGTTCGCCGTCGTTCTCGCTGATGAGGTTCTCGCTCATCCGGTTGTTCTTCGTACTACCGCCCTGCAATAGGATGCCGCCACCGCGGCCGCAGCGGATAACGTTGCGTTGAAGCAACGAGTTGCTCGGTCCATCGTTGAGCGTGATGCCGTAGGTGCGCACCGTGCGGCAAGCATCCCCTTCCGGCGCGATGCCGATTCGATTGCGAAGGATCTGCGTTTCCGAGACACGCGAGAAGATGGCGATTCCGGCCTCGGATACGCCGCCGATCACGTTGGATTCGATCCGGGTCCGCTCCGCGCCGTTGACTACCAGCACGCCGCTCTTCATCGCCTCTCTGCCGGCGCCGGTAACGTCGAGGCCGAGCCAGTTGTTTACAACCGCGTTGTCATCCGTACCTTCGCCCTCGATCTTGACGCCGACGCCGAGTCGGCTCGCCGCGAAGATGTTGCGATCTTCCGGCGCTTCGCCGCCGACGACGTTGCTCTTCGCCTTTTCGAGAATGTAGATGCAATCCTCGGCGACATCGGACAACGTCGTACCGTCACCGGCAAGCCCGCACCAATTGCCGACGATGCGGTTGGCAAGGGATTGCTCGCTGCGGATCTTTACGCCGTTGCCGTTGGTGATGGACCGGAACGATAGACCCGGACCGATCTGGTTGTTCGAAACCTGATTCTGGAAGAGATCACCCTGCAACAAGACCGCCGAATCTTCGAACTCGCCTGCCAAATCAAAGCCGGCGAGCATGTTGCCGTCCGATTCCATTCGGAATGCAAACTGCCGGCGGCCACCCGTGCCGTCGACGACGAAATGGTTGTCCGCGGGGCTCGACCATCCATCGATGCCGGTGCGGAAGTCCACCTGCGTACCGCCTGCGCTGAACACAAAGGGTGGGGAGTCGGCATCGAAGCGCATGACCCACTTGCCTGTCTCCAGGTCCAAGCCGGGATCTTCCGCCGAGAGCGGTTGGCGGCCCGGAGGGCAGGGCTTCGCATTCTCGACGATCGTCGCATCGAAACAGGCTGTGATAATCGCGCCGCCAGGAAGGCTCTCGGCCTTCTCGATGGCACCGCGCAGCGGGCATGCCTGGCCCGGCAAACAATGTTCGTTCGCCGACGGTGGGTCCTCGGTCGTGTTCACGTAGAACTGGGCCTGCGCGTGCGCGTGCTGGGCAGTGCCCGCCGTCACGGCAACGGCTAAGAAAATCGCGACGGCGCACGGACCATGCACCGCACGCAGTGGACCGAAGCGCCCCTCCACCGACTCGCGCGCAAACGCACGCGGGGCGGCGTGGCGTGCAGGTTGGGCTTTGGCAATGGGCATGGTGATCCCCCTGTCAGGTAGCCGAGGCGCGGTCGGCGGCAGCGATTATAACGTACGCCTTTGTGCTGCGGCTCAACGAGGATGTCCGGCAGTATCGGTCCGCAGCCGGCTCAGCGCGGCGGCGTGGCCGTGGGACGAGGCGCATCATAGGTAACTCGGTAGACGCGTCCGCCCGCGTTGTCCGCGATCAGCAACGCGCCATCCGCGGCGGCCTCCACATCGACGGGACGGCCCCAGCGCCGCGTGTCCGGGCGCAGCCATCCGCGCACAACATCGGCGACCTCCCCAGTCGGTCGGCCCCCTTCCATGACCACGCGCATCAGCTTGTAGCCGATCGGTAGCGTGCGTTGTGTGGAGCCCGCGCTGACGACGAAGAGATCGTCGCGCATGGCTTCCGGCAGCATCTGAGCTGCGTTGAACGTCATACCGGTCGGGGCAAGATGGGCAGGAAATGCGATGGTAGGCGGAAGCGTGCGCGCGCAGTCGACGTTGCCGCCCAGCGTTGCGTCGCGCTGACGGTCGCCCACGCAGCCCGGCCAGCCAAAGTCGCCACCGGGCTGTAGCAGGTTGAGCTCATCGGGCGGTCCGTCATCGCCGCGGTCGTCACGCGCGCGGTCGCTCAGCCAGATCTCGCCCGTGCTCGGGTCGCGCGCCATCCCGGCCGGATCGCGAAATCCGCGCGCGAAGAGCGACGCTCCGCTCCCATCGAGGGCGTAGCGCAGCACGGTGCCGCTACGCTGATCGGTGGGGAAACAGGCGTTGCATTCTGTGCCCACCCCCACATAGAGCTGCTCCCGATCGTCCACGATGATCGCCCGGTCCGGGTTGCGACCGCCGCCTGGCAGCGGAAAGACGAGGGTGGGAGGACCCGATGCAACGAGCGCTCCGGGCTGGTAGTCGAAGCGCACAACGCCATCCGTGTTGGCCACCCACAAGGCGCCGCCGCTAAACACCATACCGGTCGGATGATTCAAACCGGGTCCGATGAACCAGGTCGAGCCCGCTTCCGCGACGCCATCGCCGTTTCGATCGGGCAGCACGACGATCGCCGCCAATTCCGGCAGGCTCGCAAACACGTCCCCGTTTGGAGCGCGTTCGAGGTTGCGCACCGGCCCCACGTTCTCGGCGAAAACGCCCACGTGGAATCCAGGCGCTACGTCCAATGGCTCCGGCGGGTCCATCATGACGGTCGGTGCAACCGTAGGTGTCGCCGAGGGCCCCGGGGTCGGCGTCGGCGTGAAGACGACGCCTCCGATTCCGGAAACGGGCGTGTGCTCGATTCGATCCGGGGACACCGGCGCAATGACAAGCGGCTGCTCGCACGCGCTTGCACCCAGGGCCATAGCGCCGCCAAGCAGCGTGGCGACAAGCAGCTGAGGCGGGTTGCGGCGGGGTCGGATCACGCCGGACATTGTACCGCATACATGGCCGGACACCGGTTGGAGGCCGCTTCCGAGGGGCGCTATCCTGCCGTCGCCAATCTTGAGGAGGCCTCATGCGCCTGTACAACACGGCCGGCGGACAGGTGGAACGCTTTCGGCCGCGGCCCGGGAAACCGGTTTCGATCTATGTGTGCGGCATCACGCCGTACGACACAACCCACCTTGGTCACGCGTTCACCTATCACACCTTTGATGTGCTTGCTCGCCATATGCGCACCGTCCATCGTTGGCGAGTCCGCATGTGTCAAAACGTCACCGACATCGACGACGATATCCTGCGCAAATCGGCGGAAGATGCGGCGGGACCCGACTGGCGGGCACTCGGCGATGCCTGGACGTCGCGCTTTCGGACCGACCTCGGCCGCCTTGGCTTGCATCCGCCCGATTTCTTTCCAGGCGCGACGGCGCACATCAGCCCGATTCTCGACGCCGTGCAGGGGCTCCTCGACCGGGGGCTCGCTTACGAGCGCAACGGCTCGGTGTACTTTCGCGTGGCCGCGGACCCGGAGTTCGCCGCGATGCTCGGATGGTCCTACGACCGGTTGTTGGCCGTCGCGAACGAACGCGGGAATCATCCGGACGACCCCGCCAAAGACGACCCTCTCGACTTCGTGTTGTGGCAACGTGGAACCCCTGGTGAGCCGGCATGGATCAGCCCTTGGGGCGAAGGCCGTCCCGGCTGGCACATCGAGTGCTCCACGTTGGCTTCCGTCCTTTTGGGTAGTCCAGTTGATATTCACGGTGGAGGTGCCGATCTCCTCTTCCCCCATCACGCGTGCGAGATCGCGCAAGCAGAACCCTTGTCCGGAGCGAAGCCATGGGTGCGGGTATGGATGCACGTGGCCATGGTCGGACACGAGGGCGAGAAGATGTCCAAGAGTCTCGGGAACCTGATTCTGGTCCGCGATCTGCTCGCCCGGCACGAGCCCGATACCGTGCGCCTATACCTGCTCGGGCATCACTACCGAACGTCCTGGTCGTGGGACGAATCGGCGTTCGAAGACACCGTCGCGCTCACGCGCGTGCTACACGCGGCGCTACGACGTACGTCCGAGTCGCGGCGTGAGCTGCCGTACGGCAGCTACGGGCCGCGGTTCACCGAACGTCTCGACGACGACCTCGACACGCCGGGTGCGCGCTCGGTGTTGCTCGAGATCGCGGACGACATTCTCGAGGCCCCGGCCGGCAGCGATGTGCGAGGCGCCCAGGACGTGCTTCGGGCGCTCGGTCGGGACGTCTTAGGGCTGTGGCTGCGGCCATGGGCCGAGTTGGAAGCGGAGGGCCGCGATGGCCTGCCGTGGCCGGCGCCGAGTCAAGGGGCGCCGGATACAGTTGTAGCGGGAGCCGTCGGGAGCGGTTAGCGCCAGACCAGACCAGACCCGCCCCACGCCGGGAGACCGCGCCTCGATCCAAGACTATCGGGCGCCGCGTGCCCTGTCGATCGTGGCATTCGGACGATGAGGATCTCTTGGTCCAGCCCCTCCGCTTGGGACGGCGCGGGCGGCCTCCATAGACGCAACACGACGACGGGACGCGAGAATGCGTCCCGTTGTTGCGCTTCAGGAATGGAATAGCCGGGGCCACGTTGAACGGAGCGCGTGCGCCTATCCGATCAGCCTCGCAGCTCCCGAAGATGCTTGATGAGGTTTTGGCTTGCGATCTTCAGACCGGATACCTCGGCAAGCTTGTCCAAAATCTCCAGCTTGCGATCCAGGAACTCTTGGCGGCTCTCGTCGTCGTAAGGCCCGACGATATCCATGTTAATCCGCCACTGTGGATCGACATCGGCGAGGGTGCTCTCACCGTACAGTGGAATCCGACCCGGATCGGCCGACTCCAATTCACAAAGGTGAAGGGCAGCGGCGTAGAAGACCTGCTCAAGGTCCACCGGTTCCGATGGGGGCGGCCCAACGCTGACGATTCGACGCGCGCCCTGCACATCCACCGGCTGCAGCTGGGCTGCCTGCGGCCCTTTAGCGGAGGTCTCCACGACGAACGTTAGGTGCTGACCCTCAAAGAGCGTCTCCAGGCCTGCGCGCTTCACGTCGGTCATGTGGATGAAGACGTCGTCTCCAGCCTCGCGCTCGACGAAACCGTAGCCACGTTCGGTGTCAAACCACTTGACCGTGCCCTTCTCTCGATCATCGGCCATGCGTACTCCCTCTCCCGCAAGGTGCGGTTGGCGTGAGCCTCGGATCACCGCGCCACCCGGCGGGTGATGCAACGTGTCTGCCGAAGCATGAAGCGTGAGGGTAGCCGTCGCTCAACGGCCGAGCAAGCTACATGTCGCATGCGGGCGCACAGCTCCCTCGAGGCCTACGAACGATCCCGGATCCGCGAGCCGGAACCGCTAGGAACCGGTGTTGTCTTCCGGATCAAGCCACGTCGCAGGGAGCGATTCTTCGGGCCACGGCGAGCCGAGCGCATCGGCGAGCGCGGCGGCACTCGAAACCGGTGCATGGCAGCGATGGTTGTGACAAACCCATGCTTCCGCGCCGCTCTCCGGGTCCCGATGGGCAGCGAGCAGCGGAACTTCGGATGCCGCACCTTCCGCGGCGTGCCAGGCAACCACGGTCCCGGGCCTATGGCGTGCGCGCACCACCTGTAGCATCGGCGCGGCATCGTCGGCGGACCCGAGCACCGCGATCTCGCGCGACTCCGCAAGCTCGTCGTCGAGCGCCGCCAGCATCGTACCGGCCGCCAACGGTGCGCGCTCGAGTATCGGCCGGGCGACGCTGAGCACGACCGCCGCTCGGCGCCGGTAGTCCGGCTCGCCGAGCAAGGACGCAGCGCGAAGCAGCGCGCGCGCCATCAACGCATTGCCTGCGGGAACCGCGCCGTCCGTGAGCTCCTTCTGCTTGGCAAACAAGGTGTCGTGCCGGGGCCCGGAGCGATAGAATCCACCGTCCGGCGCCGCGAACAGCAGCTCTGTTTCGTCCAGCAGCTGCCGCGCTTCTTCCAGCCAAGACGGGTCAAACGTGGCCTCATAGAGTTCCAGACACGCCCAGGCCATGCCGGCCATGTCCTCCAAGAACGCCGGTGCGCCCGAGCGACCGGCTAGCCGGCTGTGTGCGAGCCCGCCGTCGTCATTGAGGACCGTGCCCAACACGTATCGAGCGGCCTGATCCGCGACGGTGAGGTAGTCCCCTCGTCCCAGGACCGCCCCGGCGCGCGCAAACGCAGCGATGGCAAGCGCGTTCCAGGACGTGATCACCTTCTCGTCCGTTTCCGGTGCCGGACGGGTTGCGCGCCTCGCTGACAGCGCGGCGCGCCCGTCTTGAACCCGCTCTACGAAGGACTTGGTGTCCACGCCTAACGAACGCGCCAGCGCCTCCGCCTCGTTGCGCGCAGTAAGCACGGTTGCGCCACCTTCGAAGTTGCCGCCCTCTTCGATGCCATACCAGGCCAAGACCGCATCCGCCGTTTGCGAGTCCATCAGGGCCCGTACCTGCTCGGGTGTCCACACGTAGAAGCTGCCCTCACCGCCCTCACTGTCCGCGTCCTGCGAGGCGTAGAAACCGCCCTCCGCGCCGAGCATTTCCGCGACCATCCAATCGAGGGTTTCGACCGCGACATCGCGCAACATGGATAGGCCCGTCGCTCGCCATGCGTCCAGATAGATGTCCGCCAACTGCGCGTTGTCGTAGAGCATTTTCTCGAAGTGCGGCACCGTCCACGTCGCGTCGACGCAGTAGCGGTGAAATCCACCCGCAAGATGATCGCGCAATCCGCCGCGTGCCATAGCGCCTAGGGATGCCGTGACGGCGCGCATGGCACCTGCGTCCTGTCGGCGCAACGCGTGATCCAGCAGATAGCGCAGCATGGGCGCGCCCGGGAACTTTGGTGCTCCGCCAAACCCGCCGTGCCGGGGATCGACGGTGGAGACCGCCTGCCGCGCGGCCATGGTCGAGATCTCGAAGGTCAACGCCCCCTCGGACGTGGCCGGTGCGGCCGCGACGCGAATGGCATCAGCCAAGCGATCCGCGCTCGTATCGATCTCGTCGCGCCGTTCCCGCCACGCAGAGAGCAGCGCCTTCATCAGGTCATCAAAGCCCGGCATACCGTGCCGCGCCGTAGGAGGAAAGTAGGTGCCACCGTAAAACGGCGCTCCTTCCGGCGTGAGAAACACCGTCATCGGCCATCCCCCGTGGCCCGTCATCGCCTGCACGGCCTCCATATAGAGCGCGTCGACGTCGGGCCGTTCCTCGCGATCGACCTTGACGTTGATGAACTCCGCGTTCATGCGTGCAGCAATGGCGGGATCGTCAAACGACTCGTGGGCCATGACGTGGCACCAATGACAAGCCGAATAGCCGACCGAAAGCAGCACGGGCTTGTCTTCGGCACGCGCCCTGGCAAACGCCTCTTCCCCCCACGGATACCAATCGACCGGTTGATCGGCATGCTGGAGCAAGTAGGGCGAGGTCTCAGCAGCGAGGCGGTTGGCCATGATGCGTTCTCCATGCGGGCGCGGTCGAAGCGTTCTGAACTCGACGGCCGAGTCGATCCTACGTTATGTCAATGTCGCGAATGTGACCTTGGTGCGAGTGCGTGGGACACGAGGTGCAGACCGAAGTCAATCCTATAGCCCAATCGCTACACGAAGCGATCGTGGCGTGTGCCGTTTACGCCATGGGCAACATGCCTGCGAGACCCTCGCCCCCCAAAATGCACACGCGGGCGGGCGAAATCTTGGCGGGGTTGGACCGCGTTCGAAGGCGAGCTCCGACGGTTTCGGACTGAGGGGCGCACAATGATACGCAAGCGCGAATCGCTTCGGTCAGGCCCGTGAGGTTGATTTCGGATACCGAAGTCTTGCGATCGAGCAGCGCGTTGAGAGCCAGCCAGCCTACTCGCCTTGTTCCGCCGCTCCGTCGCCAAGCAAGCGCGCGACGCGCTCTGCTCGGCCGTGGGCGCCACTGTCGCGGAACTCGTTCAGCGCGCTGCGGAGCAGATCATCGGCCTCGTCTCTGCGCCCCTCGTCCAGCAGCGCTTGACCAAACGCCGCGTGCGTCTTGGCCAACTCGTGGCGATCGGAGAGCATCTCGAAAACCGCTTGGCTTGTGCGGAAGTGCTCCTCCGCCGCCGCCCGCTCGTCGGGAGTCTCGCCCGCCGCTTGGGACTTGGCGAGGCCGAGCACGCGATGCGCGACACCGATAAAGGCGGGCACGCCCAAGGCCTCGGCCGCTTCGAGCGAAGCCGACGCCGCCGCGATACCGTCGTCGATTGCGCCGAGCGCAAGAGACCGCTGGGCGGCGACACGGCGAATCTCAGGCACGAGCCACGTAGCGCCCACCTCGCCGGCCGCCTTCTCTGCTTCGGCTAGATGCTCGGCGGCAGGCCCGAGGCGGCCGAGGTGCGTTTCGATCAGGGACAGGTTCGTCAGCGCGATCGCGCTGCCGTAGCTATCCCCGATGTCACGCTTGATGCGTAGGGAACGTGCGTAGTGGCGCAGCGCTTCCACATCGTCACCACAGTGATAGTGCACGACACCCAAATTGTTGTACAAGGTCGCCTCACCCAACTTATCCCCAAGTTGTTGCTTGAGCTCGAGGCTGCGTGTGAGATGCCGCTCGGCAGTGGCATAGTCGCCGGCATGCAGACGTGCCATACCCAGGGTATTGCGCACCCAGGCTTCCGCGCGATCGCGTTCTTCTTGGGGAAGATCGCTTAGCTCCAAGAGCATCAATGCGTCCCGGCAAAGGGCCGTCGCCGGCTCGATCCGACCGATGCGAATGTACACCGTCGCCGTTCCGTCCGCGACGCGAATGGCCGTCAGCGTCCGCAATCCAGTCTTGCCGCGCAGAATACCGCGTGCCTCTTCATAGGCGCCCAGCGCTTCTTCATAGCGCCCCTGGCGATCATGGGCGCGGCCGATTCGGCGCAACACCTCGGCCCGAGCCTCGGCATCCGGCGCGACCTCGAGTGCATCCCGATAGGCCGTGACGGCCGCTTCCGGTGCACCGAGGGCAACATGCGCATCACCGATGCCGCACAGCGCGGGGAATTCTTCCGCGCCGTCTACCGACAACTCACGTGCTGCATGGAAGTGCGCCAACGCATCTTCCGCCGCGTGAACGGCGAGCGCGGCGAGTCCGGCACGCACGGACCAGGTACATGCGCGGTCGCGCACGCCCCCCCGCGTGTAGTGGTAGGCCACCCGATCGGGGGATTCCGGCTGCGTGGTCTCCAACAGCCCGGCCATCTGTCGGTGTAGGTATTGCCTCCGCGCGCCGGAAAGCGCGCCGTAGACACGGTCCCGGACCAACGCATGATTGAAGTCGTAGCGCGCAGAAGTAACCGCGGCTTGGGATTCGCGCAGGACGCCCATTCCGAGCAGCGAATCAAGCGCGTCGAGCGCCGCTGCGGCGGGCAACGCGGATGCGCGCTGTGCGAGTTCGAACTCAAAGTCGCGACGCAAGACGGCCGCGGCATCGAGGACGGCGCGCGCGTCATCATCCAGGCGAGCCAGACGCGCGTCGACGATCAGGCCTACGCTCTCCGGCACCGGCAGATCATCGTACGCAGCCGCCGCCGCATCGGAGGTGGTGGTCCATTGACCATCTTCATCCGCCTGCAAGGAACCCTGTTCGAACAGGACGCGCAGCGTCTCCACCAAGAAGAAGGGGTTGCCTCCCGTTCGCGCATGGAGCCGCTTGCCGAGGCGCTCCGGCGGCGTGCTTGCACCGGCCAGCTGTCCGATCAGCGCCGCGGTGGCTTGGACATCCAGCGGTGCGATCGGGATCGCCGTCCCGTCGGCCTGCAGCAAGCGCAACTGTGCTCGCCGGGACGGGCTGATGTCTTCGTCGCGACAGGTCGCGACCAGCAGCATTCGTTGATCGTCCATGCTGCGCGCGACGTAGGCCAAGAGAGCCAAGGACGTTTCGTCCGCCCATTGCACGTCCTCGACCACCCACAAGACGGGCGCCTGCGCCGAGATCGCACCGAGCACGGCGCGAACGGCCTCGAAGAGGCGATCGCGGTCACGCACACCGCTCGCGGGACGGACCGGCCGGCGGCGCATCTGAAACCGTCGGTCGTCGCCGTGGCTTCGTTGGACCCCGACACCGAGATCGCCGATGCGCAGATCCGTTGGTTTCGGCAGGCCGTCGAAGACGACGAGGC
>JAJCYU010000160.1 GCA_029262755.1 Anaerolineae bacterium
CAGATCCTCTTGAATCTGCGGTTCGTCGAAGAAGTCGCGGATGAAGCGCTGTGCGTCGCGGATCAGATCCTCGCTGCCGGCAGGCTCCGGATCTTCAGCCGGGCCGTCGTTCTGGCCGGGGCCAGGAACGTTGCCGCCAGCCGGTGTCTTGGTTGGAGCAGGCTGGCCGGGATCGGGCGCGGACTGGGTAACCTTGGGCGTCGGCGGGACCTTCGGGTCGCTCGGATCCGTATTGCCCGGAGGGCCGGCGTCATTGCCGCCGGGACCGATTGCGTCGTTGGACTGCTCGCAGCCGGGTGGCTCCGCGTTCGGGTTGGGCCGTGCACCTGGGTCACCCGGAACGTTGGGCGGCGGATCCGGCTTCTCCGGCGGCGGGTCCTGGAATGGCACGATGGAGGCCAGGCCGGGGTTGAGGCGGAAGGCCAACGGCTTCACCGGCGGGGGGGGATCCGGCGGCGGGCTCCCGGGCGGCGGCACCTTGGGCGGATCGCCGCCACCGGGCGGATCGACGTTGCCCGGAGGGGGATCTTCCCCGGCGTCGTTATTGCCGCCCGGCGTACCACGCGTCATCGAATTGGAGACGTCGACCAGGAAGACCAGATCGATGGGCAGGCGATAATCGGGGCAGTTCGGCTCGACGTTGAGCACGATCTTCGCTGTCTCACCCAGCTCGAGCGAAGTAGGCTCAGCGTAGCGGTCCAGGAATGGAGAGCAGTTGCTGGTCGTCGGGTTTGGCCCGTTGCCATCCTGAGCGGCCGTATCGGACGCGGGAAGCAGGAGCAGGGCGAAACCGAAGACCAAGGGCGGGATGAGTCCCAATGACAGCGACCTTAGCCGACGCATGGACGGTCCTCCTCGGATCAAGAACGAAGGTGCGATCGATGAGCGAAGCACCAGAACACGGGCATGATAATGCTGCCCGAACGGGTCATCAACACGACGGTCGCGAGCGACGACCGTCGTGTGATAGTCCAAAGCCCTATAACACCGGTACAAGGTAAAACGGACAGTACGGATTTCTCCCGCGGCTGCGCGGCGTACCGCAATACGCTCGTGCTACACTCTCGCGGCGTGTCGCCGTACCGTTCTTGCGGTGTTAAGAAGAACGGCTTCGGTTCGCGCCTTCATCAGACTCGGGCGCCCGACCATCATTTCGGGCCCCTGCTCGCAGCCCGTCGGGAGTCGTTTCCTCATGCGCTCGATCCGCGTTTCCCCGCCCCTTCTTGGTTCCCATTCTCCCACTAGGTCATGCGTTGCGCTAAGCGATGCGGCAGCGCGACCGCGCCCACCCCGGACGGGGCTCGGTGCCGCACGATCCGCCACTTTGCTCGCCGCGGTCCTCGCTGCGTTCGTCGCGGGTGGCCCGGACACGGAGCCGGTGGTCGCATCCGTGGCGTCGCGCTCGCCCGATGCGTTGCATACATCGCCGGCATCGGTCGATGATGTGCAAGCGACACTTCGCGTTTGCAAGAGCGGCTGTGAGCATGCGAAGGTGCAGGACGCGATCGATGCCGCGGAAGCGGGCGACACGATTCTCGTCGGCAGCGGCATCTACCCGGAGAACCTCGCCGCGTGGCGTTCCGTGCGCATCCGGGGCGTCGCCGCGGAGAACACCGTGTTCGACGGCGGCGGAGAAGGGCCCGTGCTCTACGTGCCCGACGGTGTCCAGGTAACCCTATCCGACGTCGCGATCACCAATGGCGTCGGGGAGACCGGGGGCGGCATCGTCAACCTCGGCGCGCTGACGTTGCGCGAAGTGCGCATCGCGGGCAACCGCGCGGTGGGCCCCGACGTTGGCCAAGGTCCCACCGAAGGCTACGGCGGTGGCATCTACAACTACGAGGGTTCGATCACGATGCGTGACAGCGTGGTCGAGGACAACGAAGCGACCTTCGGCGGCGGTATCTACTCGCTGGGCACCTCGGTGATCGAGGACAGTGAGGTGCGCGGCAACCGGGCCTCGAGTGGCGGCGCCGGCATCTTCAATTTCGATGGCACTCTGCTCGTGCACAACGCGCGCGTCGGCGACAACCGCGTTACGGGTCAAGGGCCGGGCGGCGGCATCTACAACTTCAGCGTCGTGGCGGTCTCCTACAGCTTGCTCGACGGCAACCAGGCAAGCGACTTCGGTGGCGCGATCTACCAGCGCAAAGGCGGTACCTACATCTCCGCCAGCACGCTCTCCGGCAACACCGCCGGCTTTGGCGGTGGCGGCTTGTACCTGCTGCGCGGTGAAGGGGTTGTGGCCAGCGCAACCGTGGTGCGCAACGGTGGCAGCTTCGGGGGCGGCTTCAACGTGCAGGAAGACGCCGAGTTGGAGCTGATCAACACGATCGTGGCCGACAGCCCGGGCAGCAACTGCTTCGGTGAGATCGACTCCTTCGGCTACAACCTGGATAGCGGCAACACGTGCGGCTTCGATGACGAAGACGATCAGTTCAATATCGACCCGGAGATCGAAGACCTTGCCGACAACGGCGGTGTGACCTTCACCCATGCTCTCTCCGCCACGAGCCCCGCGGTCGACCGCGGCGACTTTGCCGGCTGCACGGACTTCAACGGCTATGACGTCGGCACCGATCAACGCGGGCGCAACCGCCACGTGGACGGAGACGGGGACTCAGAAGTGCGCTGCGATATCGGCGCGTTCGAATACGACCCCGCGGGAAGCGGGCCGCCGCCTCCGCCGGACCCCGTTGCGTGCACGGGCATCACCGCATGCAGCGGCGACTGCGATCACGCGACGATCGCGGCGGCCATCGCGGCGGCCGCGCCGGGCGCGACGGTGTGCGCGCGCGAGGGCGTGTTCGACGAGCGCGTGGTCATCGACAAGCCGATCACCTTGCAGGGAGCGGGGCCCGCGTTGAGCACGATCGACGCAGGCGGCAAAGGACCGGCGCTGGCGGTCACGGGCGATGTCGCGGTGACCGTTGCCCAGATCGCGCTCGTCAATGGCGCGGGCGTCATCAACGTCGAGGGCGACCTCACCCTGCGCGACTGCCGGGTCTCCGGCCATTCGGCGCCCGAAGATGGGAGTCCGGAAGGCCCGCAGGGAAGCGGTGTGGTCAACGGCGGCACCCTCTTGGTCGAGCGCTGCGCCGTGTACGACAACCTGAGCTTCGGATCGGGCGGGGGCATCGATACGCGCATAGGTCGGGCCACCGTGCGCGACAGCGTCTTTGAAGACAACACGGCCGCCAACCGCGGTGGTGGAATTGCCTCGGACAACGCGATGCTCACCGTTTCCGGCTCTACCTTCACCAACAACGAATCCCAAACGGGTGGCGCGATCTCCGCGGTCGGCAACATGAGCTCCGAAGCGGACGCCTTTACGGGCAACTTCGCGCGCTTCGGCGGCGCGATCTATGCCGAGGCGGGCGCCGAGGTCAGCCAAGGCGTATTTCAGCGCAATCAGGCCGATCTCGGCGGCGCGATCTACGCGGCCGGTACCTTGACGAGCTCCGGCTCGCGCTTGTTCGACAACATCGCGACGGGGGAGTTCGGATACGGCGGCGGCGTGTACACCAGTGAGGCGGAGGCCACGATCGGAGGCGGCTTCATCAACGATAACTACGCCTGGAACGGCGGCGCCGTGTCCGCGCAAGGTGCCGTTAGCATCGAGGGCGTGACGCTCTCCGGCAACCGGGCCCGCTACGGCGGCGCGATCATCCAATTCGACGGACTGACGACAGTGCGCGGTGGAATCATCAACGCAAACGTGTCCGACTTCGCCGGTGGCGCGGGCTACCTGGCCAATGGCGAGCTGCGCCTCGTCGATGGCGTACAGGTGCGCGATAACACGAGCCTCGCCGACGCCGGCGCCATGCTCATCACCGCGGACACGACCCTGACGGTCGACGGTGCCGATCTGATCAACAACACGGCTGAGGTGGCCGGCGGCGTCCTCAACCGCGGCACGTTCCACGCGACACGGGCCCGAATCAACAACCATGGAGCCTCCGGCGGTCTGGCGGAGGAGACGGAAGATCCGGACGAGGAGCCGGTCGAGCGGCCCGGACGGGGTGGCGCGCTGCTCAACGACGAAGGCGGCAGCGCTCGCATTGTCTCGTCGCTGCTGGCGGGCAACGGCGCCGAGTTGGGTGGCGCTGTCTGGAACGCCGGCACCCTCGAGATGCTCAACAGCACCCTGAGCGCCAACGGGGCCGACGTCGGCGGCGGGGCGTTATACAACTTCGGTGGGCAAGCGACGCTGCGCAACATCACCGCGGCGTTCAACACGACGGATGCCGAGGCCGAAGGTGGTGGGGTCGTACGCAACACGGAGGGAGGCACGGTCCGGGTCGGCCATTCCGTGTTTGCCGAAAGCGAGGGCGTCGCCAACTGCGCCGGTCCCGTGACCTCGCTCGGCTACAACGTCGTCGACGGGGCAAGCTGCGCCTTCGGCGGCGCCGGTGATCAAATGGACACCGACCCGATGTTGGCCGAGCTCGCCGACATCGGGGGCCGCACGGAGGCCCACGACCTGCTGACCGACAGCCCGGTCATCGACGCGGGCGATCCCACCGGCTGTCGCGATCTCGCCGACGCGCCCTTGACCGTGGATCAGCGCAACGTCACGCGGCCCGCGGACGGCGACGACGACGGCAGCTCGGTCTGTGACCCCGGCGCCATCGAGCACAGCGCCGCCGCGCCGCAGCCGACGCCGGGCCCGGGTGGCCCGGAAGGCGCGATTTTCCTCCCGTGGGGATCGCGCTAGGCATTCGGCAACGCCAACGCCAACGCCAACGCCAACGCCGCAACGCAGAAGAGTGAGATAACGCGACGAGGATCACGGTGCCCACCGTGATCCTCGTCGCGTTTCCGGCATGTGTCCGCGCCTCGTCGGCGCTCTGCCCACCCAGGCCCGCCCCCGCTCGCCTTCTCGCCCGAATGGCCCCGCTATCCGCCCAACACGCGCCAGGCGAAGAGCGCGATCATCGTCAGGCCGATCATGAGCTGGGCGACGACCGAGAGCATCCAGCCCATCATCATGCCGCCACTCGCGCGCCATGCCTCCCTGAACTTGTCCGGTCCGCCGAGTCGATGCATCTCGGCCAGCATCAATCCGCCCACGGCGCCGATCGCCGCGCCGGGCAGGCTGAACACCAACAGGCCGATGAAGGACGCCACGCCGCTTACGGCCATGCTGCGCCACGACGCTCCGCCGCGGCGCGCGCCCCACGTGGAGAGCATGACATCGGCTGCCGTCGCGGCCAGCGCAAGTGCGCCAAGCAGCCCAAGCATGCCGAAGCCGATCCGGCTGAACCCATCCGCCCAAGCCCAGAGCAGAGCGCCGAGCCAGATGAGGGCCGGTCCGGGCAAGACCGGCGCGACGATCCCAACAAGGCCAAGTAGTACGATCAGCCACGCGGCGGTTTGCGCCAGCGGAACGACTTCGGGTGACATTGATATTCCCTCGGATGAGTCGAGTAGGGCGGGCGATCGCGTTCGTCCCGCGCCGAGTCTGTGGGGCAGAAGAGCTGTCGAGCTCACAAAGATGGGGCGCAAAACTCGACGGGAAGGGAGTTCGGCCGTCGTGATCGCCCCCCTTCACCCCGCGATCGTAGCGACCTCGCTCATGCCCGTCGACCCGAGACCATGGCCCCATGTTGTAAGCCGGAGGCGAAGGGCACACCGCCGCTGCGCAACGCAACCCACGAAACGGCGTGTAGCGATGCTTTCCTGCGGCGTGTAGCGCTATTACCGAAGGCCCGGCCGCAAGAATCCGTACGCGATTCGCGGCTATCGGGTGGCAGCGTGAACCCCGGAGAGGAAGCTGCCTAGGCACTTGTAATAGAACACATGTTCTACTATTCTGTTGCTCCCCCACCCGAGGAACAGGAGCGACGATCATGGCGACCTACGCACCGAGCTATCCCGTCTTCGAAGCAGCCCCGATCGGAGCTGCCGGCCGTGTGATTCGGATCCCGATTCTCGTTGGGGCGATGATCGCGGCCGCCGCCGCGGTCGCGTACGTTGCCCTTGCGGGTCAGCCGAGCACGGAGGTGGAGCCCGTTCGCCAAGCGCCCTCCTTCGTGGCCTATGCCGTGGGCAGCCTGCCCTATGCCGCCCCACTGCTGGCCGCGCCCGATCCGGCAGCCGCGATGGCCGCCCAACTGCCTGCCGGCACCCGGGTGCGGGTGGGTGGCAAGGTGGCCGGAAGCGGTGCCGGCGCGGGCCTCTTGTGGGCCGCGGCGGACCTCGACGGGTTGACCGTCCACGGCTTCCTGTTGCCCGCCGCTCTCCGCCTCCGAGCCGGTGAGGCGCCGCCGCTCGATCTGCGCGGCGTCCCCCTCTCCGCCCTGCTTTCGCCGCCCGAAGGCGTGCGCACCGTTCCCCTCGCGGAAGCCCCGTCCGCGCCGTTTGCCGCGCCGCTCGCCGCAACGAGCGACGGTGGCGCAGGCGCGCCATCCGCAGCCAATATGCTCGCGCTGGACGCGACGAACCCATCGGCCGGCATGTCCGCGGGTGCGCCGGCCGCAGTTCCGGCCGCAGTGCCGGCTACAATGCCGGGCACGATGGGATCTGCCGCGGCCACCGTCGACATTCCCTGGCTGCCCAAGACCATCGCGCCGTGGATCGGCCTGCTCGAGGCAGCAGGCGGGCGATTCGGTGTCGATCCCGAGCTGCTCGCCATCATCGTGCTGGTCGAGTCGGGCGGTGATCCCGGCGCGCGGAGCGGTGCGGGTGCGATGGGCCTGATGCAGGTCATGCCCGGCACGGCCGGCGACATCGCCCGCTGGCGTGGCATCACCGGCTTCGGCGTTGCGGCATTGCACGAGCCTGCGGTGTCGATCGACTTTGGCGCTTGGTATCTGGCGCGCCAGCTGGCCACCTTCGGTCTTGCCGACGACCCCGATTGGCGCACATCCGTGGCGCGCGCCGCCGCGGCCTACAACGGTGGTCCGGGCAGCGTGTCCGGTTGGTTGCAAGGGCGATCGCTGCCCGCGGAAGCGGAGCGCTATCGGATTTACGTGACCGGCATGTGGGACGAGCGCCACAACCCAACCTCGCCCGCGTATGAACGCTGGCTGCGTGCCGGCGGGCAACGGCTCGTGAACGCAGCCGAGCGCAGCCAGGCGGCGACTGCCTGGCCGATCGCCGCGAGCGACCCGGCCGTCGCGGCCGTCCCGCCCACGGTGGAAGGCGCGGGCCGCGAATCCGCGTCCGGCCTTACAACGGCCGGTGCCGCCGCGCTTGCCGCGGGCGCCGTAGCAATCACCAGTGCCGGCAGCGAGTAGCGCATGACCGGCCCGGATTTCCATTTGTTTGACTGCCGTCCTCCCTTCCGCGACCCTTGCGCGCACATTGCTAATGCGTGAACAGGGGCGGCTTGCCCCGAGAGCCCGGCGTTCCGGGCGAACAGGAGGGTTTCGTGAGCGGGCTGGGAGGTCGGGTCGGCGTTTACATCGACGTCGCGAATATCACCATGAACGGCGGCCGCGGCATGCGCTACGACGTGCTACGCGAGTTCGCCAGCCGCGCGGGCGATCAGCCGGCACGGCTCAACGCCTACACATCGATCGACGAAGACAGGGAAGAAGAAGACGTCGACTACCGCAAGCGCATGGATGGCTTTCATTCCCGATTGCGCGATTTCGGCTACAAGGTCGTGTTGAAGCCGGTCCGCTGGTATACCGACGAAGAGGGCTTCGAGCATCCGAAAGCCAACGTCGATCTCGACATGGGCGTCGATGTGCTCTTGCAGTCGCGGCACCTGGACCGCGTCGTCTTGGTCACGGGCGACGGCGATTTCATTCGCGTCGTGCAAGCGCTGCAGAACCAGGGCACGCGGGTGGAGGTCATCGCATTCCAAAACGTGTCACGAGATCTACGCGAGGTCGCCGATTTCTTCTTCTCAGGCTATCTCGTGCCCGACTTGCTGCCGGTTTCGCACAACTGGGACGAGCGAACCTCGTGGGGGGATGTCGGTTCCCGCGTGCGCGGCATCTGCTACCGCTTCGCCGACGAGGGCGGCTACGGCTTCCTGCGCTACCTGCGCTCCGCCGAAATCGTCGCAGACAACCTCTGGATCACAGACACCCGCCACGAACGATCACCATGGGCGTCCGCCTTCGTGCACCGCTCGCAACTGCCCGACGATCTCAACATCGAACACCTGCCAAGCCGTCGCATTTTCTTCGAGTTTGAGCTGGCGCCGCCACGCGACGACAACTCGGACAGCCCCAGCGCCATCAAGGCTACGGTCGCCGGGCGGTTCTAAGGGTGAAGGGCAACCTCGTGACCGCGATCTACCGGAACAGCCGAGCGGCGCCCTCGGAAGCTGCCTCTCTTTGCTAGATGAGTCCTTAGAAGCCTTCCATCTTGGATAGTTCGGCCACCCGCTCCGGGAACGCGGCTACCCTTCCGACGAGCGCGAGACGGTTGGACCGTTGCGCGTCATCGTCGACCATGACCATGACGCCGTCGAAGAAGGCGTCGATGGTGGGGGCGAGGGAGGCCAGGCACGTGAGCACGGCACGGGCGTCGTCGCGGTCAACCGATTTCCATGCGGCAGACACCGCCTCGTGCAGCGCGCGCTCCGGCGCGTCGACGAGCGTGCCGGCGTCCACGGTTTCCGCGACATCATCGCGGTCGCGCACGATGCGCGCGCAGCGAGCGTAGGCGGTGAGCATCGTCGACCAACCGTCGTCCGACACGAACTCCTCGAGCACCCGGACGTCCTCGACGGCCGCGGCGGGATCGGTGCCGCGCGCGGCAAGCACGGCGGCGACGGCGTCCGCCGCGTGGCCTGCATCGCGTAGCTGCCCTTCGAGGCGCGTGCGTAGGAACTCGAGCACGTCTGCACGGTGCTCTTCGGTCACGGGCACGGGTTGCAAGGACGCCGCCTCTGCGACGGCGTCGGCAAGATCGATGCGCAAGCCGCCCTCGGCCAAGATTCTGGATACGCCGAGGGCCGCGCGGCGCAGGGCGTACGGATCTTGAGCGCCTGTGGGACGCAGGCCCGCCGCGAACAGGCCGACCAAGCTGTCCAGCCGGTCGGCCAGGGCCAGCAGCGTACCGGGCACGGAGGTCGGCAGGGCGTCGCCCGAGCCGCGGGGCAAGTACTGCTCGTGGATCGCGTCGGCTACGGCGCGATCCTCGCCGGCGAGCAACGCGTACTCACGGCCCATGACGCCCTGCAGCGAAGTGAAGTCCACCACCATGGCGGTGGCCAGATCGCTCTTGGCCAATTCCGCGGCACGCTCCGCGGCCGCACGGTCTTCGTCTGACGCGCCGAGGCGCTCGGCGAGTCGGGTCACGAGACGTCCCAAGCGCCCGACCTTGTCGCGCATCGAGCCCAGCTCCGACTGGAAGGTGAGGCCATCCAGCGCAGGACCAAAGTCCGCCAGCGATCGCTCCCGATCCTGCTTCCAAAAGTAGGCAGCGTCGGCGAAGCGTGCGTGCAGGACGGCCTCGTTGCCGTGTCGCACGAGATCCACGTCGACCGCGGCTCCGTTGGCCACCGTCACGAAGCGCGGCAGCAGTACACCGTCCGTACCGTACATCGGGAAGTAGCGCTGGTGTTTGCGCATCACGGTGACGAGCAGCGCGTCGGGAAGCTCGAGGAACGCGGCGTCAAACGAGCCCGCGATGGCCAGCGGTTGCTCGACGAGCTGGGTTACCTCGCGTCGCAGGCCGGCATCGTTGCCCGGTGTGCCGCCTGCTTCCGCGGCGGTGGCCACGACCTGTCGCCATATCTCGGCGTCGCGCGCCTCGGCGTCGAGTTGGATGCCCATGGAGCGCATGAGCTTCGGGTGATCGCCCGCGGCCGCAAGTGCATGCGGCAGCGAGCCGAGCGGACGCAGCCCCCGCGTCTCTCGACCTGCGACGAGCTCGGCGTACGCGAAGGGTACGACCGCTTCGCCGTGCAACGCGACGAGCCAACGCACGGGACGGCTGAAGGCCTCGCGCGATCCGTTCCAGCGCATCGTACGGCCAAGCGGCATGCCGCGTAGCCACGCCGGGAGGGCATCCACGAGCACGTCGCCTGCCGGTCGGCCGGCCTCCTTGCGCACGGTCGCTACCCGCTTGTCGCCGCCGCGCTCCACCTCGTAGAGATCCTCGACGGCGACCCCCATCTTGCGCGCGAAACCCTCCGCCGCCTTGGTTGGTGCGCCTGCGGCATCGTAGGCCGCGCGGTGCGGCGGCCCGACGACCTCTTCTTCGATGTCTTCCTGGCCGGCAGCCAGATCGTGGACGCGTAGCACCAGCCGCCGAGGTGTGGCGAAGCTCTCGATGGGGCCGTGCGCAAGCCGCAATTCCCGCAGCGTCTCGGCCGCGCGCTCGCCGAGCGCGGCCGCGGCCAGCACGGCATCCTCGGGCGGTAGCTCCTCGGTGCCAATCTCCAGCAGAAAATCGGCGGCCGCCGTCGGGGCAGCGCCTAGGTGGGCGCCCTCGCCGCGTGCGCCGGCTGTGGACCCGGGTGCGGTCGCAATACCGCCGCCGTCCGAGGAATTCGGATCGGGCGATGCGCCTGCGATCCAGGGAGCGGAATCATCCAACAGCGGATACTCGGCCTCCTCGCGCTCTTCGAGGTACAGCCGCGCCACGTCTCTGGCCAATGCGCGCATCCGCCCGAAGAAGCGCGCACGCTCGGTTACGCCCACCGTTCCGCGTGCATCGAGCACGTTGAACAAATGGGAGCACTTGAGCACGTAATCGTGGGCCACGCGGCTGAGGCCGATCTCGATCGCATGCTGCGCCTCGGCCTCATACAGATCGTACATCGCGTTTAGCCGGTCGACCGAAGCGTGCTCGAAGTAATAGCGGCTGGTCTGCCGCTCGTAGTCCATGGCGAGATCGCCGAAGCGTACGCGTTCGTTCCAGTGCAGCTTGCGGAAGTGATCCACGTCTTGCAGGGCCATCAAGATCCGGTCGAGCCCGTAGGTGATCTCCACGGACACCGGCTCCAAGTCGAGCGACCCCGCTTGCTGAAAGTACGTGAACTGGGTGATCTCGAGGCCGTTGAGCCACACCTCCCAGCCGAGACCCCAGGCACCGAGCGCCGGAGACTCCCAGTTGTCCTCGACAAAGCGGATGTCGTTGCGATGGACGTCGATGCCGATGGCGCTGAGGCTATCGAGATACAGCTGCTGCGGGTCGCCCGGATCGGGCTTCAGGATGACTTGGAGCTGATGGTGCTTGCCTACCCGGTTCGGGTTCTCCCCGTAGCGCGCATCGTCCGGACGCACGCTCGGCTCCACGTAGACGACGTTCCATGGCTCCGGACCGAGGACGTTCAAGAACGTCGCCGGATTCATCGTGCCGGCTCCGACCTCCACGTTGTGTGGTTGCCAAACAAGGCAACCTTGGGCCGCCCAATAATCCTGCAACGTACGGACCATGTCCTGGAAGGGAAGGCTCATGGGTTCGTCTCTCCGGTGGGGTCGGTGGGGTCGATAGGTTCGGTCGGATCGGTCGGGGTCGGGTCTGAGATCGAGTCTAGGCTCGAAGCGGACGTCGCGGCTGACGAAGTCTGGGAGCTGGACGCCGACGTTCGAGTCGACGTTCGAGTCGACGTTTGAGCCGCTGTCCGCGTCGGCGTCGACGCGTGGGCCGCAGCCGGCGTCATGCGTCGTAGGCGCTCGAGAAACTCGACGCTGCGTAGGTCGCGTTCGAGGATATGGCGCACGTAGGCATGCATGATGCGTTCAAGTTCAGCCCGGGTCGCCTGCTGCAACGCGACCTGTCTCGCCGTGGCGAGGGAGCGGGTCTGCAGAAAGCGCAGGACGCGAAAGGCGCTTTCGCTCAGCGGGATGGCCGTGGGCGCGCGCTGGGCGCAGCCCGGGCACAGCACGCCGCCGGCCTCCGCGTCGAAGGCGTTGCCTGCGGGCTCCAAGGTCTCGCCGCACGCAACGCATTGGAAGAATTGGGGCCGATAGCCGAGCAGGCCGAGCAGGCGCAACTCGAAGAAGCGCAGCACGAGCGCGGGATCCTCCGCGTCGCACAACCCGTCGAGGCAATCGCGCAGCAGATCGAAGATAGCTTCGGCCGCCATGCCCTCTTCACTGAAACGGTCGACGAGCTCCGCCGCATGGTAGGCGTAGGTCGTGCGGATCAGGTCTTCGCGCAGCCCGCGAAACGTCTGGATCGTGTCCGCCTGCGTCAGTACGTCTAGGTTTCGACCCTGGGCCAGCAACATTTGGCCGTGCGTGAACAGCTCGACATGACCGCCTAGCCGGCTCGTGATCCGGCGCACGCCTTTGGCGATGGCGCTGACCTTGCCGCGTTCCCGCGTGTAAAGCGTCAAGATGCGATCGGCCTCACCGAAGTCACGGCGTTTGAGGACGATGGCTTCGTTGCGCTGCAGACGAACGCGGCTCACGACGGGCGAATCCAATCGGCTCGGGACGACGGGCGTTATAGCGATAGGGCGCAGGACTTGGTGGGAGACGTGGTTGTAACCAGGGTCCCATCCCCAGGCGTGGAGCGGGGAAGCGGGCCATTGTAGCCGTCGGTCCTGGGCCGTGGAAAGACCGGGCATCCGCCTACGGCGACGATCCGCCGTACCGGGCACAGGGGCTCGTGCGTTTCACTCATTGGTGGGTGGCACATAGGGCTCGTCACACAATAAGAGGCAGCTACCAAGCGGTGGCCGAATAGCGCCTCTCATTGTCTAACGAGCCCATAGCCTGCCGACCGGTCGCGTCGCGAGCCGGGGAGCAGGGGGAGGCGGCAGCTGGTGGCATTCACCGAGGGTTCGGGGCCGACATCGCGCCGTGCGCAGTCGCCTCGGCGGCTCGATCCGGACGCCGCGGTCTGCGTCGCCGTGCCCGGTGCCGGCACGGCGCCCGGCGATCGGCAGGACGAGCAGCCGCTCGGCCCACCGTCGGCCCGACTGCGTTCGTTCGCGATCGCATGGCTGTGCGGCTTGGCGTCGGCATCCGCTGTCTGGTCCGCCGTCCCGCCCACCGGTCGGCCCGCCGATCCCGCGGCCGCCCATCTCGCTGCCGCCTCCATTGTCCGCGACGCGCGGCCAAATGCGGAGGGCGATCAACGCGCCGCGATCGCACAGGGCGAGGAGCGGGTCGCGTGCATCTTCTTGCCGCTCGCTCTCGAAGGCGCGGTGCTGGTCTCCGACCCGGAAGCGCGAGCGCTCCGCTCAACGTCGCGGCGTACGGGTGGCGCTTCGGCGCCCAGCGCGCTGCGCTCGGTCGGCCAAACCAGAGCGTGTACGGCGCGAAATGCAACGGCGACCACGTCACCACCAGCCTCGTCGCCGACCCCGACAACAGCGCCCGCCGCGTCCGCAACATCGGTCGCGTCCCCGAGCCCGACCGCCGGCCCGATCGCAAGCCCCTCGTCGACCACGGATCCCTTGGCGTCCCCGACCGGTGCAGCGACCTCGTCCCCGTCAGAGTCCGCGACTCCGGCTGCATCCGCGTCCCCGACGGTGATCGCTACGGCGAGCCCGACGAGGGCGACGGCCGAGCCAACGATCGACCCCACGATCGGCACGCCTGATTCCACGCCCCCAACGCCGACGGCGGCGACTACACTCGCCCCGACGTCGACCGGCACGCCCGCCACCGCCACCCCCGGCCCAACCGTGGAGGCAACACCGACCGGTGCCACGACCGGAGTCGCGAGCCCACCGGCCACGGCCACAACCATAACCACGTCCACGGGCACGTCCACCATACCAAGCGCGTCGCCGACGGTGACCGCGCTGCCGTCGCCGTCGTCATCTGCGTCGCCGACCCCCACCCCGACCGGCACCCAACCGGTTCCGCCGACGCCGACGTCGATCGCAGCGCCCACGGCCACGGCAACCTCGACCCCCCCGCCACCACCCATGCCCACGTTCACGCGGACGTCGACCCCAACGGCCACGGCGACGCGCACATCGAGCGCCACGCCTACCCGGACCGCGACGGGCGCCGCCACCGCGACATCCACCGCGACCGCGACGCGGACCGCCACACCGCTGCCCACGGCCTCGCCTTCCCCCACCGCGTCTCGGACCCCTACCGTTTCGCCCACCGCGTCCCCCACCCTCCGGCCGCTCGCGCCCGGACTCG
>JAJCYU010000161.1 GCA_029262755.1 Anaerolineae bacterium
GGCGGCGACGGCGGCGATCATCCACGTACGTGTGCGCGGGATTCGCGACGCGCCGTACATTGAGGCTGCGCGTGCTCTGGGTGCCGGGGAGGGCTTTATCGTACGCCGCCATGTCGTGCCGCACGTGCGAACGCTGATTCCGATCTTGGCGGCATTCGAGATCGGCGGATCGCTCCTGCTGCTCGGCGAGCTTGGTTTCCTCGGTTTCTATCTCAATGGCGGCGCAACGAGGTTCGTGGCTCGGGCGGATTCAGCAGGCGCGTGGGCTGTTTCCGTGGCGGGTACGCCGGAGCTCGGTCAACTGCTGTCTGGAGGATGGCAGAACTTCTACCAGACACCGTGGCTGGCACTATGGGGCGGCGCGGCCTTCTTCCTAGCGGTGTTCGCCTTCATGAGCCTCGGGGAGGGTCTCAAGCGACTGATCGCGTTGCCCTAGTTCGTACATGTGCACGCGCTGATTGTCTCACGCTAAGTTGGTATACAGGGAGCGCTGAGATCCTACGGAGCGCGAAGTTGGTTCGGGTGAGCGAGGCCCTCGACGTTGGGGATCGCCCCGGAGTCCAGCCACGATGTCCTCGAGGCATCCGGCCGTAGTATCAAAATGCGTACGGGACCCGTCACCTCCTCCCGTCCAAACATTTGGGCTATGTCGCCACCCCGGCCGTAGAGGGCGAGCTGATCGTCGTAGTGATCGCTCGCGGGATGGCCCGATGATCCCCCTGCAAAAATCCAACGGTCGTCGCTTTCGATGGCTCGATTCCCTTCCCCTTCGATGAGGCCGGTTCCGTGATCCATAGGGCCGGGACGCACGATCTGGCGGAAGCCCGGCATATGGGTGTGGTCGTAGGGTTCCGACCAGTCTACCGGTCCCGCGTTCGGGCTGAAGGCGTCGCCGCCCGCCCGCAGGCTGCGATGAACGAGGGGTCGAAGCCAGCGCACTTGAGAGAGGGGTGCGTGGGAAAGCTGGGTCCGGTGAACATCGCCCCAACGCCACGATTCCATGCGCGGCCCGTGCATTTCCGCCAGCTCGTCCAAGGCGGCGGTCAGCGCCCGAGCCGCCGTCTCCGCACACGATTCGACCACAAGCGACCCGCGATCGTCGCACCAACGCGCGTCTGGGAGCGATCCAAAGGGCCCGAGCACGTTGGGTTGCGGTGATGCCAGTTGCGTTGGGCGCACCATTCCCGTTTCTCGACGCGCGCCCTGCGTTCGTGGAAGAGAGGAGTCGAGCAAGGCCAACAGGAACGTGGACTGCCTGCGGTGGAGCCCTTCCGCCGCGCGCCACGCGAGACCGTCATCCGCGCCGAGATCGTCGTCGACGACTGCGAGGAGCAGATGCCGCTGCCAAGCCTGCAGGATGGAAGGGCCGATGTCGTCCGGTCTGTTGACACCGTCCCAGCGTGCCAACATGGTCATGGCACGTCGTTCCCGATCCGTCGCGTTGTCGAGCGGTACGCGCAGCAGGATCATCCGCAAGCGCGCCGCGTAGTCACTGCCCACATCGTGTTGGATTGCGCGCATTTGGGTTGTATCCAGTGGGACGCCTGCCTCGATCGCGGCGCTCAACGTGCGCGCGATCCGGTTGGCGCGGAATGGGGGAGCCCAGTCTTCGCCTAGGAACGGGCCGGTGCTCGGTGCGGGCGGCCTTTGGTTGGCCGACACGATGTATCCGCGCGGGGGATTGGTCTCGGCCGGAAGCTCTTCATAGGCGATATAGCGCGGCGCTTCGGCTGCAGCGAGCCAACCCGGGATCGGAAGACGGCCGGCACCATCCGCGCGGCGCGGAACGCGACCTGTGGTGCGCCAGCCGATGGAGCCCTTCGAGTCCGCCCAAACGACGTTCATCGGCGGGGCCACCCACTGCCGCAGGGCTGCGTCTATCGAGGCTTCGTCCACGGCATGGTTCAGGCCGACGAAGGCGTCGAAGGTGGTGTCGCCGCCATCGAGCGCGCTCCATCGAAGCGCGAGCGCGGTCGGGGCCTCCTCGGCCAGTTCACCCCAAGCGGCGTCCTCCGTCACGTCCGAAAGCAGCGGTCCGTTATGGGTGGCGCGTACCACGAGACGCTCTTCTTCGTGTCGGCCACGCACGGCGATACGCTCCTCGCGCAGCAGCAACGGGCGCCATCCCTCGCTCGCACGGTACTGATCGGGCGTTGCCGGGTCGAGACGTTCGACGACCCAGTCCTGGACGTCCGCGCCGAGGTTCGTCAGGCCCCACGCCACGTGGCGGCTGCGGCCGATGGCGATCAGCGGTAGACCCGGTAGAGAGGCGCCGGCAACATGCAGCTGATCGCCTTGCAACTCGATCAAGTACCAGGGCGAAGGCAACTGCGCTCCGAGATGTGGATCGTTTGCAACGATCGGACGACCGTCCGTGGTATGCCTTCCCGCGACGACCCACGCATTGCTGCCCGCATCGTAGCTGCCGAAACCGCCAAGCGCGCGCAGCTGGTCGCCGAGCAGCGCCAGCCCCTCGATCGACCCATGGGCGGGCACCTCGGAGGGGGCCACCGGGAACGGTGCAGCCGGGAAAAGTTCGTCCGCGCGCTCCGATCCGACCGCTCTGTGAATGCGCATGCGGAGCAACTCGAGCTGCTGGTTGCCGCCCAGATTCCACGCCAACATCTTTGTCCAGGCGATGGAATCCGCCGGCGTCCATGGTGCTGGCCGGGGCGCGCGCAGGATCCGAAATTCGGGGGGCAGGCTTGGCGAGGTCGCCAGATACGCGTTGACCCCGTCGGCATAGGCCTGCAGCACACGCCGGGACCTCTCCGGCAGCTCCTCCGCCGCGCGCTGCGCCGCGCGGTGTACGCCAAGCGTGCGCAGGAAGCGATCGATGTCCAACGTCTCCTCGCCGATCAGCTCGCTCAGCCGCCCGGCGGAGATCCTTCGCTGCCACTCCATCTGCCACAGTCGATCCTGCGAGTGCACCCAACCTTGCGCCATCGCGGCATCGTGATCGGAGCCGGCCACGATATGGGGAATGCCGAACGCGTCGCGGCGGATCTCCACCGGTGATGCGAGTCCAGGCAACAGGGCTTCGCCCTCGAGTTGCGGTAGGCCGCTTCGCCAGAGCGCGAGCGCAGTGCTGCCCGCAAGCGCGAGCACCGCGGAGCAGAGCACGCCGGCACGTCGCAACCAGCGATTGCGTTGCGGACGGCGCCGGCGGCTCGAAATGGCGCGGCGTTCGGAGCTGGGCAGCGGTCGGGCGCCCTCTGGGACCGCGGTTCCTCCTGATCGCGCAACGACGTGCGATCGATAGGTGGTATCCATCGCGATCAGGTTCCTGGCGCGGTCCCCGGCTTGAGGCGCTTGGATTCAAAACGACCATGGCCGATCAGGTATTGCAGCCAACTGCGAACAGCCAATGGACCGAATGTGTTGTGGGCGACGCGGTGCGCGGGATCGACGTTTGCATCGTGCAGCTCGGCCGCAAGCACGAGCGTGTTGTGTCGCGCGTCGAGGAAGACATCGTGCAAGGCACGCAGCGAGAGGTCATCCGCCGGCCGGTACCCGTCATACTCTTCGTCGTTGAAGGCTTCGCCGAGGGCAACACGAAGTCGGCGTTGGGCCCACACTTCGATTCCGATCAAATGGGCCGTCTGGGCGCGATTCTTGGGCGTGTCTGCGCCGGCGCCGATGCGATCGGCGACGAATTTTGCATTCGTTTCAAGTTCGCGCTGGAGCGTGGGGATGTCCTTGCTACCGGCATGCCGGTCGACAATGGCCCAGCGGACGAAGCGCAGAAACAGGGTGCGAAGCATGTGTGCCTCCAAGCGGAACGTACGATGCGAGCGACGGAACGCGCCGTGATCGGAACCCTTCAGCGTCACGAGCGGCGCACGGTGCGATTCTAGCCCATCGCACCTTGGAACAGCCGACCCGATCAGGGCGCGGGCGCCGGTGGGCGCCCGGGGCTCAGCCGATCGCCGGTGGCCGTCCAGGCTGCCGGATCGCTCCCGAAACGGAGCATCTCGACGCGCTCGAAGGCCATGGCTCCTCCCGCAGGAAGACCCACGCCTTCGGACACCGGCCACGGCGCCCGGTCGCTGTACTCCAACTCGTCCACAATGATCCATGCGCTGGAATCGTGGAGGGCAGCGCCAGGTGAGGCGTCCGGCCGAGTCCGCGCGAGGACCACGCGTTCGCCTTCGTCTGCGAGCCGACCGGACCACGGGCCGACGACGGGAACACTACGTGGCACGTTGTGCCGGGCACGGAACGCGGCCGGATCGCCGCCCGTCACCACGAGCCTGCCACGGGATGCGATGAGCGCGCCTGGAGGAAAGCGCAGCTGGACACCGGAGATGAACGCCCACGTTTCGCCGCCGCCGCCCGCGGGTCCGGGTGCGAGGGCCAGGGTGTCCTCCCCGAGGTTGCGAAGCTCGATGAATTCGTCCGCGCGAGGATCCGCTTCGTAGGCCGGCCGGATCTGGATCTCCGCGATCGCAGCGGACCCCGGCAACGGCGCGGCGTTCGGTGCGCCGCCACGGAACGATTCGCGCGGCAAGCCGGCCGGTGGCTCACCGCCCATCGTGATATCGCGCAGCGCAGAGAAATGGCTACCCGCTGCGCTTCGATGACGGCCCCACGACACGTTGGGCGCCTGAGGCCCGTAGGTCGCGCCGCGGACATCGCCCGTCGGCCCGCTCGCGCCCCTGGGGACGAGCAAGACCGTGCCTCCCCGCTCGTCGAGGATCGGCGATGCTTGGTCGCCCGCGCCTCCGGCTCCTTCCGCATTCAGCGCCGGCCCACCGATCACCATGCGCTCACCGGGCTGCAACCGCAAAAAGGCGGGTAGGACCGCGGTTGCACCGTTGGTACGTGCATCGCGCAGCTGCCAACCCCGCAGATCCGCCGTGGTTCGGCCAAGATTCAGCAGCTCGATGCCCTGGCGAGCCGGTGACGCGTCGGCGAGCAGCTCGTTGATCACAACCAGCGGGGGCTGCTGCGGATCGGGATGCCCAGGGCTGCCGCCGAACGAGGCGGAGCCGCGCCACGTCTCGGGATCGTCCGCCGTGCCGGCCGACGCACCGGACTCGCGCACGAGGCTCGGACCCTCGCCATCCGCCGCGCGCGGCCAGGCTCCGTCGTCGCGATAGCGCACGGCATGGACCACGTGGCCTTTGGCGGATTCCAGGCTCAGCCGCTCCCCGGAATTGCTCAAGCTGCCGGGGTATGCGAGTGGAGTGCGGTCGAGCCCGGCGAAGCGTTGCAGCGCTCCCGGGTTGCGCGCGACCACAACGTAGTCGTGCGCGCCGATCGTGACACCCGCGGGAAACGTCAACCCGATTCCACGCACGCGCCATCCGGACAGGTCGATCGCGAGCGGCTCGTAGTTGTGCAGCTCGAGGAATTCCGTGGACCCCGCGCCGTCGCCGTCGCCGTCGCCGTCGGATGGGTGGTAGTGGATTTCGCTGATGCGCACGTCCGGGATCCCGAAGCGCGCCTCCACCTGGGCGCTCCACGTCGCGCCGGCACGCGCTCGGGCGCGCACGCGCACCATCCCGGAACCCACCGGCATGGTGATCTTTCCTTCCGCCGGTCGGGCCGAACTCGAGAACGATCCGTCCGGCATACGCGGATCGCTGCCGTCCACGGTATACCACGCAATACCGGAGCGGGCATTCGGGCAGCTTCGTGCCGGATCACCAGGAAGCACGCGTACGGCTGTCGGCAATCGGTGAGGCTCGGGCTCGGCATTGGGCTCGGCCTCAATCCGAGGGGTGACGACAGCCGGATAGAGACCCTCGCGGCAGAGCTGAGAGCGGACGGTGGCGGGCCGTTCTGCCAGAAACGCGACAACGCGCTCGACTTCGGGCCGCCATACACCGTCCCGGGTCACGGGTGCGCCAACGCCCGCCATTCTCCAGAAATCCTCCCAGATCTCCGCCCCGTGGGTCAACGCCAGCGCCGATGGCGGATGGTCACCCCAACGCGCAGATTCCGCGATGATCGGCAGATCGAGGCGCGCGGCAAGCGCGCGATAGCGGGCCATGCTGCGCGCCGCGGAGAGCGCTCCGCTCGCTGCCAAGTGTCGTTCGGCCCGGTCCGCGAAGCGCAGCCGATAGTTCGGATCCTGACGCAACCGACCATGCAGGCCGCCGACACCGTAGCTGTCGGCGACGTCCACACGCACCTTGGCATCGTGAAAGCGATGGCGCGGCGACAGCAGGTCGAGCACGTTCTCGAAATCCCATACGAAGAAGACAAAGCCGTCGCCATCCGGCGCGTCCCTGCGCCGCGCCGCGCGCCAGTTGTCGCCGAACTCCGCATTGCCGACGAACATCTGCAGGAGGCTGAAGTCGATGTACGCGTCCACGTCCAACAGACGGTGGATCTCGCGCAGGCCCGCGTTGCCCGGCTTGTCGCGCGCGGCAAGAAGGGCGTCGAACGCGGCCCGCGTACCGTCCTCGATCCCGTCCTCTCCGCCGGCGGTGGGCTTGACGACATCCCACAAGTCGGGGTCTCCGCCGCGGTGCGCCGCTACGAAGTCCGAGGTCGGCTCCTCGCTCACATCGTAGACGCCCCAATACAGACCGTTGAGATACACATGGGCGAATCGACCTCGAGCGGCCAGCATGCCCATCGCGGCCTGCGTCTCCCGCGCCCAACGATCCCGCATGTACTGGGCTCGGTCCGGCACGTACAGCATGGAATCGTTGAACACGGCGCGCAGACGCAGGACGTCGAAGCGGCTGACCCGCGAACCGGCGAACAGTGGGTATTCAAGCTTGGCGGGACCGTGGCGCCGCGTGAAGCGAAGGCTAAAGCTTTTCTTGGGAGTCGAAACGTGCTTGCGGCTCGCATTGCCCGCAACCCGCAGGCCGGCGTCGATCTGAAACGGTGCTTCCGCCGAGCCTGGGGGCGGTAGCCATTCGGCCGATACCGCGCGCTCCCACGCGACGCCGCGCTCTGTGGGACGGGCGTAGATGCCACGTACGGGGTCGTGGAGATCGCCCGGCTCCAAGGCAAGTGACAAGGAGGGCAGGGCCCGCAGCGCGGACCGCCACGACGAGGCGCCGGCCTCGGTCTCCGTGCGCGCAACACGTGGATCCACAGCGTAGTCGGCCGCGACGAACTGACCCTGGAGGTGGCTCTCCTGGTAGCGCCCCCACGTGCTCGGCCAGCCTGGGGGTAAGGGCGGCTGGTGGGCGACGGCGGCCGGGAGGATGAACGTCCACGTGCCTACCTCGCTATCGAGCCATCCGCGTCGGCGCGCAAAGGCGCGAATCACCGTCGTCTGCGCCACGAGCACGGGACGCGCGTATTCGAATACTACGTCGCTCCCCTCGTCCGCGGTCGAGCCGCCGACCCCCGCGTCCGTACGCGCGTCCGCTCTCGCCCGCGGACTGGAGCCGTCTAGGGTGAAATAGATCGTTGCATCCGAAGTATTGGTGTGCAACGCGACGTGGAGCGGAGCGGCGTGGAGTCCGCGGGGCGGGTCGGCCGTCACGCGGGTGACGCGAGGGACGCGCGGCGTGTGTACCCAGGGCAGGTAGAGTGAACCATCCGCGGCAAATGTCGACCCGGTCGCGACCACGCTTAGGCAGATCGCGATCGTCGCCGCGACCGCGTTGCGATGACCGTTCAATAGCCGCGCTCGAGATCGACCAGATTCAAGGGCGTTCGGTCCGCAGCAATCCGGCGGATGTTCTCGACTACCTCATCCCAACGCTCCAGATCGCCGAAGGGCGATGCCGCTCGATGCGGGCTGAGCACCACGTTGCGCAACGCATGAAACGGATGCGCGACCGCGTCGAAGGGAAAGGCGCGGCCCGCGTCGTCCGAGTCGGGCTTGTAGTTCCACCATACGTCGATGGCGGCGCCACCGATCGTGCCGTCGGCCAACGCTGCGTACAGTGCCGCCTCGTCGACAATGGGGCCGCGTGCGGTGTGTACGAGCAGACCATGGGGCCCGAGACGCGCGAGCTCACGAGCGCCGAGCATGCCCTGCGTCCGGTCCGTCAAGGGCAGGGCGGTCACGAGCACGTCGACGGTATCCAGGAAATCCGCGAGTTGAACGGGGGTGAATCGGGACAAGGGGGTCGCGGGGTCGATCTGTGCCTCTCCCGGTCCGCGCTCGCGCTCCTCCGATGTCCAGCTCGTTCGAAGAGCCGCGAAGCGCAGATCGAATCCCGATAGCATGGTGTGGACCCAGCGGTTGACTGCCCCGTAGCCAAGCAGGCCGACGGTCCGGCCCCGCAGATGGACCGAAGGCGCATCGGCGTCGCCTTTGCGCCACGCGCCGTCCGCAAGCCACTGATGATGGCGCACGATTTGGTTGCTCAACGCGAGCAGGAGCGCGACGGCGCCTTGCGCCGTTGCGTAGCTGTTGCCGTGCCCGTTGATCAGACGCACGGGCACGCTCCGCCCTTCATTCAGCAGCCGAAGCGGTGGGGCCACATGCTGTACGCCCGCGCCCGGGTTGATCCAGAATCGGAGCTTCGACGCTGCCTTCAGGAGCTCTTCGTCCGGCCGCCAACCCACGAGCACATGCGCTTGCGGGGCTGCTTCCAGTACCGCGTCCCGGCTGCCTGCCTCCGGGAATATGAGCCTTGCCATACCACCGGCGCCAGTCTGCAACCGAGCTCGCACTGCACCCGGCACATCCCAAAGAAACAGGACGACGAGCGCGCTGTCTTGTGGAGTCTTCATGACCTGCTCACGTGTCCCTTGCACCTAGAAATGCTGACGGATGGACTTCGCCGTTGTTCGTGGCCGCTATCGGCGGCGGAGCGTATCACGAGGGCGTGGAGGCACCAACACACGGCCACGTGCTGAGCAGGGCCTCCGAGCTGCGTCGCTCGGCCGGCCGCGGGATTGGTCGTGCCGTGGCTTCACGATGGGGCCTCATGGTGTGATGTTTCGCCCGCGAAATTCACCCTTGCGCGGCCTTTCTTCATGCGGTATGCTGGCGATGCTGCATCTTGTTCCCCGGGCAAGGGCGTGGGAGACGCGAGTCCCTTCCGCGCCCTTGTTCGTTAAAGGCTCGCCCGATAATAATCTCCGCGATTTGGCCACCGCCGTGTCGCCCCAGCGGAGGGCTGTTCCTCGGCAGTTACGCTGCTATTCCCTCGTCACCGCGAATCACCGGAACGCCACTGCGGCGCCCTCGGTCTGCGGATCTTGTTACCGGGCGAGCCCTAAAGCAGCTAGGGCGAAGACCGCGCAGAAATGGGGTCGTGTGTGGCAGGTCCTTCGCCGGCTCCGTTCCCGTTCCCTCGCCTAGGTACGCGTACGTGACGCATATTGCGGGCGAATGCTTGCACGCGGCTGGAGCACTCCCATGACAAGAATAGCCCTTGAATCCATCGTGCACGGCGTGCTTCCGCACGTCGTTGCATTGCGACATGAGCTGCACGAATACCCCGAGCTCATGTATCAAGAGCACGCTACGGCCGCACTTGTGCGACGCGAGCTGGACGCGATGGACGTGCCCTATCGAGCGGGCCTGGCTGGTGGAACCGGCATCGTGGCCCATTTGCCGGCAACCGGCGGCCATGCGGAGGCCTCGGCCCCCGACGTGGTGGCGCTGCGGGCCGACATGGATGCGCTGCCCATTCACGAAGCGACAGGTCGGACGTGGACCTCTCGCAACGATGGTGTGATGCACGCATGCGGGCATGACGGGCACACGGCAATCCTCCTCGGCGCGGCCCGAGTCCTTGCGGCCCTGCCCGACCGGATCCGGCCCGTGACCTTCGTGTTCCAACCGGCGGAGGAAGGCGGCGCGGGCGGGCAACGAATGGTGGAGGACGGTGCGTTGGCCGGAGAGACCGGCGGTGGGATCGGACCCCCGGCAAGTCGGATCTACGGATTGCACGGCTGGCCTTCGATGCCCGTCGGTCACGTCGGCACGCGACCCGGTCCGCTGCTGGCGGCGTGCCGACAGTTTCAGATCCGCGTACGCGGGCAAGGCGGTCATGCGGCCCTGCCGGAGAAAACGCGAGATCCCTTGCTGGCCGCCGCCCACGTTGTCACGGCGCTCCAGACCGTCGTGGCGCGCAACGTCGATCCGCTCGACGCCGCGGTCGTGACGGTGGCGTCGATGCACGCGGGCACGGCGCACAACATTATCGCCGCCGAGGCGCAACTCGGAGGCACGATTCGCGCCCTACGCAACGAGGTCGGGGAGCGGCTGGTCGAACGGATCGAGACTATCGCGCAGGACGTTGCGGCCGGGCTCGGTTGCACGGCCACCGTGACCTGGGAGCAGGGATTCCCCGTGACGCGCAATGACGCAGAGCTGGCTGAGCGCGTGCTGAAGATTGCGCGCGGCGCGTTCGGAGAGCAACGGACGAGCGTCGTCGCAAGGCCGACGATGGGTGCGGAGGACTTCGCCTTCTACGGCGACGCCGTCCCCGCTTGCTTCTACTTCCTTGGGCTGGAGCCAAAGGACGGCGTTTCGCCGCAGCTGCATCAGCCGGATTTCGATTTCAACGACGACGCGTTGGCCACGGGTGTGGAGCTCATGGTGCGTTTGGCCTTGGAGGGTTAGGACGCGGTTGCACTGAATCATCCGGGTTCGGCCACCGCTACTTCCACCTTGACGCTAGAGCACTACAACGGCGAACTCGGATCGTAGTCCGCGGGACGCTTCTCGCGCAGGCTCGCGAGTCCTTCTCGCACCTCGGGTCCGGTGAAGCCCAGGAACTCCAACGCGAGCGAAGTATCGAAGGTCGGGCCCGCCATCCGCAGCCAGTTGTTGAGCGCGTATTTGGTCCAGCGGATGGCGCTCGGCGCGCCGGCGACGAGACGATCGGCGATCTGCAACGAGCGTTCTTCCAACTCGTCGTCCTCTACGCACAGCGAGACCAACCCGATCCGTTCTGCCTCCGCGCCGTCGACGGGCTCGCACAGCAACAGGTGGTACTTGGCTTTGGCCATGCCGCACAGCAAGGGCCACACGATCGCCGCGTGATCGCCCGCCGCCACGCCGAGCCGTGTATGACCATCGATGATGCGCGCCGACCGCGCCGCGATCGAGATGTCGGCGAGCAGGCCGGCAACGAGGCCGGCGCCAACGGCAGGGCCGTGCATGGCGGAAACGATGGGCTTCGAGCAATTGATGACGTTGTAGACCAGGTCGCGCGCCTCTTTCCACAACCGGCTGCGAACGGCGAAGTCGTTGGCGATGTCCTCGACGAGGTCGAGGTCGCCGCCCGAGGAGAATGCGCGGCCCGATCCACGCAAGATCACCGCGGACACGGCTTCATCCTCGTCGATCGTGCGCCAAACGCTCGCCAGGTCGCCGTGCATATTGTGATCGGCGGCGTTTAGCCGATCCGGCCGGCTCATCGTGATGCGTAGGACGCGCTCACGTGGCGCGTCGAAGCCCAGATACGGATGGCGCGTCGAATATTGGTCGAGGTCGATCATGCGCCGTGCTCCTGCTCGGAGCGACCGAGCAATAGGCTACGTAGCGCCAGGGTGTTGACCAAGGCGACGGGCACGAACGACGCTGGTCGCACAAACTCGGGCTCCTTGCCTTGCGCGGGATCCCGTTCGCTCGCGTGCATGTTGCCACCGTGCGGGCCGAGGCCGTCAAGGGTCGGCACGCTGTCCCAAACCAGATTGCCGTCCGACAACCCGCCGCGCGCCACAGCCCGCAGTGCCATACCCGTTTGCTGCGCGGTCTCTTCCCAGATCGCGGCGAGCCCCTTCGACGCGTCGTTGGCCGGCCACGGCGGGATGCGGCGCCGTAGTCGCGCGTCGATGCGGCATAAGAAACCGTCGCCGGCACTCGCAACATCCGCCGTTTCCGCAATCGCGCGCACGGCCGCGATCGCATCGTCCAATACCTCGGTATCGAAGGCGCGCATCTCCAATCGGGCCGTCGCATGGTGTGGTACGCGGTTGACCACGGTGCCTCCCTGCACGACACCAACGTTGACGGTCAGCTCGCGCTCGTAGTCGGTCAAGGCCGCCACACGGTCGATTACGCGCGCCAACTGCACGATGGCGTTCGCGCCGGCCGCATGGGCGCCTCCGGCATGCGACGAGCGACCGTGCACCTCGATGTCGAAGGTCGCCATACCCTTGCGGTGGGAAACGACGCGCACCTCGGCGACCTCGTCGGAACCCGGCCCGAGGGATTCGCCGTCTTCGTCCACCGCACGGCACGCCTCGAATACGAGGCAGGCCGCCGCTCCGTCCAGCTCCTCGCGCACGAGCGGTCCGAAATCGGCGGCCAGTTCCTCTTCCGCCGCGTTGAACAGCAACCGCCAACTCGTCGCCTGAAACAGCGCCGGCTCGATGGCCCGGAGTGCATCGAGCACGAGCCACATCATGACCGTGCCGCCCTTGATGTCGATCGTGCCCGGCCCGTAGATGCGCGCGCCTTCGTCGAGCCAATGGAAGTTGTTGGCTTGCTCCTCGGCCACGGTGAAGACCGTGTCGAGGTGCGACACCATGCCGACGAGCTGCGGGCCTGTCCCCTCGCGGCGAAGCACCAAATGGTCGCCGTAGGCCGGATGGGCGCTTGCCACGCCGCTCGATGCAAAGCCGAGATCTGCAAACGCCGTGGCGGTTCGCTCGGCTACGGCGTTCACGCCTTCCGGACGACGCGTGAAACTGTTGGTCGTCACGAGATCACGAAGCAGGTTCAACGACTCCGGCAGGCGCTCAAGGAGATGGGCGCGGACGCGATCTTCGAGCGCACGGCGATCGACCTCGGGCATGGGCAACGACCCGACGGTCGGGGTCGATTCTGCGAACATGGGCACGTTCCTAGAGTAGTCTTTGGATCCGACAGTATAGGAGTGGCTTCGCCACCGGTCATCCCGCCCTGCCGCCGAGCTCGTCGTGCAGCAGGCCTGCCTGCGAGTCGGTGCTACCATCCCGCGGAGCCACGCGGGGAGAGTGTTGTGACCAATACCGAAGACGAGTTGCCTGTCGAGGAGGCGGACCTCGCGATGTCGCCTGTCGAGGATCCGTCCGAACCCGCGATCCATGAGCGCAGCGAAGATTCCGGCCGCGAGACCGTGCTGCCCAGCACGATTACCCGGCGCCAGGCCGCGCTGGACCTGGCTTGGATTCTGGGTTTGCTCGTAGTCTTGCCCCAGGCGAGCAGCGTGTTTTGGGCGCCCGAACTGGGCGGAGAGCAGAAGGTCGCGCTCGACGGGCTTGCGATCGCGAAATGGATACAGGTGGGTCTCGCGCTGTTCGTGCTCATCGTTCTCGCGCGCTTCCGGCGAATCCCGTGGCGGCGTTTCGGCCTGTGGCTCCCCCGCCCTTCGCCCCTACTCGGCTGGGGTTGCGCGGGTCTGGCAGCCATGTACGGAACGCTCCTCGCCTCGGCCATCGCGTTGATCGGGCTCAGCCTCGTCGTCGCCCCCGGTGGACGGGACGCGATGATGTCGGACGCGCAGCAACGGGCCGATGTCCTCGGATCTCTTGACCTTGGTGATCCGCGTATCACGATCGTGCTCCTGATCGCGGTCGCACTGCATGAGGAGCTGATCTTTCGCGCCTTGCTCGTGCCCTACTTGCACCGCCTCACGGGACGGTGGTGGCCTGCGATCCTCGGCTCCGCCGTGATCTTCGGGTCGCTGCACGGCGCTCAGGGCGTGCTCGGCATCGTGCAAGCGAGCCTGCTCGGCATCGTGTTGGCGATCGTGTACGTCCGCTCGCGCAGCATCGCTCCGGTCGTGTTGGCCCATTTCGCCTTCGATGCTTTGCAGTTTGCGTTGATTGGCGCCGCGGCGCCGTTGCTCGAAGAGATGCAGAAGGCGGTCCCGCCCGGTTGAGTGGTCGAATCCGGGCATCTATGGCGTAGGCGCGACCCGGTAGATGAGCCCCGCCTTGTCGTCGGAGATGTAGAGGGCATCGTCGGTGCCGAACACAACGCCGGCCGGTCGCCCTGCGACGCTACCGTCACGTGCAAGCCAACCTTGAACGAAGACCTCCGTCTCGCCTGTGGGGCGGCCGTCCTCGAAGGGCACGCGCATGATGTGGTAGCCCGTTGGCTCACTGCGATTCCAGGAACCATGATTGGCGATGAATGCATCGCCCTGATATTCCGCCGGCCATCCCTCGCCCTCGTAGAAGCTAAGCCCGAGGGGCGCACTATGGGCCTGAAACTCCACCGCCGGCAACGCGATGTTGTCACAGGCCCCCGGCCCACCCTCGTCCGGATCTTCGACACGGCCGTTGATGCAGCGCGGCCAACCGAAGTCCTGCCCCTGCTGCACATGGTTGAGCGTTTCCGGCGGCACGTCGTCGCCGAGCAGGTCTCGCCCATTGTTGGTTGCCCAAAGTTCCGCCGTGCCCGGACGTATCGCAAGGCCGACGGCGTTGCGTAAGCCGCGGGCGAAGATGTCGCCTTCGCCGCCGCTCGCATTTGGATACACGACGATCGCGGCGCGCCGCGGATCGTCCTCTTGGCACACGTTGCAGCTGGAGCCAACGGCGAGGACCATCCTCCCGTCGGGCAGAAAGGCCACCGTTCGGGTTCGATGGAATCCGCCACTCGGCACATCATCCACGATGGGGGTCCGCCCTTCGGCGATTCCGTCACCGTCTCGGTCATCCAGTCGGATCACCCCGGTTGGGACGCCGACGTACCAAGCGCCCTCGTGCCATGCCAGGCTATGAGGTCGATCCAGACCCGATGCGACTACGCGAATATCGTCCGCACGGCCATCACGGTCCTCATCCGGCAATGCGAGGACGCTGCCGGCCTCGCGGTCCGCTACGTGGATCTCGCCCTCCGGAGAAACCGCAAGCAGGCGCGGATTGGATAGCCCTTTCGCGAAGAGCTCGACCTGAAAGCCGGCCGGGGCGGTGAGCGTGACCGGCGCACCCGTGCCAAGGAAACCCGCGAGATTAATTCGACTCCGGACCGCACGCCACGCAAGCCAGGCTAGGGCTGCGAGAAGTACGATGACGGCCACGTATACGGTGCGTCGATTAATACTTCCGGCTGCCATCGCGTGGCCTCGCTTTCGAGTGAACGCCTGCGGAGTCCGTACAGGGAACCATGGCGTGTTGAGACCACGACAGCAATCGTGCAGCGTACGCGCAGTACCTAGGGCCACCCGCTTCCGAACAGCAGTGCCGTGGTGCGCACGGCGAGGAATCCCTGCTGTGAACGCTCAATTGGACCCCGACGACCAACCCCTTATGCTCTCGAAACGGTGGCCATCTCGAATCTCGACTCGCACGTGTGGACGGATCCAGTGGACCTAGACGCTCTCATCCCACCTGCGCGCGCGGCCGCGGCGAGGGTCTCCGAAAGGACGACCGCGGGCACAGTCGGTTTGCGTCCGCCTCCGAGCCCCCTGCCGGGGCCGTTGCGACGAGACCTCGAACGGTTGCTCGCCGCTCATGTGCCCGCCGATGGGAGGGAGCGACGACACACGGAACGGATCCGTCGCTTCGTCGCTTCCCACGCGGATCCCTATGCGCGCGAGAATCCGCGTGGGCACCTCACGGCCTCCGCATTCATCCTCGACCCCGCGGGACGCTTGCTGCTGCTGCGTCATCGCAAGTTGGGGATGTGGCTACAACCCGGCGGACATGCGGACGACGATCGCTCCCCGTGGCCGGCCGCGCTGCGCGAAGCGCTCGAAGAGACAGGGCTGGATGACCTGCGACCGCATCCCGCTTTCGGACGCGCCCTGCTTGACGTCGACGTCCACCCGATTCCCGCCCACGGCACGACCGCCGCGCACGAGCATTTCGATCTTCGCTTCGCTTTCGTGACCGAATCCGCGTCCGCGATATGCATCGACCCGCGCGAATCGACGGCCGCAGCATGGTGGACGGCCGATGAAGTGCGCGCCCACTTCGACGAGGGCGTGCGGCGCGCGCATCGCACGCTGCGTTCGACGTGAAGGCCTTGCTCGGCAAGCGCAGATTCCCGCGCCGCCGCACATGGGCGTGCCTGGCCACCCTTGCCGGTTGTCTGCTCACTGGCACCTCGCAAGAACGGGTGAGCCTATTGGCGCAGGGGCAACAAGAATGCGTGCCGACCATTCGCCGCGTCGTGCCGGATGGCCCCCAGCAGTGGGGCGTCGACATTCCCGTCTCGGCGCTGGTCACGTGGTCGTGTCCGGACGGCAGCGTCCCGCCGGCGTACCTCACCATGCACGAGTCCTGGCCGGCGCCCCTTCGCCCTTCTTCCGGTCT